>NZ_JBIMCW010000022.1:0-78104 GCF_048552295.1 Acinetobacter legionensis
AACTCAGAAGTGAAACCTCTTAGCGCTGATGGTAGTGTGGGGTTACCCATGTGAGAGTAAGTCATCGCCAGCTTTTAAATCTAAAACACCCCGATCTCTAGCGAGATTGGGGTGTTTTTTTATGCGTGGTGTTTGGTATGTTTTATTGTCGAAATGAAAGAGATCTATTTATATTGAGTTAATTGATCACTGACTTCATTGAATAATGAACTGTTGACCTTTAAAATTTTTAGCTAAATAATAATTGAACAAAAATTTGGTATTTCTTATGAAACTTAACTCTTTCTCACCACTTCCTGATCATGATGAAGAACTACATCTTCCTGAACTGGTGTATGCTGCATCTTTAGGAGAGTTTGAACAGGTCGAACAACTGTTATCACAAGGTATTGACGTTAATCAAACTGATGATGAAGGCTATAGTGCGCTACAAGCTGCGGCGGAGAATGATCATTTAGATATTGTTAAATTATTGATTTCTAAAGGCGCAGACAAAGACTATAAAAGCCAATTTACCGCATTAGAGCTTGCTGAAATGGCTGAAAATCAACAGATTATTGCGTATTTAAATAGTTTATAGATTCTCAAACAATGTGATGTGAATCAGATATTCTATAGATATAAAAAGAAAACCCCATCATCCTGATGGGGTTTTCTTCGTATTGGTGTGTTAGATCTGACTCCTGTCGAATCTCACGTTCCTGATGCTCAGACGCTTTATTATTGTTTTATGTCTGGGAAACTTCCTGTTCCCTATAACTATAGAATATAAGACTAGGCTTTGATCGTATAGATGACAATCGCTGTGATTGCTGTAAGCATTTTCCTACAAAGACAACATGGCAATTAATTTACATCAATATTATTTGCCATAAGTCCTTTACCTTGTGCTTCAGCAATCAAGCGTTCAGCAGATTCACGGTTTTTACGCAGTCCTGGCATACGGAACTCAGTATGACCATAGTCGTGGATTCGTGTCCAACGTCCACCCCACGTTAAACCTACAGATTCAGCAACAACCCCATATAATTGATAGCCTTTCCATGCCCAAGGATCTCGTTCAGAAATAACAACTTTACCATCTCGTTTAAAGGCAACATCGGCAGCTAAACCAAACTGATGATAACTTTGATAGGCTTTGGCTAAAGTCGTGGCTGTATTGCCAGATAAACGAGTTTGACGTTCTGGACTACGATAACCTTCTAAAAGCACCATTTCATAACCATGGCGCTCTTTCATGATTTTAAAGACCATCAGTAAACGCTGCTTATAACTTGGATGCATTTTGTCCCATTTACGGTCAACCATTGCTGTATCGAAGCTGCTACGTTGATCTCCAACCCCTTCATTATCAATAGCTGATGGATTTACACTCGGGAATTGATGATTTGGAACAGGGTTGTCTCTTTCCAATATTTGTGCTTGAACAATCGCAGCATCAATTAAGCTTTCATCCACTGCAGGAGGAGGGGTTAAAACTTCACCATTTAATAGTGCATAAATTTGTGGGTCAGTTTTTCTTAAATATTCTGCTTCAACCTTTGTCGGATCAATTGGTCGTGTAAATGCAAAAACAAGAATGCTGGAAAGTAAAAAGAAACCCGCAATCAAAATCCACCATTGCTGTAAATGCCAATGGGTTTGGGTCTGATTGGCTGAGGCTGCTTGATTCATTTGTTCTGCAAAGTGCTTTGCAGAAGCCAGCTTTCTCTTACCTTGCGGTAAAAGTGCTTTAAGGTAGTCTAAGGTTTTATGTCTAATTTCATAAGACATCAGAAAAGTTAGGCCAAGCACCAAAAAGATAAAGCAAATGACAACAAACAAAATCATGGTTTGTTTTCTATGACTTTACGGTCTATCGTCATTTTCACTGTACCTTCAGGGGAAGCTTCTTGCGCTTCCTCTTTTTTAGGTGCGGCTTCTTTTTCAGTAGGTTTAGCAGCAGCTTCTGACTTTGCTTCTACTTTCGCTTTTGGTACTGGTTTTGCGGTTATTGCCGCTTGTGGTCTGGTTGCAGCTGGCGGTGGCACTGCTGGTTTCGCCTCAGGTTTTAGCATTTGTTCAAACGGAGAGGCATTCGGATTTGGGTTTTTCTGAGCGGCAACCTTATTTTCATGTTTAAAAATCTGATTGAAATCTTTTTCATTGATATGCTGCTTATATGCACCAGCATTTTCATCGTGATGATTGGTTGCTGCTTCTTCAGCATGCACATCGCGTAGTTCAGGTTCTTGTGTTGCAACCGAATCCGTATTGGTACTGGTATTTTCTGTTGGGTTGCCATTGATAAAAACAAAAAAGAAAATAGCAGAAATAACCATCCCAGCAATTAAACCAAGTAGAAAAACAGATGATTTCCCCAATGTTTTTTTAGCGGGTTTACTTTGTAATATACGAATAGATGTTTGTTTTTCTTGTGTCATAATTCAACCTGTCAAGGCAATTGAATAGTGATATGTGCTTGTTCAGCAGGTGCAGAAATCACATTATTAAATTTCGCAATAGAAGCATTTTCCGTCTTATTCAACATGAATTTTAGGCCAGCGAAAGCCAGTACAGCAAATAACAACAGGAAAATTAAAATCCAAACAAAGGGTAATTCTTTATGAATAATATTTTTGATTTGATCTGGTAAAGCCGCAAAAGGAGAAAAGGCAGTCTTTTTGCCTTTCAAATAATCGATTTCATCACCGACTCGTGCCACAAGATGATTTAAACTTTCAATCGATTCAATACGATACTTACCTTGGAAACCAAGCAATAAGCAATAATGAAAAACTTCGAGTGAAGCCAATCTTTCTTTACCACGAGCACGAATCAGTTCGAGAAACTCAAAGAATCGATAACCTGCAAGTTGTGAACCAAATAAAGTTAATTGAAGTGGACTGATTAACCAATGATTTTGTAGGTTAAAGAATGATGGATCTTGTTGAGTAACAATGGTTTCATCAATTAAGGCACAATATGCATATTTTGCATCATGAATATCTTCAGGAGAAAACTGCAGTTTTTTTGCTTGATGTTCAAAACGATTCAACAAGTCTAAAATTTTGTCTTTAAAGCCGTTTGCATTTTCTGGCACATACTGATTTTTCAATAAGAAAACAATATAAAATCCGTCATGTAGAAGGTCGACTAAATTGGTTGCTTGTGTGATTTTGGATTGTTGAGGTAAAGAACCTCCACCGATTTGTCCATCATCAAACAGTGAGGGGGCAATATTATTCTGGCTCATGACATACTCCTCGCTTAACCATTCATCACTGCAATTAATTCAATACTGATATCTTGGAAACCTGCAGGGACATAAATACAGATGGTTTCAGAATCAAGCATACGTTGATACATTTCATGATGTGGTTCAATTTCAAAATAATTCACACCAGAACGCACTGGGATAGCAGTTGGAATTTGGACTAAATGATGAATTGGGATTGCAGGAAGTGCCGCAACAACACGTTGTTCAACATCGACAGTATTCCCGACTTTGAAACGCAGTGGGACAATTTGAATCAGTTCATGGGTTTGCATCATGCTACTAGAAACAGCGATATAAAGTCTTGATTCTTTAGTGATTTTATCTGTTTCTAAGCTTCCGACCCAATATGATGGGCGAATTTCTTTTAGCGCAATACTGATATAACGACTTGAAATAATCGTATCGAGCAATTCGCGTAAAATTTTATCAAGCTGACTAAAGCTATCTTGCAAGTTATGATGTTGATATTGTGGCAAATGTTCAACTTCATATGCGGTAGAGAATGTCAGCAATGAACCCGTTAAACGCAGAAGTTCAAAAAATAGTTTTTCAGGGTGAATCTGCGGATTTTGTAACAGATGATTCAAGGTCGCATGAGCAGTATTTAGTGCATTGACCAACCAGAATGAAACAATATCACCCGATCTAAATTCAATGAGCTTTTGTTCATTTTCACGGTTATTGGTTTGAATCATTTTAATTTTGGCACGAACAACGTTCAATGTTCGCTTCAAATTTGCCAATAAGGTTTCATTTGACTGAATATGTAAAATTGGTGGAATATATTTTGAATCAATCTCAAAATTCCCTGAACTATGACGTCGAATTTTTCCGATAGCAAGATATAAAAAACCATCTAAATCTTGATTTGGATCTGCTTGAACATCAAAAAGTTTAAATTCAGTTCGGCGTCGAAGAAATGTAATTTCAGCAGGGGATGCATCAGTAAAAAGATCGTGAGTTTCATTCAAATATGAATGGTAGCGAGCAGGTTGTTTATCCTGTTCATCAGAGATGTTCTTTTTATTCGGTTGTAAAATAGGCAATGCTAAGTAGATTAACATTTCCCCACGCAAGTTCAGTTCATCCAATAAAATTGGTTGTGGTAACAGATCTTTGGCCGGCGCTTGGTAAATTTCACCATCCTGCCAAATCATATCGATTTGCTCTAAAGCAAGCACATGTGTGCCCAGTTGTGTTTCGTCAAATCGAAGATTTTTAATTCCATAAGGATAAGGAATCGTTGAACGAATGGTGTGGTTAAGTCGTTGTTCTTGATACGTATCTTGTAATTGGAAGTGTTGTGGTCTTAAAAATAAACCTTCACCCCAAAGAACTTTTTCTGCTTTAAACATAGATGATTACCATTCAGAAGATTCATTATTTTGGTTTACGCCCAATAATTCTTGAATAGAATCAAGGGGATTATCATTTTTAATGACTTGAGTTAACCATTCATGTAAAGGCATTTGGCTCCATTTAATTGTTTTTTGCAGCATATAACTCACAGGACTATGCGGCTCATTGGTTTGAAAGTAATCGGCAATCTCTTGTAAAACCCGCATTGCCTGTTCACGGTTTTGTAAATGGCTTTGTGGTTGAGGTTGAAATGTTTGCGCTTGTGGAATTGGAGCTGAATGCGTTGTTTCTGTTACTGGCATTGTCATTTGAGCTGGGGTATCTTCAACTGCAGCTGTATTGGTGTTGTTTCCAAATGAGTCTGCTTTATAGATTTTTTTCAGGTTCATTTGAATATTTTCAAACTGTGAATCGATACTCGCAAAACTTGGTGCTTCCAGCTCCATCAGTGCATCTAATGTTTGTTTGATAATATTCCAATGCTGCAAAATTTCTTGAAATTGCTGATAATTTTGATACTGAAAAGTCCGTGAGGTGTTGAATAGCGCCTGATTGAATTGATCTAATTCTAAGGACGCTTCTACACTGTCAGAATCTTCGGCTTGCTTACGACGATTATTCTGTAGATGTAAGAATTTTTCGTATTGGGCAAGTGAATAAAACGGTTGAATGTTGATGAGCGGAACATTCTTTACCAAGCTCGGTAATTGGGTGGTAAAACCTTGCAGTAAGCCTAAGCGTTGATCTAAGTCGTCATCTTCAATTTCAGGATGAATCTTTAACCAGAACTGTTCTAAAACACGGTGACTCAGTTCCAGTCCTTTGATTAAGCCTTCAAAGCCATAGAGGTTTGTCCAAGCTTCTGTAAGCCAGGTTAATAAACGAATATCTTTGGTTTTTTGCGTGAGTAATTGGATTGATTTTTCTGCAACAAATGACCAGTCGGCTTGCTTTGGCTCAGAAATCCAATCACCTTGGTCTAATAAAGGATCATCATGGGTACGTGCTTTTTTGATTTCGTGAAACTCATTGGAAAAAGATAAATCTTCTCCACACGGATGAGCATCAGAAATAGGCTCTAATAAGACGTCTAAATTTATATCCATTTTCTATACTCGTATATATTTAAGCTTCCACAACTTTTGACTTTTTGCTCGACTTTTTCTTTGCTGGCTTCGCTTGTGGATCTAATAGGTAAATGATTTCATCATCTTTAGTATCAATATGAATGACTTTTGGTATTTTTTGTTCAGCCAAAGCCACCAATATTTCAGTGGCCAAAGCAGGTAACACTGAGGCATTTAAAATGTTATCAACATTACGTGCGCCACTATCAACTTCAGTACAACGACTTAGAATTAATTCGATTAAATCATCGCTATATGTCACTTTGGTTTCATACTGCTTTTCGAGTCGTGCTGTAATTTTTCCTAGTTTATGCTCAATAATTCTGACTAATAGATCATCATGTAATGGGAAGTAAGGGACAATTCGCATACGGCCTAAGAATGCTGGCTTAAATTGTTTGTATAAGCTTGGTTTGAGTTGTTCAGTCAGCTCTTCAGCACTTGGCCATTCTTCGACAGGTTGATTTAAGCATGCCTGCATGATGGCATTTGAGCCCGTGTTTGACGTCAGTAATATCGTGGTGTTTTTAAAATCAATCACACGACCTTCACCATCTTCGAGCGTACCTTTGTCAAAAACTTGGTAGAACAGTTCTTGGACATCGCTGTGTGCTTTTTCAATCTCGTCTAATAACACAACGCTATACGGATTACGTCGAACGGCTTCAGTCAAAACACCGCCTTGACCATACCCGACATATCCTGGAGGCGCACCTTTAAGCGAAGAAACCGTATGCGCCTCTTGGTATTCAGACATATTGATGGTGATTAAATGTGACTCACCACCATAAAGTTCATTGGCAAGTGCTAAGGCAGTTTCTGTTTTACCCACACCACTTGGACCGACAAGCATGAAAACACCTTGTGGTTTATTTGGGTCTTCTAAACGTGCTTTTGATGTTTTAATACCTTGAACCAACTGATGTAGGGCATAATCTTGTCCCATCACACGTTTTTCAAGTTTTTCTTCCAGACTGAGAATTTGCTTAATTTCATCATTGACCATTTTACCAACAGGAATACCCGTCCAGTCTGAAATAATTTCATTAATAATTTGGGCATTTACACGTTCAAAGACCAATGGTTGCTGACCTTGTAGCTCAGATAGCTGCGTACGTGTACTGAGAATCTCATCTTTGTTCGAATCAGCCTGTTCAGCAGTTTCTAATGCTTGGATTTTTTGAATCAATGCCAATTCGGCTTGCCATTGTTGTTCTGTTTGCTGAATTTCTTGATCAAGCAATTCCAATGATGATGTTAATTGAGCTAAACGTTCTTCATGAATTGGCTGGTGACGGTGTTCATTTTCAATAATATTGAATTCAAGATTTAAATTATGTTGTTGTGCTTTAAGTTGATCAAGTTTGACCGGTTGAGCATTTTGGGTTAGCGCAACACGAGCCGCAGCGGTGTCAAGCACACTAATGGCTTTATCCGGGAGTTGGCGGCCACTAATATAACGATGTGAAGAATGAACAGCGGTGATAATCGCTTCATCATCAATGCGTAAATTAAAGTGATTGGCCATCACTGGAATCATGGCGCGTAGCATATCGATCGCGACTTCTTCAGTCGGTTCTTCTACTTTGACCACTTGGAAACGACGACTTAAAGCAGCATCTTTTTCAAAATATTGTTTGTATTCAGCCCAAGTTGTTGCTGCAATTGTGCGTAATTCACCGCGAGCAAGTGCAGGTTTTAATAAGTTCGCGGCATCATTTTGCCCAGCTTGACCGCCCGCACCAATCATGGTGTGGGCTTCATCAATAAACAGAATAATCGGATGTGAAGATTGCTGTACTTCTTGAATCACTTGTTTTAAGCGGTTTTCAAACTCACCTTTAACACTTGCACCTGCTTGTAACAGGCCCATATCCAAAGAGTGTAATTGGACATTTTTTAACGCATCGGGCACTTGGTTCTGTGAAATTTTTAATGCTAGGCCTTCCACTACTGCGGTTTTACCCACACCAGGCTCACCCGTTAAAATAGGGTTGTTTTGACGACGACGCATTAAGATATCAAGCATTAAACGGATTTCATATTCACGACCAATGACTGGATCAATCCCACCTTTTTGGGCTTTTTCAGTCAAATTAATGGTGAACTGATCTAATGCAGGTGTCTTTTTGCTCGAAGCGGAATTGTCTGTTGGCTGATTCTTAAGTTCAGCTTCTTGTTCTTGAGAATTTGTTGGAATATTTTCGGCGCTGTTTACACAAATTTCCAAAAATTTATGCTTCATCGTATCGATTGGAAACAGATCAAATAAACTCGATGCTCGAATAGCAATTTGGTAAAGATCAGATGCTGTTAAAAGTGCAATCAATAAATGGCCGCTTCGGATCACTGGGTCTGGTTCAGCCGAAGCAAGTAACCAGGCTTGTTCAAGAAGTCTAACAATTGATTTGGAAAAAATAGGTGTACGGGTATTGCCTTTAGGAAGTTGAGAAATACACTCTAATAAATCCGTTAAAAGTGCATCTTTTGAAATTTTGTATTTATTAAGTAGAAGTTCAAGATCATTGGATTGTTGTTCTAATAATTTGACAAAAAAATGTTCGATTTCGATTTCAAAATTTTGATGGTTTACACATAAGTTGGCGGATTGTTCTAAAGATGTACGTGAAGATGCTGATAACTTTTTAATCAAAACTTTTAGATCTGTCATTTTCTGTCTCTCTCAAAAAACTTTATTTCTAGGCAATTAAATTCTAAATTTTCTAGCCTATAAATTTGGCATTAAAATTAGTATATTGAAATCAAATATTTAATAATTTTTTAAAAATCACTGGAAATATTTTACATAAAAAAAAACTTTTGTGAAGACAGGATATTATGTATATTATACAACCAATTAAAAAAGTCATTTTTATCAAACGGTTAAAATATTGATACGAAATTTAACTTGACGAGGGCGCGTTTTTTTAGTCTTATTTTTAAGTCTTTAACGAAATTGCTTAATTATACATATTTATAAAACATCAAAAGTAAATCTATTGAATAACTGAATCAAGTAAATATTGAGGTTGGATTTTGAAGAATTTTATTCCATATATTTTAGTTCTTGGCGCATCATTGGCGACTACATTTGTCTACGCGGATGATGAAATCAAACTAAAAAGATCCTGTATAAAAGATTACCCAATGGTCGAGGGAGAAACCAATCCTGAGTTGTTGGCGGTCTATTCACAATTGTGTGATAAGAAAAATAAAGACAATAAAAACAAACTGTTGGTCTCGGCGGCAGAGAAGTTTCAGCAAATTGGAAAAAATGATAAAGCCATCCAAATTGTCAATTATTTAGAAACGCAAAACATCCAAAGCAATGAATTAACGGATGTCAAATTCCTTGCAGGAATTGGCTTAGCTTCTGACGCATTGAATAAAATGCGCACACGTGAAATGAGATATTTGACTGAGGATAAAACCTATCCTGTTGCGAAAAGTTTTACTGACGCAGTTAGACAAGCAATGCCAGCAGCAGTTTTGGTTGAAAAAAATCAGGAAAGTGCTCCAGTTGTAGAGCGTGCTCGTCCTCAGAAGGTAAGTCGCCCTCAGAAGAACCGTGCTACACCAACACGCTCAACTCCTGCTGCAAAACCAGCTACAAAGCCTACTGCGACGCCAGCGAAACCGAAGTCTACGTCATCAGCACCAAGACCGAACTTCCCAACATAATTTATCGCCCAAATTAATGGATAACAAAAATGTCAAAACGTGAAAGTGTACAGAAGAAATTACAGCGAATCCGACCACCACGTGTTCAACTGACTTATGATGTTGAAGTCGGTGATGGTAAAGAAATTAAAGAGTTACCTTTTGTTGTAGGTGTTTTAGGTGACTTTTCTGCTGCTTCTGAGTTAGAAAAAACCAAATTAAAAGATAAAAAATTTATTAATGTTGACTTAGAAAACATTGATGAAGTGATGGAGTCGTTGTCTCCTCGTGCCGCATATCAAGTTGAAAATACGCTGACTGAAGAGGGTGGGCGTATGTCGGTCGACTTAACCTTTAAATCGATGGAAGATTTCAGACCAGAACAAGTGGTACAACAAGTAGAACCATTGAGAAAATTAGTTGAAGCTCGTGAACGCTTAACGGATTTGAGAAACAAGATTTCAAATAGTGAGCGTTTGGAAGATTTACTTGATGAAGTCTTACAAAATACTGATCAGATTCGTAAATTAAGCGCTGAGGCGGGTCCTGAAAATGAGTAATTTACAAACCAATACTGTGCAAGATGCAGCCGTAGAAGAAGTAAGTTTACTTGATTCTATCGTGGAGCGTAGCCGAATTGCACGTAATGATGAAGAGCATGACCGTGCGAAAAGCTTGATTGGTGAATTGGCCAAAGAAGTGATGGCAGGAACAATCACTGTTTCAGAAAATATGTCTTTATCGATTGATAAGCGTATTGCTGAAATAGATGCGTTGATTTCAAAGCAGCTCAGTAAAATCATGCACAATGAGCAGTTTCAGAAAATTGAATCGACTTGGCGTGGTTTGTATTACTTCTGTCAGGAGTCACCTTCAAATCCATTGATCAAAATTCGTATGTTAAACACAACGAAAAAAGAATTGGTCAAAGATTTCCAAGGTGCGACAGATTTCGATCAAAGTACTTTGTTTAAAAAAGTTTATGAAGAAGAATACGGTTCATTCGGTGGTGCACCTTATGCAACATTGATCGGTGACTTTGAGTTTGACCGTACTCCTTCAGACATGTATCTGTTAGAACAGATTTCACATGTTGCAGCAGCGGCACATGCTCCGTTTATTTCGGCAGCAAGCAGTAATATGTTAGGCCTTGAATCATTTACAGATATTGATCGTCCTCGTGACGTTTCAAAAGTATTTGAAACAGCAGAATATGTACAGTGGCGTTCTTTCCGTGAAAGCGATGACGCTCGTTATGTTGCGTTGACAATGCCACGCGTTTTAGGCCGTTTGCCTTATGATCCAAAAGAAGGTTGGGCGACTGAAGGCTTTAACTTTGTGGAAGAAGTTTCAGGGCAAAACCATGATGAATATTTGTGGATGAATGCAGCTTATGCGTTTGGTACTCGTTTGACCAATGCATTTGACCTCCATGGTTGGTGTGCTGCGATTCGCGGTGTTGAAGGTGGTGGTATGGTCGAAGGCTTACCAGTACATACTTTTAAAACCAATGATGGTGAAGTTGTATTTAAGTGTCCAACTGAAATTGCGATCACTGACCGTCGTGAGAAAGAGTTGAGTGACTTAGGTTTTATTCCACTTGTTCATTGTAAAAATACAGATTACGCAGCATTTTTTGGTGCACAGTCTACGCAAAAACCGAAGAAGTATGACAGTGATACCGCAAATGCGAACTCATCATTATCTAGCCAGATCCAATACATCATGGCAGTTTCTCGAATTGCACATTATTTAAAAGCGATGATGCGAGATAAAGTCGGAAGCTTTGCTTCAGCGGGTAATGTAGAAGCATTTTTAAATGAATGGCTATCACAATACGTATTGCTTGATGATGGTGCTTCACAAGAAGCTAAAGCGCAGTATCCATTGCGTGAAGCTTCTGTAAAAGTTGTAGAGAATCCTGCAGAGCCAGGGCACTACAAGTCTGTGGTCTTCTTAAGACCGCATTTCCAGCTAGATGAGTTGTCGGTTTCTTTGCGACTTGTCACTGAGTTACCTCAGTCCTCGAATTAAAATAGAGCGTGGCTAAATAATAACTTTAAAAAATAAGGGTAATCCAATGAAAGATATATACGTTCAATTCCAAGGTAAGTACAAGGTTGATGGCGAGTCGCGTGATTCTGAGCACAAAAATTGGCTAGAAGTTAATTCTTGGTCTCATAATATTCGTCAGCCGAAATCTGCGACTTCTTCAAGCGTTGGTGGTCATACTGCTGAACGTGTAGAACACTCAGATATGCTTTTTGTTAAAGATTTGGATGCAACTAGTCCAAAACTTTGGGAAGCTTGTTCTGCGGGTTATACATTTGATGAAGTTCAAATTGACTTCTACCGTGCAAATGGTGACAAACGTATTAAGTACCTTCAAATCAAACTTAAGCATGTACTTGTTTCAAGTGTAACGCCTACGGTAAATGAAGAAGGTGTTCCAACTGAAGCATTTGGTCTTAAATATGCTGCGGTTGAGTGGACTTATAATCAACAAGATATTAACGGTTCTGCTAAAGGTGCCGTTACTAAGAAATGGTCTCTTTCTAACAATACAGCATCTTACGCTGCTTAATTGTTTGTTGGAACAGATAGGGACTCGGGTCCCTATCTGTTTCATATTATTAGAATATACATTATGAATTTAGATCAACTATACCCATATGGATTTCGATCTACACTATTTGATCGTTTAATTGTTGAAGATGATTATATTAAAGGGCTTTCGATTCATGAGTTAAGAGAGTCTGTTGCTCATGATTTAGAAGATTTATTAAATACACGAATTGCCAAGCTAGATTTGGAAATCGATGATTTTCCTTTAGTGAAAAAGTCTATTGTACAATTTGGCATTATTGATTTTGTTGGGCTTTCCACAGCGAATCCAACCGATCGAGATACTATCTGCCAGTCCATAGAACAATCGATTGCTGCACATGAACCACGCTTAAAACAAATTAAAGTAGAAATGCAGTTAGATGACCAAAATGTTGGTTCGTTATGCCTAAGCATTCAAGCTTATTTAAATATCCATCCACTTTATGAACCTGTAATTTTTGATGCCTTACTTAAGCCAACAACACAGCAATATGTGATTTCTGCCAGATCTTAAAATAAAGTAGGTATGTCGTGATAGAAGAACTTTTACCGTATTATGAAAAGCAATTACAAGAATTTGGACAGCAGTCGCGTGCCTTTGCAGATAAATACCCAAAAATTGCACAACGATTATCTTTAAATCAAGAACAAATTGATGATCCACATATTGAACGCCTGATACAGGCATTTTCTTTAATTGCCGCACGTATTGATAAAAAGTTAGCTGATAGTTACGACATCTTTACACGTTCTTTATTTGAGGTGATGTTTCCTCAATATTTACGCCATTTTCCGGCGTGTTCAGTTGTGAGTTTTGAAGACTTAAACAAGCAAAAACAATTGACAGATGTTCATATTATTCCCAAAGGGACCACTTTAAAATCGAGAAGTTTCAAAGGTGTCCAATGTGAGTTTAATACCAGTGCTGAAGTTAAATTACTGCCGATCCAACTGGAAAGTCTGAGTTTCCAAACCAATCCTAGCGCACATATTCATTTAAACCAAAATGCGACATTAAATTTAAAATTTGAGTTATTAAACCCTGCTAAAAATTGGTTGAAAAATGAAAAGCTACCCATTTATTTGGATGCGATTTCAAACTTTCCTTTGCAAGTTCTAGATCATATCTTTCATAAAGAGACCAGTTTTAGTCTTCGTATCAATCATAAAGTTGTGGCGATAAAAAATCCGTTTGAAGTGATGGGTTTTGATGAAAATGAAAGTTTATTGCCGGTTGATCAACATACCCATCATGCTTACCGATTATTAATCGAATATTTCTGCTTTCCTGAAAAGTTTAGTTATTTAAATTTGAATTTAGATTTTTTAAAATTATTAAAAGAAGAAAATCTAAGTTTTGAAGTGCAGATCCATTTAAAACTGAATTTAAATGACCAAGCCATTATTCGCAATTATTCAGAATTGAATGTGGCAAATTTTAAGTTATTTACCAGCCCTGTTGTCAATTTGTTTGAGAAACAAGCTGAGCCACAAAAAATCAATCATAAAAACTTAGAATATCCTTTGATGACGGATGCACATCATCCTGAATTCTATCAAGTGTATTCAATCGTTGAAATGAATTTGATCCGTGAAAAAAGCAACCAAGATCAAGTGGTTTATCCAATTTTACCTTTCTTTGCCATGAGTCATTATCACGGTGATGATATTCAGTTTTTTTATGCATTAAATCCAACCGTTTTACAAAATCAATATGTCGAAACGGGCTATTCGATTATTTCTAAACAATTAGAACCGCACAGTATTAAGTCTGATTTTGTCAGTTGTAAATTGTTATGTTCCAATCGTGAATTACCGCACGAAGCTTTGGGTCAGTCAAATAATGTCTTGAATTTGAATGACAGTACCGTTGCTCGTCGTGCATTGGTGTTAAAAAGACCTACTGCACCGTTCCAATTTGAAAAAAATAAGAATGAACAATGGCGTATTATTTCGCATCTTTCATTAAATACTTTAGCGTTAATGAAGGGTGATGCTGTCAGCCATATTAAAGAATTATTAGAGCTTTATAACCTACCAAAATCTAAAGAAAATCATTTAATTATTGATGCAATTAAAAAAATTGAGTTTGAAATCACCAATAAACTGGTTGAAGCCAAACCCTTTCCAATGTTTGTACGTGGGGTGAAGGTTTTAATGGATGTAGATGTCCAAGTCTTTAGAGGGCATAGCTTATATATTTTCAGCGAATTGATCAGTCATATCTTTAATTTAAAAGTACAGATGAACAGTTTTGTTGACGTTTTTGTTCGAGATTTAAATACAAAACAGGAGTTATACCAATGCGTACAGAACGTTGGTGGCAAGAAGCTTCTGTAATTGATGAGCTTTTTAAAACCCCTACAGCTTTTGAATTTATCCAAACCACACGATTATTTAGACATGCACCCAATACCGCTGTTTTAAAGAATTGGTCTGACGATTTTCTTTTTGAAAGTTCATTAAATTTGAACTTCCCAAAACATGAAATTGAATTACTTGAACAACAAGACGAAAAAATCCATCTTACTAATTTGATTGTCGGTTTAACCGGTATGCAAGGCGCAATGCCGTATACCTATACCAATAAAGTGAAACAAGCACCGCGTAAACAGCGTGTTGAAGTTCAAAAATTTTTAGGCTTATTTAATCATAAGCTTACAGCTCAATTTGTTGAAGCAAGTTTAAGTTATAACCTGCCTGTACGTTATGAAGTTGAAAAAGAAAATAATTACTTAGAAATCCTGCATGCTTTAAATGGTTATATTCGGACACAACATCAACAGAGTGATCTAGATGACTATTTTGCTGAGTTTTCTGGGCTGATGCAGGGGCAAAACAACACAGCCCATGCACTAAAGACAATGCTGACCTGTGTGTTCAATCAACAGGTTGAAGTCAAAGAATATATTACCGAAAAGTTTAAACTCGGTGATGAGCAGAAAACTACATTGGGAGGCAAGCAGCCCTTTTTGTTAGGTGTAAATACTTTTTGTGGAGAAACGATTCGACAAATTGATGGAAAAATTGAGATTCAAATTGGACCATTGAGCCATGCACAGTATTTAGAATTTTTACCCAAGAAAAAATTGAGTAAGAAGTTAAAGAAAATTCTGCAAAGTTGGTGTAGTCCTACCTTACTTGTCGATCTACGTTTAGTCTTGGCAAAAGAGGAAGTCCAGCCTTTACAACTGAGTTCAACAACACAAATCGGTTTGGCACAAGGTGCTTTTGTGATGCCAAAAACTCAAAGTGACAATGATGAAACGTGTTATGCACTGATTGGAGTGTCATAAGTGATCAAAATAATTTTAGGAACTTTAGTCAGCACAATATTACTGGTTTCGGTAATCGTGGTGTTTTATTGGCGTGATATCAAATATGACCCAAATGGGCAAGATTTTCTGATTTTCTTTGGGGTGATTCCAGCGGCGATTACTTTGTTAATTCTAAGCCCAATGTTGATCAAAAAGATTTATCAAAGCCGCCAAGAGAAGAAAGAACAGCAAAGAATTGAGGCAGAACAACGTTCAGAACAACAACAAACCACTGAAGCTAAAGTTGAAGAAAAAATTGAATGGGTAGACTTGAAAGTTTATTCAGCGACAAGTTTAAGTGCCTTAGGCGAAAATGAAGCACAGCTTGATCAGCTTCAAGATGTGGCAAGTCCTGAACTTGATTCGCAATTGGTCAATGGTTATGGCTTACCGATTCTTTCATTCCGTGTTCAAGAGATTGAAGAACCGTTAGAGGATGAGGCATCTAGTCTTTCCAGTCGTCAAAAGCGTATAAGTGCATTAATTCAGCAGCAATTAGAACAGAATACTGAAACTTTATATCAAATTGCAGAGCACCTAAAAAACTCAGCACTCTTTTATGATGCGAAACTTGCACATGAATATCGTATGCATCCTGCTTGGATTGATCCTCATCGTGACTATGAGGATGAGCCGATAGAACAACAGGTCGCAGAAGCAGTACCTCGACTTAATCGTTTGAATATTCAAATTATTTTGCCAGAAAATTTATTCCATAGCTGGGATGAAAGTTCAGCTTCAGAATTGGTTCATCATTATCTTACTGAACTGGGCATTCTCGATCAGCAATTTGGCACTGAATATCATTATTGGGGTGAAACAACTGCGTATAAAGACTGGATTAAGTTGCTGAAAAGAACCCAACTCCTAGATGCTGAGGCATCACTGTTTATTGCAGTAGATTCAGAAATTGATCAAGAAACCATAGATGATCGGACGTGGATGACTGAAAAATATATTCCATCTGAGTATATCAGTACCTGTTGTATGACAAATACTCAGGTCGAATTGCAAAATTTACAAGCAATAAAGTATATTCGAATTGCTTTAAATTCTGATCAGGCATCTAAAACATTAAAAGAGTTGAATTTAGACCAAGCAGAACAGTTTGATCAAGAACAGCGCTTTGTCTTGGTCTTAGACGACCCAGCAGAGATCAAGCTGTTAAAGAAACTTGAACAAAACTTTGCCGAAACAGCGATTGAAGCGCATCATTATCTTTACAGTAAAAATAGCCTAGGCCATACCCAACCCTTAGCCAAAGTTTTTGGTTTTATGTTGAGTTTGCACTTTAAAGATGAGTTGTACGGTTATGTTTATAGTGCTGAACATCAGCAAACCCAAGTGCTTGTTGGGACTGAGTTTGCATAGAACTTACAGATAAATTTAGAAAGAAATAGAGAAAATGATACAAACAATTTTAAGCTATGCATGGCAGTACATCACAAATCCGAAACTGGTGATTGCACTTTCGATTCTGGTGGCGCTCGTTTCTTCATATAGTGTAGTGCCGCGTCAGTACTTCTTTATGATGGTTGCAGCTTACATTCTTGGATTGGTGATTTACGGCATCTACTGGTTGATCCAGCGCCGTAAACATGCAGAACAAGGTGAAGCATTGGCTGAAGCGATTCAACAAGACACCACTGCTGAATATGGAAAACAAAAAGATAAAGAAGAATTAAATCTGATCAATCAGCAGATGAAAGATTCGATCCAATTGATTCGTAAGTCTAAATTGGGTGATAAAAGTGGTAACGCAGCACTCTATGAGTTGCCTTGGTATATGGTGATTGGTAACCCTGCTGCGGGAAAAAGCTCGGCAATTTACCATTCTGGACTAAAATTTCCCTTTGAAGAGACCCATCAAAAAGTGGTGTCTTCAGGACTCAGTGGTACCCGAAACTGCGATTGGTTTTTCTCAACAGAAGGGGTATTGCTGGATACAGCTGGTCGATACTCTGTGTATTCTGAAGACCATTCAGAATGGTTAGGCTTTTTAAATATTCTGAAAAAGAACCGTTCTAAAGCGCCGATCAATGGCTTAATTGTGATTGTCAGTGTGGCTGAGTTGGTCAGTCAAAGCCCTGAAAAATCGATCAAATTGGCGAAAAGTTTAAGAGCGCGTATTCAAGACTTAACTGAACGTTTAGAAATTTTTGCACCTGTTTATTTGGTCTTTTCTAAAATGGATTTGATTGCAGGATTCACTGAATTTTTTGAATGTTATGAATCCGCTGAGTTTGATCAAGTGTGGGGTGCGACCTTACCTTATGACTCTGAATCATCACAGAATGCTGTAGAACATTTTGAGAAGCACTACAATATTTTATATGATGGATTAAAAGGGGTCAGTACCACCCATTTAAGTCGCCGTCATGCGCAAAATATTTCGCCAAGTGTAATGACTTTCCCTCTTGAATTTAAGACTTTAAAACCTGTATTAAAAACGTTTATTGGTACTTTATTTGAAGAAAATCCGTATCAGTTTAAACCAGTCTTCCGTGGCTTTTACTTTACCAGTGCTTTACAAGAGGGCGTGATAGAAAGCCCGATGACGGAACAAATTGTTGATGATTTTCAGCTGACTAAAATCCCCAATAGCGAACATGGTATTCCACAAAATTCAATTTCTCAGAATCATGGCTATTTCTTAAAAGGGCTATTCTCAGAAGTCATTCTCAAAGATAAAAACCTAGTTAAACAGCATATTAACCCGACCACAAAGCGTAAACGTTATTTGGCGTTTATTGCATCATTATTGGGTGTATCCATCATTTTAGGACTATGGGTATGGTCTTATCGTAATAACCAACAATTGATTGCAGATGTTCAGGCCGATTTAAATAAAGTTGTGCAAATGGAGCAAACTTCGGGTCAAGAGCTCTCGACCCAAATCGATGCTTTACTGATTTTGCAACAACGTTTAGAGCAATTAGATGATTTTGATCAGCATCGCCCATTGAAGTTTTCGTTTGGTCTATATCAAGGCAATGACTTAAAAGAAAAATTAAAAGCTGAATATTTAAAAGGTGTGAAACAGATTGTTTTAGCGCCGAGTCAGCAAAACATTGCACAATATTTACAACGTGTAAAAGGCAATGAGCAGACGCTTAAGCAAAATCATGTCAATGTAGAAATTAAACAAGCGTCTTCGACACAGATTGCATCAGAACCTTCTGATACCAATCCACAAGATGCCTACAATGCGTTAAAAGCCTATTTGATGATGAGCAATCCACAATATATGGATGCGAGTCATTTAAGTGACCAAGTCACTCGTTTCTGGCGTTCATGGTTAGACACCAATCGTGGACAAATGCCACGTGGCGAAATGATTCAAAAAGCTGAAAAAATATTGAGCTATTCAATGACTTTAGCCAATGATAAGAAGTTTCCAGTGTTAGAGTCTGATGCGCAATTGGTCGATCAAACCCGTCAAGTGTTGCTCTCTGTTGTACGTGGAATGCCAGCACGTGATCGCGTTTATAATGAAATTAAAATGCGCGCGGCTGTTCGATTCCCTGCGGTGACGGTGGCGCAAATTGTCGGTGAAACCAATCGTAATGTCATGCTCGGTGGTTATGCATTGCCTGGTATATTTACCCAAAAAGCATGGGATGAATATGTCGATAAAGCTATTGAAGAAGCTGCGAATAAGCCAACAGATACCAAAGATTGGGTGTTGAATAGTACCCAGTCAGATGATTTAACTTTTAGTGGTAGTCCTGACCAAATTCGTAAACAGTTAACCCAGTTGTATAAGCAAGAATATATTGCTGAATGGAAGAAGTTTATTAATGCTACCCATTATGCAAAAGGTGCTGATTTTGTTCAGCAAGCCAAGGTCATGGATGTGTTGGGTGAGCCACAAAACTCTCCAATCCGTACCTATATTGACCGTGTTGCAAAAGAAACCAGTTGGGATAATCCAGTCGTTCAAGCTGAACTGGCTGCACCACAAACTGGCTTTATTGCTTGGTTTAAGCGTAAAGTTTTAGGTCAAGGTAAAACGGATGATATCCAACGTGCATCGAATCAAGCACAAGGGCAGATTTCTCAACAATTCCAAGTATTCTACCAATTGGTCCGTAAACGTGATGATTTACAGAACAAATCACTGCTGGATGATTATTTACAGAATATGGCGCAAGTCAGAAGTAAGCTGAATGATCTACGCAGTGCAGGTGACTTTGGTCCAAGTGCTTTGGCCTTAGCGAAACTGACCATTAATGATCAAAGTTCAGTTTTCAACACCACTCAAAAAGTCGTCGATGAAAAATTGACGGTTGGTTTGGGTGAGTTGGATCAGCAAATGGTTCAAAAATTGTTGGTGAGTCCATTAACTCAATCTTTTGACAGTTTGTTGACCCCAGCACAGGACGAAATTAATAAACTTTGGACCTTGCAGGCTTTCCAACCATTTAGCCAAACACTTTCGCAAAAAGTTCCATTTAACTCTTCTGGAACCATTCAAGCGACCAGTAGTGAAATTAGCCAAATTTTTGGTGATAACGGCAGCATTTCTAAATTTGTAAAAGAAACCCTTGATCCATTCGTTATTCGTCGTGGTTATACGTTGTCATCGAAGACATGGAAAAACATGGGTATTGGTTTAAATCCTGATTTCGTCATGAATTTTGAGCAATATACCACACCAATTAATGGTGCTTCTGCGGGAGCAGCAGGTGGTGCTCCAGTTGCAGCCAATCAGTCAAATTTCCAATTCTATCCAATCCCTAACAATAAATTATTGTCCTATACCATTGATATTGATGGGCAGCGCTTGGTTTATGAAAATGGCATCCAACAATGGGTTAACTTCATGTGGCCAAATCCTGGTGCAATACCGGGAGCACGCATTACTGCAATCGATTTAGATGGGCAAACCCATACTATATTTGATGAGCCGGGTGAATACGGGATCAATAAATTAATTGATAGCGCACAACGTAAGTCATTGAATGGAAGCTTTGAAATGACATGGGCAAGCAAACAAAACAGTGATTTGTTTGTGAAACTTCAATTCCGTTTAATTAGTGGTAATGCTTCAAATCCAATTGGTTCTAATCGTGGCTATGTTGGATTAAAACTGGTTGATCGAGTCACAAGTCCTAAAGCACCATTGGTTGTTGCAGCACAGGCAGCGCCTGTTACCGTAAGTGCAAACTCACCAGCAGCTTCACCATTTGGCGGTGCGACTGCACCGACAGCAGCTGCACCTAAGCCTCAGACAACCGCACCAGCAAGCCCAACTGCGGCACCTGCTGGCAATGCGGCAAATGCTGCCGGAAAAGGAGTGGCTCAATGATTCAAGGGAACGATTTGACGCGAGGGATTAAAGTATGCAAACGATAAAGTCTACACCGTTGTATTATGGAAAATGTCCCGCACGTGGTGATTTTCTGAAAACAAAAGGGCAATATTCATTGATTCAAGTGATTGATCAATGGATTACGGAAGCTTTAGAGCTTGCAATGCGAGAAGAAAATTTTAATCAAGCTTATGAATCATTAGCACCTTTAGACTTCTTTATCGCAAACCCTAAGGAAAGAATGTTTCTTGCGGCAAATATGGTGACCAGTGAAGACAGTTCTGGTCGTCAATTTCCAATGGTTTTAAGCCAGTTATTAGAAGTTGATCACCCCTTTCAAAACTTACTCTATGCGCCGTTTAAATATAAACCAGTATTGATTGATTTATTTCAAAAAAATCGAAGCATCCGAACCATTCGTGATCCTGAAGTATTGATTAATAAGCTGGGTGAAATTGATCGTGAAATACAGGTTCTACCTGAATTAAAAACGCAGGACTTTTTTGAAAATCATACCATGCATTCATTTGCACAAATGATGAAGATCACGCCTTATGAATTGGCACAAAGTATGTTGGGTTTGGGCTTATTACTACAGCCGGTGCTTAAACACGGTACCAGTAAGTTATCTAAGGTGCTTATTTTACCGATTAATAATCATAATTATTGCTATGAAATTGCTGCCTTTTGGGTCAACTTAATCGGACGCTTTTTAGAAAAAAGTAATACAGAGATCTTGATTGGTATTCTTCACCAAGAGTCTCCAATTTTATTATTTGGATTCCAAGGGGCAGATATCACGGCTTTGAGTAATATTTTCACTCAAAATATGCAAAATGATCATTGGGTATCTTTGGTCAAACCGTTATGGATTGATGCCTATTTGGAACAGAATGCAGGTCTAGCAGCACTAGAACAGTCTTTATGTGAACGTCAATTGAGTCTGGTTCAAGGCATGAAAATTTTTAGACAAACATTTATAGATGAATAATGATATGAAAAATAAACAAGTCAAAATATTGAAAAAATTTGCGCTTATTTCTAGCTTATTTTGTTCATTCAATGTGTTTGCTGCCCCGATTGTGGTTGAAGGTGCTGTGCCGAATGACATGACCAAACAAGCAATCTTGGCGAAATTAAAAGCGGTTTATGGTGATGATCAAGTTGTTGATAAAATCCAAATTCGAGCCGTATCCGCACCGAATGGCTGGAGTGATTCGGTTACTCGTGTGATTACCCCAGATTTAAAGAAGATTAGCCAAGGTAAGCTCTCTGTACGAGGCACGCAAGTTGAATTGGTTGGGAAAATGGGTGTGCAAACTGATATTCAGCCAACCACCAGTTTATTCCAATCCTTAGTTCAACCACCTTATCGATTTAATTCACAAATTTCAGTGAATGCTGCTGAGCAATCTGTGATTGATAATGCATTAAAAAATCGAATTATTGAGTTTGAATCTGGCAAAGCCGTACTTACCCCAACAGGTACACAAATCTTAGACGAGATGGTGGTTGCATTAAATAAAGTCCAAGGTAAAAATGTTAAAATTGTGGGGCATACTGACAGCCAAGGTAATCCACAGAAGAATCAGGATTTGAGTTTGCAACGTGCTGAAGCGGTGAAGCAATACTTAACTACGAAAGGCATTGCACCGACTCGTTTAAGCACAGCTGGTCTGGGTTCAACCAAACCGGTTGCTGATAATGCAACTGAAGATGGGCGTAAAAAGAACCGCCGTATTGAGTTCGATGTTTTATAAATTTTTATTCAATAACAAAACAATAAAAGGTAGGCACTATGGCACTTCCATATATCACATTAGGGTCACCCACGACAGGTGGTGGAAAAATTATTTCTGCTCAGTCTTCTTTTCTGATTGATGGTAAAGCGATTGCGTGTGTAGGGGATAAGGCGACTTGTCCCAAGCATAAATGTGTCGCCAGCATTGTTGCAGGTGATAATCATATGTTGGTGATGGGAAAGCCCGCTGCTCAGCATAATTCACCTTTATCTTGCGGATGTAAATGTATTGGTGATCAGTCATTAACAGTTGGGCAAAATTAAAAAGTCCAAGTTATAAAAAAAGCCCCATCATCCTGACGGGGCTTTTTCGTATTGGTTCGCTAGGTAAACTCCTGTTCTACCTCACTTCCTGATGTACAGACTGATTATTATTGTTTTATGTCTGGGAAACTTCCTGTTCCCTATGACTATAGAATAGGGGATTTGCTTCAACTTCCCTAGCCGTCAATGCATGCAAGTGATGTAAGCTAAAGCGTACAATGTGATTTTAGACATTGGCATATTGGATGAGTTTGTTTACCACAGATTTGACTGCTTTATTATCAAACTCATTTCCCTCAAAGGTTTCACTCTTACCACGTTGTCCAATATCTCGCAGTTCAATGACTGCATTAGAGTCAATCATGCCAATAAAAGCACAGACTTGTTTAATTTGATCAATTGAACGTGAACCGTTGGTACCGCCATAGCTGATAAAAGCCGAAGGTTTGTTCTGCCATTCTTTATAAACGAAGTCGATGGCATTTTTCAGTACAGGACTATAGCCGTGATTGTATTCTGGTGTAATGAAAATAAACGCATCTCCAGAAGCAACTTTTTTCGCCCATTCTTGCTGTTTAGGCTGATCATAGATTCCTGAGGCGGGTGAGTTTTTTCCGGCAAAGAAAGGTAAATCCCATTCTTTTAAATCTACAATTTCAACATTGAGGGTACTGAAGTCGAGTTTTTGGATTTCTTTAAGTAACCATTCTGCGACTTTAATGGCAACACGACCTTCTCGAATACTGCCCACGATGATTTGGATATTCATTTATTTTCATCTCTATTTTTCTATTAAAACATTATGCGCAATCAAGGTCATAGGTACAGTAGTGATTTGTATATGATTTTAAAATTTTGAGTTAACAATAAGATTGATCAGGATTTGAATTTCCATTCTAATAAGGAAAATTTTAATTTTGAATAGATATGAAAGACGACATTGCACTGATTATGGCTTTACCCAATGAATCTAAAGGGTTATTTGAACAAGCAGGTATCACTGTCCACTATAGCGGGATTGGCAAGATTAATGCAGCCTATACGGCATTCGATGTTATTCAAAAAACCGGCTGTAAAACCATACTGAATTTAGGTAGTGCAGGAAGTTCTTTCTTTGATGCCCATGAGTTGATTGAGGTAAAAACCTTTGTGCAACGTGATATGGATGTTTCCCCACTTGGTTTTGATGTGGGCGTTACGCCAATGGATGAGCATTTTCCACGCGAAATTCATTTAGAATCGTATTTTCCACATTTAGTGCAGGGTGTTTGTGGTACAGGGGATAGTTTTGAAACAGGACAACCCAAAGTGAGCTGTAACTTGGTCGATATGGAAGGCTATGCACTGGCTAAAGTCTGTAAAAAATTAGATGTGCGTTTAGTTTCGATTAAATACATTACAGATGGTGCAAATGACACCGCACATTTAGATTGGGAAGATAATTTATTATTGGGTGCGCAAAAGTTGTTAAAACTATATCAGTCTATTTATTAAAGACTTAGTTTGTTTGAGTATTATATAAAGTTTAAAATTGAGTCTTGGCGACCATAGAACTCTATGGCCGTTTGCCAAAATAACCAATAAGTATATTGGATGATTAATTGCGCGGTAACACACCATATAAAGTCATATGGATTGTATGTTCAATTGCGCGTTGACACATACTTTTATTACGCAAAGTTTTACCAGTCACCATTTCAATTTGAGTACTAAAGTCTGCATAATTTTGAGTCAATGCCCAAATATTAATAATCAGCAATTCAGCATCGATTTGATCTGATATTTTACCTTGCGCCTGCCAGTTTAAAATCACTTTAGCTTTGCGTTTAAAGAGCTTTTTAAGCGGGCCTTTGAGGATCGGTAAAATATGTGGTGCGCCTTGAATCACTTCTAACGCGAAAAGTTTTGAAGCTTTAGGCTGAGTTCTAGAGATTTCAATTTTGGTCATGATGTAATGTGACAAAGCTTCTGTCGGTTCCAATTCTGACTCAAGCGACTGCAACGGTGCTAACCATTTCTGCATAACTGTCGTTAGCACTTCAACATATAAGGCTTCTTTATTTTCATAGTAGTAGAAAATATTGGATTTATGCATATCTGCTAATTGAGCGATTTCATCTAGACTTGCGCCGTTGAAACCATAGACAGAAAATACGTCAAGTGCAGCATTGAGCAGCTGCTGGCGTTTTTGAGCACTCTTTTTTTGTTCCATCGCATCTTTAATCGAAAAACTGATTATTAAATTGTACGGTAAAATGTTTGATTTGTGCACAGAAAGCAGCATTATTTTGGTATATTTCTGATAAATAATGATGAAGTTTTATTATTAAGTCGATCGTAGATCTCTATTATCTAATTTTGCACTAAACTGGAGCAAATCTTATTTTAAAATTCTGTCAGTTATGACTTAATATTTAAATTTTGTGACATTTTTTAGTATAAGGTTAATTTTTGAGTTAATTTAAAAATTAGATAATCTTAAATAGCATGATTTAATTTTCATTTAAGAAAACTGACTAGCTTTAAAATACCCAGCTCATTTTTAATCAATAGAAACAGTTGAAAACTTAAACATATTTGTGACAGCGAACATTTTCTATCCGATCAAAACGACTAAATATTCGATTTAATTATTCAAGATCAGCAACATGGTTCCGCAAGGTAAATATGTAAAGACAAAAATATTCTGCTCGACAATACCTTGCGTTGCCAACAAAAGGGTATTTTGTTGCTGTTCATGTCGCAAGCACAGCACTGAGTACCTGTTGTTCAAGTTCGGCAAATGCTACACCTTTTTGACGTGGACGTGGTAAATCGACTTGAAACTGTTGCGCAATATGTCCTTTATCCAAAAGAATAATACGATCTGCGAGTTGAACTGCTTCACTAACATCATGGGTAACTAGAATGGTGGTAAAGCCTTGTTCTAACCATAACTTTTCAATTAAATTCTGCATTTCTAGTCGCGTCAATGCATCTAAAGCACCTAAAGGTTCATCCAGTAATAAGACTCGTGGTGTATGTGACAAAGCACGAGCAAGCGCCGTTCGTTGACGTTGTCCACCAGAAAGCTGTGATGGCCAAAGTCCAGATTTCTCCTTTAATCCGACCTTTTCTAATAATTGCTCAGCTTTAGAAAATTGGTTTTTGGCTAGACCCAATTGCACATTTTTTAGAATACTTTTCCATGGCAATAAGCGTGGATCTTGGAACATCACCCGAATATCATCTGCAATGATCCCTTCACGGAAATTTAATAAAGATTTAAATTTGATTTCACCATAACTGGGTTGTTCTAAATCGGCAATTAAACGCAGTAGGGTACTTTTACCACAACCGCTGCGTCCCACAATTGCAACGAATTCACCTGCTTCAATGTTTAAATCTAAGTCCTCAAGAACTTTAACTTCGCCATAATATTTATGCAGTTGTTCGATCGAAATTTCTGCACCAATTTTTGCTTGTTGTTCTTCAACAATCTCAGTTGGTGCCACCAAGTCATTGGCATATTGGCTAATGCTTAAATCGGTCATATCAGACTCCTATTTTTGATAACCTGCGTGCCAACGCAATAGGTATTTTTCTAAAAATTGTGCAAATACATCGGCAAGTTTGCCTAAAAGGGCATACAGCAAGATACCTACTAGCACGATATCTGTTTGTAAAAATTCACGCGCATTCATGGTCATATAACCAATTCCAGATTGTGCGGAAATTGTTTCTGCCACAATCAGCAGTACCCAAACCAACCCCAGTGAAAAGCGTAAACCCACTAAAATTGAAGGCATTGCGCCCGGTAAAATAATGTCTTTATACAATTGCCATCTGCTTAACCCATAGCTTTTTCCCATTTCAATCAATTGAGGATCAACTGAACGAATCCCATGATAGGTATTGATGTAGATCGGGAAAAACACACCGACAGCCACTAAAAAGAGTTTTGCAGACTCATCAATTCCAAACCATAAAATAACCAATGGAATCAGCGCCAAAGCTGGAATATTTCGGATCATTTGCAAGGTGGTATCCAATAAGTTGGATGCAACTTTTGATGAACCATTAAGCAGTCCCAAAAATAGACCGAGCCCACCACCAACTAAGAGGCCAAGTAGCGCGCGACCAGCACTGACTTTGACGTGCTGCCAAAGCTCACCGCTGACTAAAAGTGTCCAAAACGCAGAGACTACCGCTGTCGGTGCAGGTAAAACACGGCTTTCAAGCAATCCTGTTTTAGACGCAATTTGCCAAATGACAATCAGTAAAATCGGCACAATCCAAGGCAGCAAACGCTGCCCAATTTGTTTCGTTCCACGTGAAACGGCAGTACTTTTGGCTGGAGCAGCATTGTTAATTAAGGCATTCATGCAGGCTCCTGTAATGGTTTTTTATTCTCTTCAGGGGTGTAATTATTGGCAACGATTTCGCCAAATGGTCCAGTCAAATTAGGTTGCGTGAGTTTCTTGCGTGTTTCCAATGGCAGTAATGGGAATACTAGTTCAGCAAAGCGAATAGATTCTTCCAAATGTGGGTAGCCTGAGAAAATAAAGGTATTGATGCCTAAATCTGCATATTCTTGGATACGATCTGCAACAGTCTGAGGATCACCGACCAAAGCCGTACCTGCACCGCCACGAACGAGTCCAACTCCTGCCCAAAGGTTTGGCGATACTTCAAGCTTACTACGATCACCATTATGTAGTTCAGCCATACGGCGCTGACCGACGGAATCCATTTGTTTAAATTTTTTCTGTGCAGCGGCGATCGTCGCATCATCTACATATTGGATCAGTTCATTGGCAGCTTGCCATGCTTGTTCATTGGTCTCACGAACAATGACATGTAAACGAATACCATAATTAAGTTGACGACCTTTGGCATCGGCTTTCGCTTTCACTACTGCAATTTTTTCTTTGACTGCAGCAGGTGGTTCGCCCCAAGTCAAATAGGTATCAACTTGCTCAGCAGCCAATTCAATCGCATCTTCAGAAGAGCCCCCAAACCAGAGTGGTGGGTAAGGTGCTTGAATTGGTGGATAAAGCAACTTGGCCTCATCTACACTTAAACGTTCGCCATGGAAGGTAAATGATTCACCTGTATGTGAACGTTTTAAAATTTCACGCCAAATCGTGGTGTATTCAGCTGCTGTTTTATAACGTGAAGCGTGGTCTTCGTATACGCCATCACCTTTCAGTTCTTGCTCATCGCCGCCTGTAACGAGGTTGAGTAAAACCCGTCCATTTGATAGACGATCAAAAGTTGCAGCCATACGTGCCGCGAGTGCAGGCGTTGTTACACCTGGACGTAACGCAACCAAGAATTTTAAATTTTTAGTCGCATCAATCAGGCTCGCAGCAGTAATCCATGGATCTTCACATGAACGTCCCGTGGGAATGAGTACACCTTCATAGCCCAAATTATCCACAGCTACAGCAATTTGTTTCATATAAGCATGGTCAACTTGGCGAGCGCCTTTGCTTGTACCTAAATAACGACTGTCACCGTGAGTAGGAATAAACCAGAAGATTTTCATTACATTCATCCTTAGAAAATATTATTTCGCAGTCCAAACCGCTTGTTTGATATCAATGCTGTTTGGAATAATTTTGAGTTCGCTAAAACGATTGGCCAGCTGTTGCTGATCTGCAATTACTTTTGCTGAAAGCGGTGCTGCACCCGAAGGTCTTGGGCGTCGCTCAATAAAAGTTTGACTAACTTTCGGTTTTAAACCAGTGCTTTGCCCGATGGCTTGCGCTGTTGCGACACGATTGGCTTGTACCCATTTATCAGCAGTATTAATTTGCTGGATAATGCCTTTAACTGCTTGAGGATATTTCTTTACAAAATCTGGCGATGCCAAATAGAAGGTATAATTTGGACTTAAACCCTGCCCTGAGGCGAGGATACGCGCCTGATCTTCAACTTGAGCAGAAGCAAAGAATGGGTCCCAAATCGCCCAAGCGTCGACAGCACCTTTTTGAAATGCAGCACGGGCATCAGCAGGGGTTAACCAAATCGGTTGAATGTCTGACCATTGCAAACCAGCTTTACGGACAGCTTGTACCAATAAATAATGCGCACTTGAGCCTTTCTGTAACGCAATACGTTTACCTTTCAACTCATTCAGTTTGGTGATTTTTGAATCTTTAGGCACTAAAATTGCCGAAGCCAACGGCTTGGCTGCTTCATAGGCAATGTAGTACAGCGGTTTATTCGCGGCTTGGGCATATACTGGTGGGGTATCGCCAGTGACACCAACATCCAGAGAACCTACAGCAAGGGCTTCTAAAATTTGAGGACCCGCAGGGAATTCATTCCAAGTGATTTTGGCATTTGGAAATTCTTTCTCATACAATTTTTGTTGTTTGGCGATTGCAAAATTAATAGAACTTTTTTGAAAGCCAATACGTAATTCTTTTACCGTTGGATCGATTGCCCACACAGAGGCTGAACCCAGCATTGCGCTACAGATCAACATCGTGGTCATGGCATGAGTCGTTGCATTGAACCATGAGGCTGTGTTTTGTTGTCCGATTTGCTGGGTCATATTGATGTCCTCTTTAACGGAGCTGTTGGCGAAATTAATTCGCTAAAACAGCTGCTTGAATGTTGATTTTATTCGGAATGAGTTTTTGTTGATAAAAAGCATCTGCGACAGCTTGCTGTTTCTTTACCACATCGTTAGAAATTGGAGTCACACCAAAACCCATACGAGAAATTGAGGTATTCAAAATATCAAGCGGTAAGCCTGTCGGTTTTTCTAAGAGTTTTGCCGCATCGGTTTGATGTTGAGACACCCACTGCGTTGTCGTATTCAGTTCATTGACCACAATTTTTAAAACATCGGGATGTTGTTCAGCAAACTTACGATCAGCCAAATAGAATTGGTGGTTATTGACCAAGTTTTGACCTGTCGCAATGACTTTGGCATTGAGTTGTTTTTCAGCAGCAGCAAAGAACGGATCCCAAATGAGCCAAGCATCTACAGCACCTTTTTCAAAGGCAGCACGTGCATCAGCTGGTGGTAGGTAGACCACTTGAATATCATCAAGTTTTAAATGATTTGCTTCTAAAACTTTGAGTAAAAGATAATGTACATTTGAACCTTTATTCAAAACTACACGCTTACCTTTTAAATCTTGGACTGATTGAATGGCTGAATCTTTCGGCACAATTAAGGCTTCAGCCAAAGGTGCAGCAGGTTGATTGGCAACATAGACCAGATTTGAGTTTGCAGCTTGGGCGAAAATAGGCGGTGCTTCCCCAGATTCACCAAAGGCCACACTACCGACATTTAAACCTTCTAGGAGTTGAGGACCAGCAGGGAATTCAACCCATTTCACATTTACCCCTTTTTCCTTTAGGGCTTTATCTAAGTCGCCACGTGCTTTGATAATGGGCAAGACCCCATATTTTTGAAAACCGATATTTAAGGTTGTGGTTTCTTGTGGTTTTGAGCATCCAGTAAGCATCATGATGGTGGCAAGGCTAGCACTAATAAGGGTGATTTTTTTCCACGAAGGTTGAAATAAGCTCGCCATGAGTCACGATGCTCCTATAAAGTCAGAAAAAGGCATGAGCATCAGCTTAAAAGGCTTTGTATTTTCAAAAAAATAAGTTTTTAGTGATTGCTAATGAAAAAAACAGATAAATAATTAACTGCTAAGCTTAGCTGTAAATGAGAAATATAAAGTGGATATTCTATAAAAATATAATGTTATAAGAATTTGAAAATTATGATGTTATTTGTATTATTCAATCACCATATATAGATTCCACCCTCAAGAATAAGAAAATATTCTGCTTGATGGAATCTATAGCGATAAGCTTAGCAGCAAATGTGATAATTGATAGAGAATAAAAAAATTCATCAATTTTAAGCAATTGATTTTTTAAAGACCATCGAATTACGTTGATAGTTATACAGCGCTTGTCGGGCTTCGGGTAAATCATCAACATTTGCCAGTTTAAATCCATGCTCTAAGAACCAGTGTGCGGTTCGCGTGGTTAATACAAACAGTTGTTGAATACCCAATTGACGTGCATTTTCTTCTAGGAAATGCAAAATTTGGCTACCACGATTAGATTTGCGATAGCTTGGGTGTACGGCTACACAAGCAATTTCGGCCGATTGCACTTCATTGTCTGTTGATGGAATCGGGTAGAGCGCAGCACAGGCGAGAATTGTTCCATCTCGTTCAATGACGGCAAACTTTTCGATTTCATTTTCTAAACGTTCGCGTGAGCGATAGACTAAAATACCTTCATCTTCCAAAGGGCGTAATAGATTAATCAAACCGCCAACATCACCAATATTTGCCATACGAACTTCTTCATAATGGGCATCGGTGATCATGGTGCCATGTCCATCACGAGTGAAGAGCTCTTTGATCAATGCACCATCATCGCTATAGGAAAGCAGATGAACGCGATTTACGCCTTTTAGTGAGGCTTCTTTTGCATTGTGCAAATGCAAAGCGATTTCAAAATTTGAATCTTGGTATTTTTCAATATGCTTATCGAGTTGCTGCGGGGTAATTTCACGTCTCAATTGCCCATATTCATCCATTAAGCCCTGTTGATTGCCTAAAAAAATCAATTTATCGGCTTTGATATGAATGGCCGTTTTTGTCGCAACTTCTTCTGCAAGCAAGTTAAATACTTCACCTGTGGTGGAATACCCTGTAGGGCCAAGTAACACAATATTTTGATTGCCTAAATGGCGTTGAATGGCTTCAGTATCAATCGTGCGAACTTCGCCAGTGAGTTGGAAATCGACACCATCACGAATGCCATACGGCTTTGCTGTGACAAAATTACCTGAGACCACATCAATGCGTGCGCCAAACATAGGTGAATTGGCTAGTCCCATAGACAATAAAGCTTCGATTTGTAGACGAATCGAACCAACGGCACTCATAACACAAGGCAGTGATTCACGTGTGGTGACACGACGGTTGATATGGATCGGGCTTTGAATTTTATTGTGAAGCAAGTTGGCCGTAATTTGCGGGCGAGCGCCGTGGACTAAAATGAGTCGTATGCCCAATGAATGCAGTAGCGCAATATCATGGATAATATGCTGAAAATTGTCATGTTCAACGGCTTCACCACCAAACATCAATACAAAAGTTTTACCACGATGGGCATTGATATAGGGTGCAGAGTGACGAAACCAATGCACGTATTCTTGCGTTGTGCTTTGTATTGTTTCTAAACTGTCGGTTTGCATGCCTATCTCAGTATTGATGATTGCGATACAGCGATTCTAAACAAAAATAGTGCAAGAATAATAGTCAAAATAAAAAAAGCACTCGAACGTGGGAGGACGAGTGCAAAAGGGTCATATGCGTGTTGCGATTCACATTGGATTATTGAGTTAAAAACCAAATATTTTAAGGATTACTGTTCATTGAAATTACATAAGTTAATCTTTTCATTTTGAACAATTTAATGAGGATATTTGTCTTTCCTGACTAACTCAATAATTAACCAGTTCAGATTAAATCTAATCGTAAAATATAGAGAAACTATGGAGATATAAATGAAAGTATGTAGTTTATTTATTTGCCCAATCAATTAGATTTTAATCATATTCTCAAAATATGAAAAAACCCAAGCTGAGTTGGGTTTAAAAGTTAAAATATCGACATTAACCAATCACACGAATAATACGATTATTTCGCTCATTTACCAGCACATAATCACCATTTACTTTATACCATTGCTGATATCTTCCAGGTTTAGGTAACTGGCGGTAGTTTTTATAATTGACATGATAACGCGAAGAATTGAATTGAGTCGGGAAGTATTGCCCTGAGCGCCAGCGCTGACTCGAATTTACTCGGTTGTCATAATGGTTGTTGTTATTCCAACGATTGTCATATTTATGATCCCAATGGCTTTGTTGATAGCGATTGTGATCATTTCGATGATAATCATGCGGTGCAGCCATCGCAGACGTTGCAATCAGCGCACTCATCGATAAAGCCAGTGTCGTTAAGATATTTTTCATTTGATTCACCTGAATTGAACTTTTGTCCTTTGATGTAATTAAATTACTCAATAATTTGAGATAAACGGTGAGCAAGATTTAGGTGAATTGTGAAATGTATGAAGACTTGATGAAGAGACCCATTGAGGTTTTTCTTTTCATAAATAAAAAAGCCCAAAAAGAATTTGGGCTGTAAATATCGTAGTTTGGATATTATCGAATCACACGGATAATATGGTGGTTGCGTTCATTAACCAGTACATAATGACCATCTACTTTATACCAGCGTTCAAATTTAGCCGGTTGATGCAGGTTTTTGTATGCACGATAATCATTCACATAATAGCGATTGTCATGATAACGATCAGGTAAAATTACACCTTCTCGCCATTCAAATTTTTCATGTGATGCAACAGGGCGATGATTTTGACCATGATCCCAGTCAGCCATTGCTGAAGTAGCAACTAAGGCACTGAGTGATAGTGTGATTGCGCTTAGAACTTTTCTCATTTGAATCGACCTTTTCAGACGGATGCTTTATCCGATCATTCAAATTACAATTTAAGTTAAGATGAAAAATGGAGAAATATCATTCAATTGTCAATTTTATGGAGGTTTCTAGAGTTTTTTAAAAACAGATTGTAAATGATGAAATTTAGACAAAAAAAAGCTCAAACAAAAAGGTGTTTGAGCCTATGAAACCAAAATATTTAAAAACTACATCCCTCGGATATTCACAATATTATTATTGTCTGAGTCGACCAAGATATAGTCATTGTTGATCTTATACCATTGTTGATTACGTGAAGGCTTTGGAAGATTTTCATCTTTATAATCAACTTTGTAACTATTACCACGATAATGTTGTGGCATTACATAACCCATTTGCCATTTGTGCTGTTGCAAACGTTTTACACCACGTTCTTCACGTTCACGACGCTGTTCTTGAATGTTGTCGTCATCATTACCACGATCACGATGATTGCGTCCACGATCTCCACGTTCGCTTTTGCCACGATCAAAACCATTGTCATTGTCAAAATGAGGACCTGCACTGCTGATCTGAGCCGTCAACAGCGTTGATAAAGAGATGGCGATGATCGCTAAAATCTTTTTCATAATCGTCCTCGCTTATTCAATATGTTTATTTTGACCTCACTACTGTACTGCTAAATTGCAGAGAAACTGTGAAGAAAGTTCAGTTTTTCATTTAAAATGACAGACATAATAAAAACATATTTCTGTAAAAGTGAAAAGAGTTATTGCAAAGCTTTGAGCTGTAATGCATCGCAGCAAATTTTTTTAAGCGGAATAGGTGGCAAAAAAATGTAAATATTTATGAAAATAAACTTGTATGTAGCCTTAGAGAGATGACCCCGTTATAAATTGAGCCTGAATGGTTAATACCACTGCTGATTCATCTCCTTTAAACAATTGATTGCTTTAATCATATCTTTGGCTTGATGGGCATCATCTAAGGCCTGAATAAACTGATTTGGAAGCTGTAATTGTTCGATAGAACGAATCATCTCTACTTTATGTTTTAAATCTTTCATAAAAAAACGCCTCAAATTGATCTGCTTAACTTGAGTACCACTATAGAGTAAGCGTTGTTATTTAAGAAACTGAATAAAATTATAATTTTTATTGGGTAAAACGATTTTGATATGGGCTTTTATTAAATTTTTATTTTGACTCTATGACCAATATTTTAAATGACAGAATCCCTTATGATTTTCTCCACACTTCGAAAAGCGTGGAGAAAGAGAGATGTCAACAGACCCTAATCTTGTGCGTCGATACTCTCACCATTCAACGCAAGGCTATCATCTCCCATGAGGTAGAGATAAGCAGGCATGATGGCTTCAGGTGATGGTAAAACCTTTGGATCTTCATCAGGATAAGCTTTGGCACGCATAGCGGTACGGGTCCCACCTGGGTTGATACAATTATATCGAATATTTGGATAAGTATTTTCTTTAGCAAATATTTTACTGACCGCTTCAATCGCAATCTTTGAAACCGAGTAAGCGCCCCATTGCGCACGTGCTTCACGTCCTACACCAGAGCTGGCGAAAACGACTGATGCATTTTCTGATTTTTCCAGTAAAGGCAGTAATTCTTGGGTGAGCACAAAGGGTGCACGTAAATTCACCGCCATCACATCATCCCAAACCTCTTCTGGATAATGTGCCAACTCAACACGCTCTCCTAAGATTCCGGCATTATGCAAAATACCATCTAAGCGGCCAAATTGTTGCTCTAGAGTATCGACAAGCAGTTCATAGTCACGTGAAGAGGCAGTAGAAAGCTGCAAAGGAAGAATGGCAGGTTGCGGGGCACCAAGTGATTCAATTTCATCATAAATGACTTCAAGTTTATTGAGCGTGCGACCATGTAACACGACTGTTGCGCCGTGTAAGGCGTAGCTGAGCGCAGCTGCACGTCCAATACCGTCTCCCGCACCCGTAATAAGGATAATTTTATCCTTCAATAAATCTGGGCGAGGTTGATATTCTGAATACTTCATTGGAGACCTCCTATAGTTGTTATGATGTCATTTAGGCTTTGGACGCAATGTCGTTACCCAATCAAACAATGTTTCTCATCATTTAGAATGATTAAATTTTATATGTCTTACTTTGCACTGTTGGAAAAGAACTGCTTCTCGTAAAGCGAGCCGAAGTGCCAACAGAGCTATCTTCTATATAAAAACATTGAAACATCATATTCAAGATGTTTCAGTGTTATTTATCATGTTGTTGGGTAAATTGAATGATTTTCTTGAACTTTAACTATTCACAAGTTTTCGAATAACTTGATGTAATTCATCGACATTCTCTACGATACAGTCGGCTTGCCAAGCATTTAAATCATCTTTGTACTGTAATGGTAAATAACCATATGCTGCGAGGATTGTATACATTTGCGCATTACGTCCTGCATCAATATCGCGCGGATGATCACCCACATAAATACATTGTTCAGGTGCAATCTCAATTTGCTTTGCCGCCAGATACATTGGCTCAGGATCTGGTTTGGTCTGAGCGACATCTTCAGGACAGACCAGAACAGCACAACGTTGTGTGAGGTTCAATGCGTTCAATAATGATTCACTTAACCAACGTGGTTTATTGGTCACAATACCCCAAGGGATCTGTTGGCTTTCTAACTCTGCCAAAAGTGGATACATACCAGCAAACAGGTCTGTGTCTACAGCAATGTCATCACCATACTGATCTAAAAAGCGTTGGCGATGCACTAAAAAGACTGGATCATCCACTTCGAGTTCAGGATAAACCAGTTTTACCATTGCACGTGCGCCCTCAGAAACCTGAGTACGGATCAAATCCGCATCAACCACTGCACGTCCTTCTTCTCGACACATATTTTGAATAATACGGATAAAATCCGCAGCCGTATCAATCAGTGTTCCGTCTAAATCAAAAAGAACAGCTTGCATCAAACACCTTCATTCACAGTATAAACCATGTAATTCACATCAACATTGGGCGCAAGCCAGTAATGCTTTGTGAGTGGGTTGTAGTGTAAGCCAGTCATATCTTTAAGTTTTAAACCTGAGTTACGAATGTCATCTGCAAGTTCAGACGGTTTAATAAATTTATGATAATCATGGGTGCCTTTTTTCAATAAACGTAATACATATTCCGCACCAATAATTGCGAATAAATAAGATTTAGGATTACGGTTAATTGTTGAGAAAAACACATGACCATTTGGTTTAACTAACTTTTGACACGCTTGGATGATGGATGCTGGGTCAGGAACATGTTCTAGCATTTCCATACATGTAACAATATCGTATTGTCCTGCTTGTTCTTCTGCGAGTTGTTCCACAGGAACCTGGCGATATTCAATATTTTGAACATTTTCCTGTTCAGCGTGTAAGCGAGCCACATTCAATGGCGCTGCCCCCATATCGATACCTAAAACATCGGCACCACGACGCGCCATACTTTCAGCCAAAATCCCGCCGCCACAGCCCACATCAAGAATCTTTTTGCCTGTAAGACCATTGGCATGTTCATCAACCCAGTTTAAACGCAGTGGATTGATTTGATGTAAAGGTCTGAACTCAGAGTGTTGATCCCACCATAAAGCAGCAAGTGCTTCAAATTTAGCAATTTCCTGTGGATCAACATTAAGTTGCGACATGCCGGACACCTCTAAGTAAATTGTTTTAATCAAAAATTAAGTTCAGTTATGCTAGTGTTTGTTAACACTTCGTCTATTTATGAAATATCAACAGACCCTAGTGTAACCATAAATCCAGAAAAAGCGATGAATCGTGTAAAAAACTTCACAGAAGGAAAACGATTTTCCCATATTTGTTTTATAGTGAATGCATAAGCTATACGAGATGACTACGAGGACAATAAAGTCAATGAAAAAATTTATTTTAGGTGGCATGACTGCCATAGTGATGGCATTTTCTGTAAATGCCATGGCTGCTGATTTTGTTGCAGGTAAAGATTATACCGTGGTGCAAAACCCAGGAAAAGTTTCAGTTCCGGGTAAAATTGAAGTACGTGAGTTTTTTTGGTATGGATGCCCTCACTGCTTTACATTAGAACCGCATATGCAAGCGTGGTTAAAGAAGATCCCTAAAGATGTTAACTTTATCCGTACACCTGCAGCAATGAATCCATTATGGGAACAAGGTGCTCGTGCATATTATGTGAGTGAAGCATTGGGTGTACGTAAACGTACGCATTTGCCTTTATTCCATACCAATCATGCAGGTAATCAGCAAGTTCTACAAAAAGATGCTTTTGCTAAATTCTTTACTCAGTACGGTGTGCCTGAGGCGAAATTTAACAGTATGTATAGTTCTTTTGCGATCACTGCAAAAATTGCTGAATCAAACCAATTGGCACAACAGTACCAGCTTTCAGGGGTGCCTGCTGTTGTGGTAAATGGTAAATATGTGGTTCAAGGTGAAGATGGTAAAGTGACGCAAGTTGTTGACTATCTGATCAATAAAGAACGTAAAGCCAAATAAGCTTTGCTGTTTTTAAAACCCGCAATTGAATTGCGGGTTTTTTTATTGCTGGTGATATACAGACGAGTTTGGGAAATAAATTAAGCTCTATCTCGGTCCCAATTTTCGATGCCTTTAAAAATTAAGCGGATTTGCGTCACCGATTGTTTTTTAAGCACCATTTTTTGTAACTCAAGTTCGATGCCTGAGTATTGGCGAGATAAGTTAATCCATGACATTGCCCAAGTAAAAGATAAATTAATCAAAATATTGGTGATCACTTTTAAATCATTTTCATCATGAAAATTTGCGATAACTTCAAACTTCTTTAACGCATTGGCAAGGTCATCGTTTAGGAAGTCAATTTCACGGGCGATGGCTTTACGCACAACTTCTGAACCACCCCAACGTTCCGCGATCATAAAAATCCATTGTTGCGAACTGCTGTCTACAGCCTCAAAAAACAGTGCCATGCTGGTTTTGGTTTTCGCTTCAGGATGCGCTAGGCCTTTGCCTAATTGATGTAGGACATTCTTTAAATAAAGCGCAACTTGATCCACCAGCTCTTTGCCCAACTCATCCATATCTTGGAAATGGCGATAAAACGCTGTCGGAACCAAACCAACTTCACGGGCAACTTCTCGCAAACTGATACTCGAAAATGAACGACCCGATGTGCTTAAGGTTAAAGCAGCATCAAGTAAAGCCTGACGGCTTTGCTGTTTTCGTTCATCGCGTATCGACATTCTGGTATCCAAAGATTTTTGTTGTGATGAGTCTATCAAAAATAAAAACAAATTAAACGACGAATGTCAGTGTACAGGTGTTGACTGAATTTAAAAAATGATTATAGTGTACATATGTTCACTAAAAGAACGTTTGTTCACTCAATAAATAGCAAGCACAAAGAGGAACGTCACATGAGTAGCTATATGCAGTATCAGCCAGAATGGGTTCGTGAGGATTTTGTCGATTTTATCGCTGAAAAAATCAATCCTGTTTGGGCTTGGAAAAAGGTAAAAGCCACGATTATTAAAACTCGTGCATTAAGCCCTGATTTTTATCAAATTCAATTACGTCCAAATCGTAATTTTAAGCATCAGCAGTTTAAAGCGGGACAATCTGTTCTTGTAACTGTTGAAATTGCGGGTGTACGTCAACAACGCAGTTACTCTGTGGTTAAATTTTTGAATAATGGCGATATGATCATTGCTGTAAAACAGCAAGGTAAAGTCTCCAATGCACTGAGCCAAATGGCTTTTGGTAGCATTGTTGAGTTGTCACAAGCTCAAGGTGATTTTGTTTTAGCTCAAGATGCATCGCCATTGTTATTGATTGCGTCAGGCAGTGGAATTACCGCAATCCATTCTTTGTTGCTTGAAGCACTTAAAGATTCAAATCGTCCAATTGATTTAATTTATTTTAGTCGTGATGAGGCTTTTCATACAGATCTAGAACAGCTTTATCAGCAACATGCGTTGTTGAATTATCACTATATTCACACAGCTCAGCAAAAGCAGCATTTAACCATCGAGTTATTGGAAAGTTTGGTTCCTGATTTCAAGCAGCGTCAAAGCTATGCGTGTGGTGCAAGTGCAATGATGCAAAGCATCAATCAAATTTTTCAAGATTTGAATATCACAGATCGTTTGAAACAAGAATATTTCCAGATTGCGGTAGATGAAAGTTTAGAAGCACAACCGATTGTTTTTTTACGCTCACAACAAGAGTTTGCTGCGAAATCAAATCTACTTGAAAGTGCTGAACAAGCAGGGTTAAAACCAACCCATGGTTGTCGTATGGGGGTTTGTAATACCTGTACCAAAGTGAGTGGTTCGACCAAAAATATGCTGACAGGTGAAATTGACCATGCTTCAAATACACAGATCAAATTGTGTATCAGCCAAGCGATAAGCCCTGTGGTCATTAATCTTTAAATTAAAGCAATCATTTAAATAAATTTAAACAACTTCACGGTCTGTTGAACCTAGGCGTAGGAAGTTGTACCCAAAATTCAGCTAAGGCTTCTAAAAATGAAGTACTGAGGAGCAAGACAATGAATATGTCAGTTACTTTTCCAAACAGTAAATCGAAACATTTAAATCCAGAACAAACCGCAGAGTTTGGTCGCCGTGTTGATGAAATCCGTCGTGAAATCATGGACAGTTTAGGTGAACAAGATGCCAAGTATATTTATAAAATCCGAAATTTTGTCCGTTATAGTGAAATTGCTTCACGTGGTATGTTGATGTTTGGCGGATGGATTCCACCTGTTTGGGTGGTGGGTACGGGATTGCTGGGAATTTCCAAAATCGTAGAAAATATGGAGTTGGGTCATAATGTTATGCATGGTCAATTCGATTGGTTAAATGACCCGAGTTTGAATGGTGCAAACTACGACTGGGATACCATGGCAACAGGTGATGATTGGAAATACACACATAATTATGTGCATCACACCTATACTAATATTGTGGGTAAAGATCATGATGTGGGTTATGGTTTACTCCGTGTTAGTGAATCACAAAAATGGGAACCGCGCTTTTTGTTTAATATCCCTTTAGCGATTCAATTGATGGTATTTTTTGAATGGTATGTTGGCTTACAAAATCTACATTTGGAAGATGCGCTGATCTATAAAACAAAAACTTGGAAACAGGTCTGGGCAGATGCGGCAAAATTTCGTAAAAAAGCCCGCCGTCAAATTCTAAAAGATTATGTGTTTTTTCCTGTGATTGCAGGCCCCAATGCTTTGCCAGTGTTAGCTGGGAATGCCATTGCCAATGTGATCCGCAGTTTGTGGTCTTCAGCGGTAATCTTTAATGGTCATTTCACTGAAGATGCAGAGACTTTTGAAGCAGATAATGTGGAAAATGAAACCCGTGCTGAATGGTATTTACGTCAGATTCGTGGTTCTAGTAATTTTACTGGAACAGACTGGTTGCATATTTTGAGTGGGAATTTAAGTCATCAGATTGAACATCATTTGTTCCCTGATATGCCTGCCAATCGTTATTCAGAAGCTGCCCCAAAAATTAGAGCTTTGTGTGCAGAATATGGCATCAACTATAATGAAGCAGATTTCCTGAAACAGTTTGGCAGTGTATGGGTACGTTTAGCCAAATGCTCTTTGCCAAATAGTTTAACAACCACCATTACTCAGTCTTTACAAAAGTTGAAGGGTATTTTTGCTTAAACAAAGTTTTTGCGATGTGTAAGCATTGGTGTTGCTGAGGTACTTATTTTGCTTCATTCAACTTGTGCAATAGCTGTTTAAAATAGATCATCAATTGTTGTTAGAAGAACCTTATTGAGTTAGATAAGGTTCTTCTATTGCTTTTAAAGTGATGTTTAAATTCAGTGATTTTTAATTTTTTGTATAAGCTGTGCTATGTTGATTTTAGAATCTTTTGAAAGTACTTAATCAATATATGTACTTCATTTCAGCCATCCCTTTAAGCGAACATCCGATTAGCGGATGCGTTCATGATGCAAATGGTCACTCAAAATCATTTCCTATTCTTGCAATTGACAATATTCCGCTAAATATATGGATACACGGAAATACTAATATCATTGAACGTGCAGATAATTTAGTCCCAGCACAAGGATGGCTATATGATTATGAAGATAATAAAGCCTTAAGTAATGCTTGGAAGCTTCTTAAACCTGAATTTTCTGAATATGGTGCTGTCTCAACGGTTGTTCCTCTTTTAGTTTGTCCCGATGATTTAGATCTTGGATGTAGTGTCATCATGGTAGAGCAAGTCGTTACTCAAACTGAAGTCAAGTGGATTCGGTTTGGACTAGCATGGGGATATATACATGATGTTATAACATCTGTTATTTGGGAAAACCCTTGTTCCGTCCCCACTCTGACATTCAGTTTTACTGAGTTTGAACAAGTGTATAATCACCTAAAAGACTTAGATAAAACTTGGAATCAAGATAGTCTTTAATATATGCATTTATACAGCCTTTAAGTATCAACAAGTTGTTGTCGCTTACGCTGATAAGCATCATTTAAATTTTTGGCTAAATTTCGAAAATTTTAAAACGTGGTTTGTATATCTATCTTTTTGTATAGACGTTTATTTAAGTCACCACATATAGATTTAGCGAGCAATTTCAAAAACCACCATCTTGTAACAAAACCATCTCTCTTGGATCTGTTATAATAAGTCGCAATATTTTTTGAATCCCATAAGGACAAGCTATGCGTATCGACCAACGTGCATTAGATCAATTACGTGAAGTTAAAATTACCCGTAACTACACCCGTTATGCGGAAGGTTCAGTATTGGTTGAATTTGGTCATACAAAAGTGCTGTGTACTGCGAGTATTGACAATTCAGTGCCACGTTTCTTAAAGGGTCAGGGCCAAGGTTGGGTGACTGCGGAATACGGTATGTTGCCACGTTCTACCCATACACGTAGCGACCGTGAAGCTGCTCGCGGTAAGCAATCTGGTCGTACTCAAGAAATTCAACGTTTGATTGGTCGTAGCTTACGTGCAATGGTGGATTTGAAAAAATTGGGTGAAAACACCATTACCATCGACTGCGATGTGATTCAGGCAGATGGTGGTACACGTACTGCTGCAATTACGGGTGCTGCGGTTGCATTAATTGATGCTATGAATGTACTTCTTGAGAAAAAGAAAATTAAGCATGATCCATTAAAAGGGCTTGTTGCTGCGATTTCTGTCGGCATGTATCAAGATGAAGTATTGCTTGATCTTTGCTATGAAGAAGATTCTAACTGTCAAACAGACTTGAATGTGGTGATGACTCAAGCAGGTGAGTTTATTGAAATTCAAGGGACTGCAGAAGAAAAACCATTTACACGCGCTCAGTCCAATGCAATGCTTGAAATGGCTGAAAAAGGTATTCAGGAATTGGTAAAAAAACAACAAGAAGCGCTTGGTTGGTAATTCTAAAATATTGATATATTTTTATAAACAAAACGCATCTTCGGATGCGTTTTTTATTGCATAAAATTGTTTTAACCTAAGTTGCTTATTTTTAAATTAAAACAAATATTTGATATTCATCATTTTTTAAAAAATATTCATCAAACTGCCATAAAAACTTCACTCTAGCGTCATAGCAGTTGTATTGACTATCCCTACCTTTATTTCATGGATAGGACAATGCGAAATTTTTTGCTGATTTTAGTGACCAGTCTGAGTGTCTTACTCAGTGCTTGTAATGATGATAATGAAAGCTCAACGACGAATCCACAGCCACCCGCTGCTTGTAAAGTACATTGCGCACCATAATAAAAAATAAGGAAATAGAGATGAACCGTCGTGATTTTTTAGTCAATTCTACAAAAACAATATTTGGTACAGCCGCTTTAGCCAGCTTTCCAGCCAGCATCCAAAAAGCTTTAGCCATTGACGCCAAAGTCGAAACAGGCACGATTAAAGATGTAAAACATGTCATCATTTTGACGCAAGAAAATCGCTCGTTTGATAATTATTTTGGAACGTTAAAGGGTGTTCGTGGGTTTGGTGATCGTTTTACGATTCCGCTATCCGACAACCGTAAGATTTGGGAACAATACGATAAAGATAAGAATAAAATCTTTCCCTATCATTTAGACAGCACGCGTGGCAATGCACAACGTGTTAGCGGTACGCCACACTCATGGACAGATGGGCAATTTGCTTGGAACCATGGGCGTATGGGCAATTGGGTACAGTATAAACAACCCCAATCTATGGGATATTACAAACAAAAAGAAGTTGAATTTCAGTTCTCACTTGCCAACGCCTTTACCCTGTGTGATGCATATCATTGTGCAATGCATACAGGAACCAATTCGAATCGTATGTTCTTATGGGCAGGTTCAAACGGTCCGAAAGCTGCGGGTGTTGCCAGTGTCGTAAATGACTTGGACAGTATTGGTGCATCAAGCACAGGCTATGATTGGACAACCTATCCTGAGCGCCTACAACAAGCGGGTGTGACGTGGAAAGTTTATCAAAATATGCCAGATAACTTTACCGACAATCCTTTGGCTGGCTTTAAACAATATCGCCGTGCCAATGAGTTGTCTGGTAAACCTGTAAACAATGACAGCACGTGTCCTGCTTATGATCCAGCCATTGATGCAACACAACCGTTGTATAAAGGGATTGCCAATACGATGCCTGATGGTGGATTTCTTGCTTCATTTAAAGATGATATTGCCAAAGGTCAATTACCTCAAGTCAGTTGGATGGTTGCACCTGCGGCCTATAGTGAGCATCCAGGACCATCAAGCCCTGTACAAGGTGCTTGGTATATTCAGGAAGTTTTAAACGCTTTAACGGAAAACCCTGCAATTTGGAGCCAAACGGTTTTATTGGTCAACTTTGATGAAAATAATGGCTTTTTTGACCACGTTCCATCACCAAGTGCACCTTCAAAAGACGCTTCAGGTGTGATGCAAGGTAAAACCACTTTGAGTGATGAACAAATCTCATATGAATACGCTACGCATCCTAAAGCTTCAGCAGGACAACCTAACTTTACTGATCCTAAAGTCAGTAATGGTGTGGGAGTCTATGGTCCAGGAATACGCGTACCTATGTATGTGATTTCTCCCTGGAGCCGTGGTGGTTGGGTAAATTCACAGGTTTTTGATCATTCGTCTGTTATTCGTTTCTTAGAGCAACGTTTTGGCGTGCAAGAACCGAATATTAGTCCATATCGCCGTGCTGTATGTGGTGATTTAACAACAGCTTTTGACTTTAAAAATCCAAATACCACAGCTATTTCGGACTTGATGGGTAAAAAAACCAAGAATGATGCAGATGCGATTCGTAATGCGCAAGCGCTATTGCCGCCGGTTTCCCGTCCTTTAAGTCAGGTCTATCCTGTTCAAGAGTTAGGAACACGATTGTCTCGGGCATTGCCTTATATTTTACATAGTAGTGCGAAAGTTGATGTGGCAACAAAAACGGTGAAGTTAATGTTCTCCAATACAGGAACACACGCTGCAGTTTTCCATGTTTATGACAAATTGAATTTAGATGCGATTCCTCGTCGTTATATGGTTGAAGCAGGTAAGCAATTGGACGATGTATGGAAAGCTTCAAATGGACTATATGATTTATGGGTGTTGGGTCCAAATGGCTTCCATCGTGGCTTTGCAGGTGATTTAGCCAAGTCTGCACAAATAGAGGCATTGCCAGAAGTGCGTGTATGTGTTGAAGAATGTGATCCTAAACTCTATTTAAAAGTTCGTAATGACGCTACGAAAACAGCAAAATTGACAGTGAAAGCCAATGCTTATCTACCCAATAAGACATGGAATATCGAAACGGCTTCTACAGAAAAGGAGTTGAATTGGAATATGTCTGATTTCGGTGGTTGGTATGATTTTACTGTAACAATAGAGGGCGATAGCACCTTTAAACGTCGTTTTGCTGGGCGTATTGAAACGGGTAAAGATTCATTTTCTGACCCTTATATGGGATTTATAGAATCTTAATTTTAAATAGCTGAATTTTTATAATTTAAATAAGGTGCGAATTGCACCTTATTTTTAGTTGATAGAAGGCCACATAATTTGCGCAAACTTACATGATTAAGATTCCAATCATCTATTTACTTCAATAGATACATAAATCAGCTGAAATCCCTTGTTTCGTATACAGACTCTACAAATCTTTTCATCAACCGATATTTAGAATATTTCAAACTTTAGCAAATGGCAGGCTTATGAAAATACTCATTGTTCTATTCGCAGTGATTACCTTTGTATTGATGGCTGGAGATCCACGCCGTGAAGATTTCGAAAGCAAAGAATTTGACGCAAAAAATAATGAACCGCAACAACATGCTGAACAGCAGCATGATCAAGAAGACTCTGGAGAACCTTCTTGATCATTTGGGCAGGACTAGCTTTCAGCTTTAGATTTTAACATCTGATAAGTGAAATTCTTACCATTTAACACATCCATATTCATGTCTTTATACTGTTGTAGAATCTCAGCTTGATTAAATTCACAAGATTTTTGCGTTTGTGTGCCTGTTTGATGAACAGTGCTATAACAAGAACCCACCTTATTCACAAAAGCATAGTAAGGTGAAAGGGGAATATGCGCAGCTTCTAATACTTTGGGTGCTAAGAAATGTGCTGCCACAAAAGGCCCTTTAAATTGCTTTTGATCAATGGGGAAATTTGCCCAAACTGCAAGCGGTGTTTCAAAGAAGCGCACATCTTTTTTCTCAGATTTTTCTTGCTCTGATTTAAAGAAGCCATACTCATCGTAAACGCTTTGTAAGTTGGGTAAATGGTCACCAAAGAAAATCACAATTGTTGGGCGATCAAGCTGTTTGACATGCTCAATCAGGGTTTTAAATTTATCGTCAGCACGTTGCATACCCGTTAAATAAGTATTCAGTGCACGTTTACTGTTCTCACTCACACCATCTTTGGTGATTTTAAAATGATCTTTACCAAAGCGATCATCACTGTACATTGGATGATTTTCAACACTGATCGCATAGATAAATTGCGGTTTATCCGTATTTTTAAGCTGATTTTCAATACTGTTATAAATTAAATCATCAGTAGCCCAACCCGCAGCATTAATATATTTAGCACGGTCAGCCATGTTGATCATATTTTCAATTGAAGTAAAACGGTTAAAACCTAGATTTTGATAAACTGCGCTACGGTTATAAAAATATTTGCCGTTGTTATGCATTGCAGTTGTTTCATAACCCAATGTATTTAAATACATCGGTAATGAATAAGTTGGACGTTTTAATTTTGAGACATAAGCCAGTTCATTATGATTTAAATAGGTATTTAGACTGGTTAACACTTCAAACTCAACGTTAGCAGTTCCTCCACCAAAACTTGGAGACAATAAGCTAGAAATCTGATTTTTACTAATCGTTGGGGTGATGTTAGGTGGAATGCTTTTGTCTAATTTTCTGGCATCCCAATGCGACTCGCTCATCACAAAAACGATATTTGGCAATTGTTTTTGTTGTGACGGATCATCTGATGCTAGATTCGATGTAGATTCTTCATCATGTTCAACCGCCATCGGTTGATAAAAAGCGGCAACTTTTTCTTCAGGGATGACTTGTGTTTGGAAAATTTTATTGTTTAAGCCATCAACCGTTTTGGAAAAGAAGAAGGTCGAAAAACCTAAATATTTAATGGTTAAATGATCACCAATCCAATCGCCACGGGTATTGGGTAGATATTTTGCATATTGGCAAATTGAGTTTTTTGCTGCATTGGCACAAGCTTCACTAAAATTATTTTTAAAATTTGCAGTGATAAAGAAGCCAAGGATAGCAAAAGATAAAATACTGTTTGTCAGGAGGAGTGGCTTCGTCCCTAATTTCTCTTTTTTATACAGAAATACAAATAGTCCAATAAACACTGCAATTGCTACAAAGACCGCAATTTTGAGCATGACTGGAGAGGCGATAAAGGTTTCTTTAAATAATAAAAAATCACTCGGAACCAAGCTTGCAGAAAGATATTGCTCTTTCTTAATATTGATAAAGCTCAGTAAAAAAATAATAAATTGACTGAGTAAAATGGTCGCAAAGGTTTTTCTTAAAATTAAATAAAATAAACTAATAAAGGCGTAGTTTAAGAGAATTGAAAAGCCATATTTATACAGACGTGGTTTTAGATAGATGTCACGTAATTGAAAGAAACGCGTGATATCTTCTTGATATAAGAAAAAAGCAAATACAGATAAAAAAGCGACAAGTAAAAACAAAACTTGTTGTTTCAAAGTCTTCATTGGCCTAATTACAGGAATGTATTGGAAGCCAAAGATTATAGGCTTATTCAGACGGCTTTTCTATGTAAAAACTGCTTGTTTTGTAAGCAAAATTAAAACTAATCAATAAAAAATAGCAAACTAAAGCATCAACGTTGCCCAAAGAATGTAGATATCCTTTGGGCAATTTTTTTACGGGCTTACACGTTGTATCGCTTCATCATAAGTCGCGCTTGGTTTGTATTGATTGGCCAATTGGTAATGTTGCTTAGCTTGGGCATAATCTTGATTATTTTCATAGATTTTACCCATATTATAGTGAGAGTAAGCTTTGGTATTGTTATTGGTCGCCAAAGCAATGGCTTTTTGATTTGCCCATAAAGCTTCTGAGGAACGATTGAGCTTTTGATAAGCAACGGCAAGATTACTATAGGTCTGGCCAATATTTGGATTGTAGTCGATAGACTGTTGATAGAGCATTGCAGCTTGTTCAATCTGGTTGTTTTGATAGGCTTTATCCGCACTTAAATTTAGTGTCTTGGCTCGTTTTTGCGCATCTGCTGAGACAGGAACGATATTTACCCGAGTGGTTTGATTTTGATAATTTGATACTGTTGAACCCACTTGGCTTGCGTTAACCGTGGTTCCTGAAATACGATTGATGTCTTGAATTTCACCTTCAGGGCTAATGCGAAATACAGTCCATAAATTACCCGTTTGACCAGTTGGAATATAATAAGAACGAATCAGTGATTCCCCTGCATAGACCATGACTTTGGCTTGGCTATTGGATAAATTGGTCGTAGTTGGTTGAGTCCGATCAGAAAAGTCATGTACTGAATACACATAATATTGACCTTCTAAACGTTTATCAATCGTGACGGTTTCAGGGCCATAAGAGTCGGTGTCATCCACATCCAGATTTGCAGCCAAACCTTGTTTACTGTCCCAATATACATGCTGATTTTTATAACTTAAGTGTGAATCGAGATCTAAAGGGTTTTGCCCCCAATTCAGTACAATTCGCATACTGTTGAGATCTTTGAGTACAGGACTTAAGGCGTAGGTCATGCCATCACATGGACATTTTGCAACCAGTGTTGAATAACCTGATTTTTTGATAATCAGTAAATTATCTGAACTGTCTATAGTATTACTATTGACTGAGGCTCGGCCGCTTGTATTGGTAGAACTTGAGGCAGAGCGCTCACCATTTTTTTGCAAAATTACTTCAGCATTGGCAATATTTTGATCTTTGACTGTTGCACTTAACACATGCACATTGACTGTGTCTGCATGGCTCAGGATCGGAATAGATAATGCGAATAGTGATGAATATAAAATATGTTTTTTCATTGTTTATCTCTTTTGTTGGTGCACGTAATTTGATTGTTATTTAGAAGATCTTTTGCATAAAATTAGCTGATTATTTATTGACTCATCGTTATATTTTGTAATAAAAAAGCAGTATATAGATACTGCTTTATGACCGAATATGATTGAGTGATTAGTCATTAAAACGCATAGATAAATCAATCGCTTTAACATCTTTAGTCAATACACCCATCGAAATATAGTCAACACCTGTTTGTGCAACTTGACTTAAATTCTCAAGAGTTATATTTCCAGAAGCTTCTAATTTACAACGCCCTGCAACATGTTTAACCGCATCAATCATTTGTTGTTGGCTAAAATTATCTAGCATGACGATATCTGCTTTGGCTTCAAGCGCTTGATTCAGTTCATCCCATGTTTCAACTTCAACTTCGACAGGCTTACCTGGTGCGATTTGATGCGCTTTGGCAATTGCCTGAGCAATACCACCAGCAGCCATGATGTGATTTTCTTTAATTAAAAACGCATCGAATAAACCTAGGCGATGGTTTTGCCCGCCACCTACAGCAACTGCATACTTTTGTGCAATCCGTAAACCCGGCAAAGTTTTGCGTGTATCTAATAATTTGGTTGCTGTACCTTCTAGATATTTTACGTATTCAGCCGTTTTGGTTGCGACTGCAGACAGGGTTTGCACAAAGTTTAATGCAGGACGCTCAACAGTCAGCAAGCTACGCGCAGAACCTGCCAATTTATAAATGGTTTCATTGGCTTTAACCCAGTCACCATCATTTTTAAGCCAAGTAATCTGTACGCTTGGATCATACGCTCTGATCAGTGCATCGACCCAAGGTTGTCCCGCCAAGACCATATCTTCACGCGAAATGATCGTGGCCGTCGCTTGCTCATCTTCTGGTGTGAGTAGGGCAGTAATATCAGCATCGCCAATATCTTCTTGGAGTGCTTGTTGAATATTAATTTGAATAGATTGTTCAAGCAAAGATTCAGGTATGCTCATGGATATCCCTATTTTAGTCACCCTTAAAAACTGAGCGATATATTAGCACTGTCATTGCAAGTTTGAAGAAGTTTTTATTTTATACAGATAAGGATCTGTTAACATTTCATAAATAGTTTGCGTTGTCGGTCCAAATTAAGCACGAGACGTATACATCGTAAAACATGAATGAGAATAGTGAGACTATTTTTAAGTTTCATAATACAGACTGAAATAATTTTAGTCATAATCTGAACAAGAACAAAGTATTACTTTATTCGCAGTGAAAGTCGAAGCTGAGGACTAGAGTATTTTTTGGTACTACATCGTTACGAACTACTCATTTAGAATGACTAAATTTCGTATCTCGTGCCTTGTATCACCTAAAAAATACTCGTCGTCGCAAACATAGACGAATTGTCAACAGCCCCGAGAGTACACTAAAATATTGAGAATCAGCTTTATTGAAAATAGAAAAATTCTGTAGGAATAAGATATGCAATCTGCACCACAGTTTCAGGTCGTAAATGGTCAATTGATTGGCGCAAGACAAGTCCCATCACCCAACTATAATCAACGTCCTGAAAATACAGAGATTCAGCTGATTGTGATTCACAATATTAGTTTGCCACCATCACAATTTGGTGGTGGTTATATTGAACAGTTTTTTCAAAATCAACTGGATTGGTCAGTCCATCCTTATTTTCAAACCATTGAGGGTATGCAGGTTTCTGCACATTTATTGATTTTAAGAACTGGTGAAATTATCCAGTTTGTTAATTTTAATGATCGGGCTTGGCATGCTGGACGTTCAGCTTATCTGGGTAAAGTTGAGTGTAATGACTATTCAATTGGGATTGAACTTGAAGGAAGTGATGATAGCGATTTTGAAGCGATCCAATATCAACAACTGGTTGATGTGGTTGCCATTTTGCAACACGCTTATCCAAAAACTGATCATCATTTAACAGGACATTCTGATATTGCATCAGGACGAAAAACTGATCCTGGACCACATTTTCAATGGCAGCAGTTTAGAGAAAGTTTGAATCAGAAAAAATTAAAAGTAGAACAAGCGAAGTAAATAAGTGTCTGTTTATGATTTAACAACGCAATTTTAAGAATATTTAATTACAATAGCGACTTTATTTTAACTAGGTGAATACGATGGCGCTGTGGCGATCCACCTTTATTGTCAGTGCAATGACCATGTTGTCACGAGTCTTGGGCTTAGTCAGAGATATGGTTTTGCTCAATGTGTTTGGGGCAGGTAAGGATTTTGACACCTTTGTGGTTGCTTTTCGTATTCCCAATTTTTTCAGGCGTTTATTTGCAGAAGGGGCTTTTTCGCAAGCCTTTATTCCCGTACTCACCGAATATAAAACTACAAAACTGCATGCGGAAGTACAGATTCTCATTAGTCGTGTGTTTGGCTGCCTGTTAATGGTGATGTCACTGTTAACCTTGATCAGTATGATCATTGCGCCTGTGATCTTGTATGTCTATGCACCTGGTTTTCATAATGATCCTGCAAAATTTGATCTGGCTGTAGATATGTTTCGTTTAACGATTCCCTATCTGATGTTTATGTCATTGACTGCATTTGCTAGCAGTATTTTGAATAGTTATGGATCTTTTGCTTCGCCAGCGTTTTCGCCTGTATTACTCAACGTGGCAATGATTGCTGGTGCTTGGTGGTTAGCCCCGCATATGGCTCAACCGATCATGGCTTTAGGATGGGCTGTGGTTGCAGCAGGGGTTTTACAACTTGCCATTCAAATACCTGAATTATGGAATAAAAAATTACTGATTCCACCTAAAGTTGATTTTAAACATGAGGGTGTCGATCGAATTCTAAAACTGATGTTGCCTGCTTTATTTGGTGTATCAGTCACTCAGATTAACTTATTACTAAATACAATTTGGGCCTCATTCATGCAAGATGGTTCGGTGTCATGGTTATATAGTGCTGAACGTATGACCGAGTTGCCACTTGGATTGATTGGTGTTGCAATCGGTACAGTGATTCTTCCGTCTCTTTCCGTGAGTAAAGCAGAGCAAGATCAGGCCAAGTTCCGTAGAATGCTGGATTGGGCTGCTCGCGTGATTGTCTTGGTGGGGGTGCCAGCCAGTATTGCTTTGTTCATGTTATCTACGCCAATCATTCAAGCACTTTTCCAGCATGGGGCTTTTGATGCACGTGATACGCAAATGACCGCTATGGCACTGCAATGTATGAGTGGTGGTGTACTGGCATTTATGTTGATTAAAGTTTTTGCACCAGGCTTTTATGCCATTCAGGACACCAAAACCCCTGTACGTGTCGGCTTAATGGCGGTTGCAGCCAATGCGATTTTAAATATTATCTTTATTGGTATTTTTAAATTGATTGATTGGCAAGCTGAGCATATGGCCTTAGCCATTGCTTCTTCAGGCTCAGCTTTGGTCAATGCAGGGATGTTATATTTTTATTTACATAAGAAAAATATTTTCCGTTTTGGTGCGCATTGGAAAAAATTATTCGTTCAATTTGCCATAGCCAATATCGTAATGATTGGCGCACTATGGTTTGCTTTAACTTGGTATGATGGCACAGCGTCGCAATGGCTTCGAATTCTTGAAGTTGTCGGATTATGTTTGGTCGGTATTGTGGCTTATGGTATTGCACTGCTTGCTGCAGGATTTAGACCAAGACATTTAAAACACTAAATTAAGACCAATCAACAGAATATAAATGAAACCGCTTTTACTTTGAGCATCATTTAATCATAAGTGATGTATCTAACGCATGGTGACAAGGATATCGCCATAGCGTTTGGGGAATTTAAATTCTAAATATAAGATACGGTACTGTAAGCTTTATAGATGTATGAATTTACTTCTATGAAATGCGATAAGATTTTTTATTAGAGCATAAAAAAACATCGCAATTGAGCGATGTTTTTTATTTTAAAAGCTATTTCACATTTAACTTAAGGTAAAACTTTTAATAGTTCTACATCAAAGATTAATGTGCTGTTTGGGCCAATCGCATCACCCGCACCAATCTCACCATAGGCAAGTTTCGCTGGAATAAAGAAACGATATTTCGCGCCTTCTTTCATCAGTTGCAAACCTTCAGTCCAACCTTGAATCACTTGGCTAACTTGAAATTCTACCGCTTCATTCCGTGCAAAAGAACTGTCAAATACGGTGCCATCAAGTAAACGACCTTCATAGTTTACAGAAACTTTAGATTTTGCAGAGGGTGATTTTCCAGTACCTTGTTGTAAAACACTATACTGCAAACCACTTGGGCGAGTAATTACACCAGTTTTTTTCGCATTTTCTACAAGAAAAGCTTCACCTTGTTTGGCATTTACATCTGCAGCTTGTTTAAACTCTAGCATTTGTTTTGCTTCAGTTTGCTGTTTATATTGTGCAAGTGCTTTTGCCATTTCTTCATCAGTTAAGCTTGCTTTCTGACCTGTAGAGCCTTCTTTGATCCCTTGGATAAAGGCATTTAAATTAATTTGTTTTAAGGTATCGGCATTGGTACGTCCCATGACATAACCATAGCTATAACCCAGTTGATCTTGTTGGGAGCTTTTATTGTTAATCGGTGCTGAGAAAGCTGCACTACTCAGCATACTAAGACTAAGCACAATAAGTGTTTTTTTCATAATTAAAATCCAAAAAAGGAGAGTAAATCTCTCCTTTTCGTAAATGTTATTTAACTTTAACAAGTTCAACATCAAAAATTAAAGTGCTGTTTGGAGGAATCGTGCCAGGAACACCTTGTTCACCATAAGCCAATTTTGCAGGGATATATAAGGTTGCTTTACCGCCTTCCTTCATGAGTTGTAAACCTTCAGTCCAACCTGGAATTACTTGGTTCAAAGGAAACTCAACTGGTTGACCACGATCATATGAACTGTCGAATACTTTGCCATCTAACAACTGACCTTTGTAATGTACCGTGACTTGTGAAGTAGCAGCAGGCTGTTTACCTGTACCTTCTTTGGTGATTTTATATTGCAATCCTGAAGCCGTTGTTTTAACACCTTCTTTTTTCGCATTTTCAGCTAAGAATGAGTCATTTGATGAGGCTGTTTCTTTGCTTTGCTGTAATTGCTTTTGTTGCATTTCTTTTTGGAAGTCAACATATGCAGTTTGTAATTCTTCATCTGTATAGGCACGTTGTTTTTTAGCATGACCGTCACGAATACCGCTGATAAATGTATTCACATCGACTTCAGGTGGCGTTTGGCTCGCAACTTCATAACCAAGTGCATAACTAATTTTTTCTACAGGTTTAGCATTTTTTGACATTGAGTGACTGTTTACATCAGCAGGATGTTGAGATGCATAATAAACAGGTACAAGTGCAGCACCACCTAAGATTACAGCAATTGCGATGGGTAAGGCTTTACTCATAAAAATATCCAAATTTTAATCTTTTAAGAGGCTAATTTGATCATTAGCATAATCTGCTCAAGCATATAACTTCTTCATCATAAACGATATAGTTATCTGATGGCGACAACTAAAAATATACAGTTATATTGATCAAAAAATTGGCACAAAAAAGCCAGATTGAATCTGGCTTTTTCGCTACTTATTGAATATCAATCAACTTTGGATGCGGTGTAGGCATAAGCATAATTATAGCCATAATTACCCCCAGCAGTTGCTTGAACATCATTGAGAATAACCCCATTCACTTTGCTTCCCGCTTGTTCAAAGCGATTGATGGTTAATTCCAGTTCTTTCATCTGCGTTTTTGCATAACGGGCAACAACAAGGTTTACACCAGCAAATTGAGAAATGATGATGCCATCTGTTACTGCTAACACAGGTGGTGTATCAATAATAATATGATCATATTGCTGAGAAAGCTGTTCTAATAATTCGCTAAAGCGATCGGAACTGAGCATTTCAGAAGCATGACTATGATTTTTACCACGTGGCAGAAAATCTAAATGATTTACGGTATCTGAATGTACAATACATTGTTCAAGCGTGTTGTGGCCTGCTAAATATTCAGTTAAACCAGGTGAAGTGTCATGACTAAAATATTTATGTAAATAGCCTCGACGTATATCGGCATCAATCAATAAGACCTTCTTATTTCCTTGTGCAAAAATTGCGGCAAGGTTGGTCGAAATAAATGATTTACCAATTTCTGGAGCGGGTCCTGAAATCGCAATAATATTATTTTTTGCTTTATTTAAAGCAAAGTGAATTGTGGTACGAATGCTACGTAAACTTTCAATGGCAATATCTTCACTATTCTTAGCAGCAAGAATCGGAATCGATTTTTTCTTTTTCAACAACTGAACACGGCTTTCTTGAATTGGAGAGCGAGGCACAGTGGCATACACAGGGAGATCAAGTTCATTTTCAATTCGGCTAGAATCTTTAATTCCTGATGAAAGCATATTTCGAAGTAGAGCAATCATTACTCCAATAAAGCCACCAACAAAAATAGAAAGAATAAGTACAATTAATTTTTGTGGCTTAATGGGTTTAACAGGTTCTACAGCTGTATCAATGATACGTACATTACCAATTTCACCCGCTTTAACAATTTTTAATTGTTGATAGCTGTTTAATAATGAAGTGTAAAGTTCTGTATTGACTTTAACATCACGATAGAGTTGTAAATATAAACGTTGCGTTTCAGGCAAACGCTTAATCGCCTGATTAAGTTCAGTTGATTTCTTATCAATTGCAGTGAGTTGAGCGTTGATCTCTGTCATTAATGGATGATCAGGGGTATATTTAGCAGAATATTCTGCTTGTTTTTGCTTTAACTCAATCCGCATTTTCTCCAATTCAACATTTTGCTTTAACATCAGCTCTGCTTCTTGAGTGACATCTACAGTATTGTATTGTTCGCGGAATTTATTAAATTTAATCTCAGACTCTTCAAGCTGCTGTTTAAGCTCTGGAAGTTGCTGGTCGAGAAAGCTTAATGTCTGTTTAGACTCTAAGGTTTTTCGTTCAATGTTCTGTCCATGATAAACACTCAAAATATTATTGAGAACTTGAGTAATATGCTGTTGATCATTTCCGATATAACTAAGACCAATAACCCCCGTCATTTTGCCTTTTTCAGCAACTGAATAATTTTCTTGCATCAGTTTAACCGCTGAAGGAAGTGCAAATTTAGTAATAGTAAAGTCTTGTTGAAAAGGGTTTAAGCTATCAATTTGAACTGACCATAATCCTTTATTATCTTGAGCTTGATTAAGTTGATTTAAATTACCTTTAAATACAATTTGGTCTTTATAGCTTAGATTAAACTTCTTTTTATCTATAAATTTTAAAGTAAGTTTTTTATCATAATAATATTCTGGGATATCTAACTTTAATATGGAAAAACTAGACCGATTTTTTTGAAAATCAACTGCTTTGGTGCTATAACTGAGATGAGATTTCTCTTTGGAAACTAATTTATGCAAAAAAGTATCGGCATTGTCATCTATTTGGATATCTAAATTCAAATTCTGAATTACTTTCCCAAGAACAAGTCGTGAATTTAATATTTCTATTTCAGCATCGGCAGGAGACTTTTGCCCCAAGCCACCAGCAACATCTTTGAGTTCACCCATAAGGGCAGCAGAAGCAGCACTTTTACCATCTTCTACCTGAACCATTGCATCAGTAGAATAAACAGGTGATGTTACACGTAAATAAAGTAGAGCACAGATTAAAGTTAAAATGACACAAAGTGCAATCACTTTCCATTGAGCGATTAAAGAGAAAAACAACTCTTTTAAGTCAATCGTATCATCATTAGTTTTTGAATTTTGATTCATAGGTAAACAACTAATTAAAATTTATAGATGTGATTGCCAATCATTGGCATAAGCTTGGATATTTTTACATGTTTCATCAAAAAAAGCTTGATCATGTTGATAAGGGTCAGGCACATTTTGACCTTGCCAATGCCCTAAACGAAACACTTTCCCCTTAGCAAAAGGCCATTTTTGTTCAATATGTTGTGATTGATTTTTACTCATCACCAGAACGAGATCTGCTTTTTTGACCAAATCTGCACTAATTTGTCGTGCAACATGGGAACGCATATCAATGTTTAGACTATCCATACAGGCAATGGCTTTATCATCTGCAGAATAGCCGACCATGGCCGAAAGCCCAGCTGATTCTATATGTAAATCAGGATGGCTTTTTTTTAAAAAAAATTCTGCCATTGGACTACGACAAATATTGCCAACACAGACGACTAATATGTTTTGAATCTGCATCTTATTTACCCAATTGATCAAAGCTATATAAGGCACTTGAGAATGGAATTACTTGATTCATAATACGTTGCCAGCGGGTTAGGCCCGTTGCATCAATATAGACAATATCATTTTTTTGCATGGCAAATTGATTGGCTAAGGCTAAATTACCTAGACTACTTAAATTAAGATGATAAATTGTTGACTGTTTAGTGTTAAGGTCAGTACGCATTACATAAATACGTGCAGCACTTGCTGAAGTAGGGTTAATTCCTTCGCTTTCACCAAGTACATCACTTAATGTCATCCCTTGATCTCGTAATGTGAGGGCTTGACTACGACTCGATTCGCCCATGACATAAAGTTTTTGATCTAGTTTAGTATTTACGAAAATCGTGTCATTCGGTTGGATCAATAGTTGATGTAAAGACAATCCTTGTTTTTCGAGCTGAATGGTATTTAGGTTATAAGTCTGTCCATTTCTGATTAATTGAATATTGGTGGTATCACCAGTTTTAGTGTCTACTCCACCTGCCTGACCCAATGCAGTATAGATACTGATTGGTTGATCATTTAAAGTATATTGCCCACTGCGCATGACTTGGCCGTTGACAAAGTAACGACGCCCTTCATAAGAAAGCACACGAACCACAACATCTGGGTGTTTTAGGTATTTTGCAAATTGCTGATGTAAAAAGCGATTAGTCTCCGCTAAAGTTTTCCCTGCAATACGCACTGAGCCTACTAAAGGTAATTGGACATTGCCATTTGGATCAATGGGGTACCCCACAGCTTTAATATTGGTTGCATCTTGGATTGGTGGGGTAATTTCAGGGTACGCCCAAAGCTGAATTGAAAGAACGTCACCAGCGCTTAAACGATAAATATTTTGTGAGCTATTGAATAACCATACAAGATTATTTGAACTTAATTGGCTAGTTGTATTTAGATTTGGAATATTATTTTGATTAAGTTGTACAACGGAAAGTTCGGCACCTTGATCAGTTTTATATTGACCTTGTTCTGGCAGATCATAGGTTTGAAGTCCTGAAGTGATCGCACAACCAGAAAACGAAATCGAAATCGCTAAAATTGTAAACAATGATGTGTACGGATACTTCACATTCAAAACCCTTATTTTATATTGCAGTTGTTGCTTAGAATCTCATCTTGAAAGCGAATTGTAAGCTAAAAAAGGCAGGTTGGGTATCTTATTATTGGGGAGTAATTGTATTAAAACCGAAATTTTTATACATGCATAGTATTTTTGTTAATAGGTTTTGAAAAAAGATTGAAATGTCTACACAATTTTACAAAGATATTAAATTTTCATAGTGTAAATGGATTTATAATATGGATGTCTTAAAATTAGTGTGATTCAATAATTTATTGAATTTAATATAATTTTTTAAATATTTTTTCTGTTGCTGTGCTGTGGTAGTCCAAACATTCCGTAAGATGTAGCTTGAATAATTTCGTTAACTTATCGATGTAATCTATTTTCAACGTATCAAATACCTGTAATAATTCACTGTGAAAATATGAGAAGTTGTGTATGTCGATAAGTTTTAGGTAATCGGTTTACAGATTTTTAAATGTAAAATTTTGAAAAGGTTTTGATGAGAAAGTGGCTCATCAAGAGTAAGCTGTATGAGTTTAAGAAAATTTTTAAAAAATAAGTCTGTATTTCTAAAAAACTTCATTTCTCTTGCAACTGTGCAAGGATTGAATTATTTATTGCCTTTATTGACTTTACCTTATCTAGTACGAGTGATTGGCATTGAGAAGTTTGGAGTGCTTTCATTAGCAACCGCTGTTATGGCATTTTTCATTGTAATAACAGACTATGGCTTTAATTATACAGCGACTAGAGAAATATCATTAAATAAATCAAATAATAAAGAATTGATAAAAATATTTAATAGCGTGATGATTATTAAGGTTATTTTAACAATATTATCATTAGGTATTTTGGCAATTTTGATTTGTTTTGTTCAAAAATTTAATCAATATGCTTTGATATATTGGCTTACGTTTGGATCAGTGATAGGGCAAGTACTATTTCCTGTATGGTTTTATCAGGGTGTAGAAAAAATGCAATTTATTACTGTAATAAACGTAATATCAAAAGTTTTATCTACACTCAGTATTTTTATATTTATCAAAAGTCCTGAAGATTACTTTTTAGTTCCTGTGCTAGTTTCATTAGGGTCTATTATAGGTGGAATCTATAGTTTACACTTAATTAGAAAAGACTTTGGTATCTATTTTAAGTTACAAACGCGTCAAGAGTTATTTAAACATGTGAAAGGTGGTTCAAATTTGTTTTTAACAACTATGTTAAGTACAGTTTTAACTTCATCTGGACTATTAATATTAGGTTTTTACGCTTCCAATACAGTGGTAGGGTTATATGCTGCAATAGAAAAACTGTTTAAAGCAATTGTTGGTTTGTTCGCACCTATTACTCAAGCATTGTATCCAATAAGCTGTAAACAATTCCAAAAGGACAGCTGTCATCAGAAGCAATATTTAATGAAACTGATTATTGTAATGATTTTAATTGCTTTGATTATTTCAAGCAGTGTTGCGTTGTTTGCTCCTGTTATTATTACGATCTTTTATGGCGAAAAAATGGTTGTTTATTCTTATGTTTTACAAATAATGATGATTTGGTTGTTTTTTAGTGTAATGAACAATGTGTTTGGTATTCAATATCTTTCAGCAAAAAAACTAGATAAATTTTATATGTTAGCTTTTATTATTAGTGGATCAATTACAATACTAATGAATCTCTTACTTATTCCGAATATGTTGATAGATGGTATACTTTACTCGATGATAATTGGTGAAATTATTTTAACAGTTACAATGATTGTATTGATTAAGGGTAAGCAGTTATGAAAAAAGTATTGTTAGTATTTGGGACAAGACCTGAAGCTATTAAAATGGCACCACTTGTAAAAGCATTATGTAATTATCCTGAAGAGTTTATAACAAAAGTATGTGTGACAGCTCAACATAGGGAGATGCTAGATCAAGTCCTTAATATTTTTGAAATAAAACCTGATTATGATTTGAATATTATGAAAACAGGACAAGATTTGTTCGATATTACTGCAAATGTTCTGTTAGGGTTGAAAGAAGTATTGGAGGATTTTGAACCAGAAATAATTTTGGTTCATGGAGATACTACAACGAGCTTTTCCGCTAGTTTAGCTGCGTTTTATGCCAAAATTAAGGTAGGGCATGTAGAGGCAGGTTTACGAACTTATGATATATCTTCTCCATGGCCAGAAGAAGCAAACCGTCAATTAACTGGAATTTTGACAGATATACACTTTGCCCCTACTGAAATAAGTAGAATAAATTTATTGAGTGAAAAAAAGAATGAAGAAAAAATTTTTGTTACAGGCAATACGGTTATAGATGCGTTATTATATACAGTGGATAAAATTGAAAATAATCAAAATTTATTAGCTAAAATTAATAGAAGTATAACAAGTAAGTATACCAATCTAAATAATAAAAAATTTATTTTAGTTACTGGTCATCGTCGAGAGAATTTTGGTGATGGTTTCTTAAATATTTGTGAAGCGTTGAAAGAGATAGCTTTAAAAAACCCGACACTTGATATTGTGTATCCTGTTCATTTTAATCCTAATGTACGTCAGATTGTAAATAGTATGTTAAAGGAGGTTCAAAATATTTATTTGATAGAACCATTACAGTATGAAGAGTTTGTTTACATGATGAATAAGTCATTTTTTATTATTACCGATAGTGGTGGTGTGCAAGAAGAGGCCCCTTCATTAGGTAAACCAGTATTAGTGATGCGTAATACAACTGAACGCCCTGAAGCTGTTCAAGCTGGAACTGTTAAGCTAGTCGGGGCTGTTAAAGAAAATATAATAAAGGAATCACAGTTGTTAATAGACAGTGAGAGAGAGTTCAAGAGGATGAGTGCTGCTCATAATCCTTACGGTGATGGAACTGCAAGTGAGAAAATTATTGAGATTTTAAGAAATGTATAAAATAGTTTTTCTAAAGAATGAGCGCAATGATGCTACAGATTACTATGTACAACTTATAAAGAAATCATTGCAAGAAAATGGTGAAACGGTTTTAGTTGTTGATGATTTAAAAAAAATTGAAAAAGGTGATAAGGTTTTAACAATATCACTAAAAGCTTTTTTTTATACATGGTTGCGAAACCCAAAACAATTTATTTTTCATTGGTTTCAGGGGGTTACGCCAGAAGAAGCAAAAATGCTTTTTTCTAATAAACGCTTTCAAGGAAATATAAGATGGCTATATCTATCACTTTTCGAACGCTTTGTATTATTTTTTTCCAAGTTTAATTTTTTTGTTTCAGATGCAATGCTGGATCATTATAAGCGAAAATATAATTATAGAAAAAATAATTTTATGATCATGCCTTGTTATAATCAGAAATTAAATATTAATGCATTTCACGATGGGAAGTATAAAGATCCAACTTTTGTTTATGCCGGCTCCTTATCTGATTGGCAATGTATTAATGAAACATTACAAGTTTTTAAAGGAATTCAATATAAAATACCTGCCGCAAGAATGTTTTTATTTACAGCCGAAAAGGAGAAAGCATTTTTTTTAATTGAAAAAAATCAGGTTGAAAACATTGTAGTAGATTATGTTGAGTATTCACAGTTGAATGATAAATTGAAGGATATAAAGTATGGTTTTTTGATAAGAGAAAATATTCTTATCAATAATGTTTCAACTCCAACTAAAATGAATGGATATTTGGCTAATGGAGTTATTCCAATTTATTCTGATTTCATTAGTGATTTTAAATTGAATTTGAAAGGTGAATTTTTAATAAATTCAAAAAAACATTTGGATATGATTGATAAAGTGATAAATTTTGAAGCGAATAAAATTTGCTCTGATGATGTTAGGTCGGAATATGAACAACTTTTTAAAAGATATTATTCTGACGAGAATTATTTAAAAGAAATATCAAAGAATTTTAAAAAATTTAAAGTGATATAATATGAGATTAAATCAGAAGTCAATTTTTATACCTTTAATTCTATTTTTTTTAACCTATATACTGGTTTATATTTCATTATTTGTTATTAAAAACCCAGATCAATATAATTATTTAATTATCATGAATTCGAGCACTGAATTCTCTTTAGGTATAGAGCCAACAGTTTACTTTTTTTCGAAAATTTCAAAGTATATTGGTAGTTTGCTATTTATTGATCCTTTGATAGTTTTTTATTCAATCTATGTTTTTTTTATTCAACTATTTTTATTATTTTCTTTTTTAAATTTTTTTAAAAATTCATATAGAAAGTCAACACTTTTACTTTTTTTTTGGTTGATAACATATGGGGTGATGCATTGCTTGATTCAAATCAGATTTGGGTTAGCAAGTAGCATCTTTGTTTACATGTATAGTATTTTTTACTTAAGCCCAATAGGAGCAAAAAGAATAATTTTCAAACTTACACCTATAAGCTTTTTAGCAATTTTTTCACATTATTCAAGTATTTTTTCAGTATTTTCTTTGTTATTTATTTGGCTCAGAAAGAGTGTTCAAGGTATTAGTAGTGGGAAAATTGTTCATATTACTTTCATTCTTATTTTACTAATGTTTAAATTTGGTTCAATATTTAATTTTCTTCCTGAGTTCTTAATGTCTAGAATAGGAGTTTATATTAATAATAGCGAATATGATGAGGTATCTAATATTGCTAGATTTATATCTTTTATTTGCTATATACTTTTAATTCTTTCCCCTAAATTAGAATCAGAGAGATTAAATGATCTGAGAATTTACGGTGCATTAGGATTTATTTCATATTTTATTATACCTGAGTTAGAGATTTTGGTAAGATTAGGTATACCATTTCAATACCTTTTATTACCCTATTTGATTTTAACTTTGAAATTTAAAAAGGTGCTATACTTCTCGACATTACCATTAAGTGTATTTTTTTCTTATAAAATATACTCTAGTATAAATGCATTTTTAGGATATTTAAATTAATATTTATTTTGTAAAGTAGATTATTATGACCATATATTTTTTAACAAATGGTATCCACCGAATGGGTGGAACTGAAAGGGTAATATTGCAGTTAACTACAATATTAAAAAACGTAGTTATTGTGGTTCCGGGTACAACAAGTGTGGCTTTCGATGGTTATGAAAATTTAAATATTAGATCTTTAGGTATTTCAGATTTTCCTGTTTCTGGTAAATTCAATAAAGTATCTCATCGGATGAAATACTATCAAGCTTTAAGAAAAAATATTAAACTTACTTCGGAGGATTTTTTAGTAACATTTTCTTATGACTTAAACCTACTAAATATTATTCTTTCAAAGAAATATGGTTATAATCCAATTGTTTGTGAACACATTGAATATAATTACCATAATGGGATAAGAAACTTAATTAGAAAATTTTTTTATAATCAATCAGGTGTAAAATTAGTTTGTTTAACAAAAACTGATGAAATAAAATTTAAAAAAGATGGTATAAATACTGTTGTTATACCCAATTTTATTTTTCCAGTTGAAAATGAGTATAAAGAAAATACTAAAAAAATTATTGCAGTAGGACGACTTGAGTATCAAAAAAATTTCAAATTTTTAGTTGAAGCTTTTAAACTTTCAACGGTTTACGAGGATGGATGGACTTTAGAAATAATTGGTGAAGGTTCTGAATATCACTCAATTATTGAAGCAATAAATCTGTACAGTTTAAATAATTATGTTAAAATACATAAATTTTCAAAAGATATTGAAAATTATTATAGAAACTCTTCTTTATTATGTATGACAAGTAGGTTTGAGGCATTCCCTATGGTGTTATTGGAAGGGATGAACTTTGGTTTGCCTGTTTTAGTTAGTGACTTTCCAACTGGTGCGAAAGAGATTCTTGGAACAGAAAACTCTCAAATTGTTTCTGAATATAGTATCGATGCTTATGCAATTCATTTAAAAGCAATATGTTCTGATGTGGTTTTGCGTAAAAATTTTTCTACCAACAATTTAAAGTTAATAAAGAATTATCATCCTGAAAAAATAGAAAAACTATGGCTGGAATTGTTTCTAAACGATTGATTTTTTTTAATATGATGGAAATTTAATTTTTATGAAAATTGCTCATGTACAAGTTAAACCTATTTTATCCGGTGCTCAACAGATTTCATATGATATCCTTTCTTCTTTGAAAGGTGAAGGCCATCAGTTATATATTATATGTTCTGAATTTGATGAGAATAGTGATGATTTCATTAAAAAATTTGGAGCTATTGATGTTGAAATTATTACAATAGGATCATTAAAAAGAGAGTTAGGAGTGCATGATTTTAAGGTAATGTTTGATTTATATGATATTTTTAAAAAGCATAAATTTGATATTATTCATACAAACTCAACAAAACCTGGAATTTTTGCAAGAATTGCAGCGCGTTTAGCAAATACTAAAAAAATTATTCATACTGTGCATGGTATTGCTTTTCATAAAGAAGTAAATTTTTTTGTAAGACTTGCATATTATTTTGCTGAAAATTTGTCAACCTTATTTGGACATTATAATTTATCTGTTAATAAATTTTATAAAAAGTACTATCCCTTAGTAAAAACAGAAACTGTTTATAATGGCTGTGATTATAGAGGTTTATCCCCTTTATCAAAGAAAAATAATGATAAAATTCATTTTGCTTTTTTAGGAAGATTGGATATACAGAAAAACCCTTTAGAATTTATTGAAGCAATTTATTTATTATCACATAAAATTGATATTAGTTTATATAGGTTTACAATTGCTGGTGATGGAGAGCTAAAGCAACCTTGCGAAAATATGATAAAAAAATATGGTTTAGAAGATAGTATCAATATGTATGGTTGGGTCTATGATAAGAGCAAATTCCTTAATACGATTGATGTCTTATGCCAGCCTTCTTTATGGGAAGCTTTTGGATTAGTTTTTTGTGAAGCCGCATACTTTAAAATACCTGCAATCGCAAAAAAAGTTGAAGGTATTCCCGAGGTTGTTTTAGATAACAAAACAGGCTTATTGTATGATGATGGTGCAGAATTTCTTATGCAAAAAATGCTTTTTCTGATTAATAACTCAGATATAATAAAAGATTTAGGTAATTGTGCTTATGAGCATGTAACAACTAATTTTACTATTGAAAATATGACTTCAGAGTATAAGAAATATTATTTTCGTAAATAATTTTATCTATTATGCATTTTTTATTGAATATTGTTTATAAGTAGTTGATAATATTTAAATGAGTTGAAATAGAAAAATTTAATTAAGACTTTATTTAATCATTTGTTTTATTAGGTTTTTTTGTTTTATATACAAAAAACATGCTTGTAAATATTGAGCTTAGAATATACAGATGAAAAGACTAGTTGATATTATTATTGCATCAATAGCACTTTTGTTACTGTTGCCTATTTTCCTTTTAGTGGCATATAAAGTACGTAAAAATCTAGGTTCTCCTATCTTTTTTTATCAAGAGCGCCCAGGAAAAGACTGTAAACAGTTTAGAATGATTAAATTCCGTTCTATGAAAAATGCTTTTGATAAAGATGGTCAGCCCTTACCTGATGATCAGCGTATTACGCCTTTTGGGAAAAAGCTGCGTTCAACAAGTTTAGATGAAATGCCGCAGTTAATTAATGTCCTTAAAGGCGATATGAGTATTGTTGGACCTCGCCCGCAGCTTTCTGAATTTGTGGAACATTATACTCCACATCAATTGCGTCGCCATAATGTTAAACCTGGTATGACAGGTCTTGCCCAAGTGAGCGGACGTAATAATCTTTCTTGGGAGGAAAAATTTGATTTAGATGTACAGTATGTTGAAAAACAATCAACTTTTCTTGATTTTAAAATTATGTTTAAAACAGTAGAAGTGATGTTAAAAAAAGAAGGTATTGACTCGCCAGATCAAGCTGTCGGAGCAAGCCGTTTTTCAGGTTCAGATACAACTGATACCAAATCGACCAATCATTAATAGTGTTAAAGTAAATCATGATCAAAAAAGCCATTCTTCCTGTTGCTGGATTAGGGACACGTTTTTTACCTGCAAGCAAATCTATTCCTAAAGAAATGGTGACTGTTGTAGATCGTCCTGCAATTGAATATGTTGTTAAAGAAGCTGTAGCTGCTGGAATTGAACAAATTATTTTAGTGACACACTCATCAAAAGCGTCTATAGAAAATTATTTTGATCGTAATTTTGAGCTCGAAACAACCTTAGAAAATAAGAAAAAAATTGATCTACTTAAAGAAATTACTGAAATTTTACCTAAACATATAAGTGTGGTCAGTGTACGTCAACCTCAACCATTGGGTTTAGGCCATGCTGTTTTATGTGCAAAATCTGTAATTGGAAATGATGACTTTGCTGTGTTATTGCCAGATGTTTTAGTCAAAGAAAAAAGTACAGAAAATGATTTAGCGCGAATGATTCATCGTTTTAATATATCTAAAGCATCGCAGATTATGGTAGAAGCTGTTCCTGATCATCTTGTGGATCAATATGGTATTGTAGATGTTGCATCTTCACCTGTTGAGGGTGAAAGTATCGTGATGAAAGGGATTGTCGAAAAGCCTGCTGTAGGTACAGCACCTTCAAATTTATCTGTGGTAGGTCGTTATGTACTGCCTGCTAAAATTATGCAATTATTAGAACAGACACCTAAAGGTGCAGGCAATGAAATCCAATTGACGGATGCGATCGCAGCTTTACAAAAATTAGAAAATGTCGAAGCCTATCGTATGAAAGGTCAGACTTTCGACTGTGGTAGTAAAATTGGTTATTTAAAAGCAGTATTGCATTATGGCGTGGAGCATCCTAAGTTGGGTGAAGAATTTAAACAGCTTATCAAAGAATTGAATTTATAATAATTGGATCTGATATGAATATTTGTGTATTTGGCACAACACTCCAAGCTGGCGTACTCGCTGGCTTGTTTGCTGAATATGGGCACCACGTGTATTGGTGTCCCCGAGTAGGCGCTGATGATCAATCCTCAGTACACTATCAAGATGAAGATTTAAATCAACTCATTCAAAAACAGATTAAAAATAATGCAATTCAATTGGTCGGGTTAAAACAACTTCAATTACAAAGTGAAGTTTTTTTATTTAGTTTTAATCCTTCTGAATTTGCTCAAGCCAAACACTTGGCTGAAGAATTAAAACGTTTTCCTATTATTCATCCAAGACTGATGATCAATGGTTCTACGTTCGGTTTACAAGGCACTGAAGAGTTTAAACAAATTTTAGTGGCTGATCATTGGGCTTATTTGCCTGATACCATTCAAGAAGGCAATGCGATTCAAAGTTTTATCGACCTGAAGCAGGTGATTGTTGGTGTAGATCAATCTGCGACACAGCAGATTATCAAAGAATTATTAAGACCTTTTTTTCAGTTAAAACATCAATATTTGTTTATGCCATTTTTAGATGCTGAATTTACCAAATTGAGTATTTCTGGCATGTTGGCAACACGCATCAGTTATATGAATGATATGGCGCAAGTCGCTGAAAAATTAAATATTGATATCCATAATGTTAAACAGGGGTTAGCATCTGATAGTCGAATTGGGGCATCATATTTATCTGCAGGTGTGGGTTTCGGTGGAGAAAATTTCTCCCATGATATTTTAACCTTAACAGGTACAGTGGCAGGATCAGGGATCAAAAGCCAATTGCTGGATCAGGTTTGGAATATCAATGAACAACAAAAAGAAATTTTATTTAGAAAACTCTGGAATTACTATCAAGGGCAGTTAATAGGTAAAGTTGTGGCGATTTGGGGAGCTTCTTTTAAAGAAAATACCTCGAGTATTGAGAATTCACCAATTCATGCCATGCTTGCAGCGCTTTGGGCGCAAGGCGCGATTGTAAAGTTACACGATCCACAAGCTTTAGAGCGGGTAGCAAATTTCTATGGCGAACGCGCTGATTTGATTTTATGTCATGATCAGTACCAAGCAGTAGAAAATGCACATGCATTGTGTTTATTGACGGCTTGGAAGCAATATTGGAGTCCTGATTATTCACAACTTTTACAGAAAATGGTACATCCTTTGATTCTCGATGGTCGTAATATGTTAGATCCAGATTTCGTCAAAGCACAAGGTTTTGCTTATCAGGGTGTAGGGCGAGTATGACAAAATCTATATTAGACAATGACCAAAGAGAGCAGCATTTAGCACGATTGCAAAATCTTTCTGTAGAACAACAGCAATTGCGTTTAACCGATTTATTTGAACAGGATCCACAGCGTTTTGACAAGTTCTCAGTACATTTTAATCAACTGAGTTTTGATTATAGTAAACATCGTATTGACCAAAATGCATGTGATGCCTTGTTTAAATTTGCAGATTTAAAACAATTAACACAATGGATCAAACGTTTATTTACCGAAGAATCGATCAATTATACGGAAGACCGAGCAGCAATGCATTGGGCACTGCGCTTACCGAAACATGATCAAGATTATCCTGAACTGGCTGAATTGGTACATCAACAATTAGATCGAATGTATCAGCTTGTTGACAAAGTCCATGCGGGACAATGTCGTGGTTCGACAGGTGAAGTGATTCAAGATGTGGTCAATATTGGGGTGGGTGGTTCTGATTTAGGACCATTGATGGTGAGTCATGCTTTATCAGACTATAAAGTCAGTACTGCTAAACCATTAAAAGTACATTTCGTTTCAACTATGGATGGTAGTCAGCTTTCTGATTTACTACATCAATTACGCCCTGAAACCACCTTATTTATTATTTCGTCCAAGTCTTTTGGAACCATTGATACTTTATCCAATGCTCAAACAGTTCGTCAGTGGTTAGAAAAAGATTTGGGTACGCAAAACAGTGTGATCCAACATCATTTTATTGGGGTTTCAACCAAGCCTGAGAAAATGACAGAATGGGGAATCGCAACAGAAAACCAGTTCTTACTTTGGGATTGGGTCGGTGGTCGTTACTCGTTGTGGTCATGTATTGGTTTACCAATTGCATTGCAGATTGGTGTTGATGGGTTTAAGCAATTGCTCGCAGGCGCTTATGCGATTGATCAGCATTTCCAAAAAGCCTCATTTGAACAGAATATTCCTGTATTGATGGGGTTACTTGGAGTCTGGAATAATAATTTTTTAAATATTCAGACCCATGCAGTATTGCCTTATGATGGTCGTCTAAAATATTTTGCTTCTTATTTACAGCAACTTGAGATGGAATCGAATGGAAAGTCGATTCAAAGAAATAATCAAAAAGTTGATTTAAACACCTGCCCAATTGTCTGGGGCGAAGTGGGCCCAAATGCGCAACATGCTTTTTATCAGCTCTTGCATCAAGGAACCCATGCAGTCAGTTGTGATTTTATTGCGCCAGTACAGCGTTATAATTCAAATCAATTTACCTATGCAGAAAGTGCAGAATCCTTAATTGAGCAGCATCATTTGGCTTTATCAAATTGCTTGGCCCAGTCGCGATTATTGGCTTTTGGTAACACAGCATTAAATGCCAATGAATTATCAGACCTACCCGTATATAAACAATATGAAGGCAATCAACCAAGCTCAACGCTATTGTTACAAGAACTAAGCCCTTATAGTTTAGGGATGCTGATTGCATTGTATGAACATAAAGTGTTTGTACAATCGGTTATTTGGAATATCAATCCATTTGATCAATGGGGGGTGGAAAAAGGCAAAGAAATTGCCAATCAATTACTCCCTATCCTCAATGGTAAAGAAAAAGACGTGTCTCAACTGGATGCTTCAACACAAGGCTTAATTAAGATCTTGTTGGGTAAAGAGTAGATATACTGGAAAAATTTATGGCAAATATTTTAGTAACAGGTGGTGCAGGTTATATTGGATCACATACTTGTGTGGAGCTACTTGAGGCTGGGCATGAGGTTGTTGTTCTAGATAATCTATCAAATAGCTCAGAAGAATCATTAAAACGTGTCCAAGAATTGACTGGAAAAACACTAAAATTTGTTCAAGGTGACATTCGTTATCAAAATGATTTAGATCAGGTTTTTTCAAACAATAAAATCGATGCTGTGATTCATTTTGCAGGTTTAAAAGCAGTGGGGGAAAGCCAACAAATTCCATTGACTTACTTTGATCATAATATTGCAGGATCAGTTCAGTTGGCACAAACGATGCAAAGAGCGGGTGTTTTTAATTTAGTTTTTAGTTCATCTGCAACAGTTTACGGAGAAAGCAATTCTTCCCCTTATCAGGAGGATATGCAACTAGGTCTACCGAATAATAATTATGGTCATACCAAGCTAATCGTTGAGCAATTATTGGAAAAACTATCAATTGCGGATAAGCACTGGTCGATTGCACTATTGCGTTATTTTAATCCTGTTGGTGCACATAAGAGCGGTCGTATTGGCGAAGATCCATTAGGTATTCCAAATAATCTTATGCCTTATTTGACCCAAGTCGCTGTAGGCCGTAGAGAAAAACTTTCTATTTTTGGAAATGATTACCCAACTCAAGATGGAACATGTGAAAGAGATTTTATTCATGTTGTTGATTTAGCAAAAGCACATGTTTTAGCTGTTGAAAATAGAATAAAAAGCCAAGGGTGTCGTGCTTGGAATATTGGGACTGGTCAGCCTATTTCAGTACTACAAATTAAGAGTACTTTTGAAAAAATAAATAATATCAGTATAAATTCAGAATTTGTAAGCCGACGAGCTGGTGATTTGCCGAGTTTTTATGCTAATGCATTGCGAGCTAATATAGAATTAGGTTGGACGCCAAAATATACTTTGGAAGATATGTTGGCAGACAGTTGGAATTGGCAAAAACAAAATCCAACAGGCTATCAAGCATAAATTTAACAGTAAAAAATAGGCGCATTAAGCGCCTATTTTTTATCGCCATTTAAAACTAACCCTGAATCAACTGAGTTAACTCATCTACATAGTCTTGCATTGGTTTTGGATTTTTATCTGCACGGCTTTCAATATTTAAGCGTAATAATGGCTCGGTATTTGATGCACGGACATTTAAACGCCATGCACCAAAATCAAGGCTAACACCATCTGTTTGATCAATTGCAGGGTTTAAATCAGCAAAATGATCGAAGATTTTTTGAATAGTTTTTTGCGTATCTTCAACTTTAAAGTTGATTTCACCACTACACGGGAAACGTTCAATCATCCCTTCGACCAGACTGGATAACGATTGTTGGGTTTCTGATACCACTAAAATCGCCAATAACCAAGGAATCATCCCGCTGTCACAGTAAGCAAAATCACGGAAATAGTGATGTGCACTCATCTCTCCGCCATAAGCTGCATTGTGTTCACGCATCACATCTTTGATAAAAGCATGTCCAGATTTAGATTGAACAGCAATGCCATTATATTGCTCAATGATATCCAGTGTGTTCCAGACTAAGCGAGGATCATGTACGATTTTTTCACCGGCTTGTTTTAACAAGAAGGCTTGAGCTAATAATCCGACTATATAATAGCCTTCAATAAATTGTCCTTTTTCGTCAAATAAGAAACAACGGTCAAAGTCACCATCCCAAGCAATTCCCATATCCGCATGGTGTATTAAAACTGCATTGCGGGTGCTATCTCGATTTTCCACTAAGATCGGATTAGGAATACCATTTGGGAAAGTACCATCTGGATGATTATGGATTTTAATAAATTCTACTGGGATATTGAGCGCTTTGAATTTTTCTTCGATTGCGTCAACAACATGACCCGCTGCACCATTGCCCGCATTCATCACCAGTTTAAGCGGGCGGATTTTGCTTGGATCAATATAGGTGAGTAGGTGTTCAATAAATTCAGGGAGGATATTATATTTTTGGGTTGAGCCTTTTTTTTCAACTTCAATGAACTGTTCCGATTCAGCCAATGATTGGATATCTTTTAGTCCTGTATCTGCACTGATTGGTCGAGCATTTTCACGAACCAATTTCATACCATTGTAATCCATCGGATTATGGCTTGCTGTGATTTCAATCCCACCCTGAACATCGAGATGAAAAGCAGCAAAGTAAACTTCTTCTGTTCCCGTCATGCCAAGATCAAGAACATCTACCCCAGCATCATTTAAACCACGAATCGTTGCTTGTTTTAACGCTTCGCTGGTTAAACGGATATCACAACCAATGACAACAGTTTTGGGTTGATAGATTTGACCATAAGCACGGCCTACTTTATAAGCGATTTCTTCATTTAGCTCTGTGCCAAGTTTGCCTCGAATATCATAGGCTTTGAAACAAGTCAGTTTATTCATGTTCATCTTTATATTGTTTAAGGTTGGCTGGTAGTGAAACATCATTTTAACCTTAAAGTGTATAAGAAATTATATTGGAAGATGTAAATTTAGTTTGAAGTACACAATTGACTACGTTTCTCTTGCATCAAGCTTATTTTTTAATAATGTATTGGATCATCAATGATAATTTGCACATTGTGGATTTACAGCTTTTGAGATGATCTATGTGAAATTTTATAATTCATGTGATAATAGTCACATTTTTTTCGCTGTTAGTATTTGAATTTAAAATATTTTATTAAAGAAATTTAACTTTAAAAAGTAAAAATAAGCATTTGATTAGATTTTATAATGTGTAGAATAGAAATGAGGTAGGGAAATAATTCAAAATAATTCAATACCGATAATTAAAAGCTTTTCTAGGTGCCATTCGCGAATGTTAATAGCAAAAAAGCCCACTATATTGTTAAAAAGTTTGAGTGCTGTGAGTTTATTGGTTCTATTGCAGAACAATGGTTATACACAAGAAACAAGCTACTTAAAAAATATCAAAGAAGGTGTGACAGGGTTTATAAAACCCAAGGATGATCAGTCATTTAGAACCGTCCAACTCAAGGATTTGACCGATTTTAAATATCAACCCGATGCACATATAGGCAATCAGAATCAACTCCCTGTTGTAAAGCCATATACTGGACAAAAGGCTTCGCTCAATAATTTATATTTAGAACAAGCGCAAACACAAACAACCCATGCGTATTCAAGCCAAGCAAAAATTTTAAGTCTTGAAGATGCGATTCAGATTGCAGTAAAAAGAAACCCCAATATTGCTCAAACGATTTCAACACTGGCAGGACAAAATGCCAATATTGATGTGGCAAAAGCGCAATATTACCCACAGTTAAAAGCGGGTATGAATACAGGTGATTTTACATCCAACGATAAAGGTCGCCAATTGTATTCAGTTGAAGCCAACCAACTGCTTTATGATTTTGGTAAAGTAAAATCCAGTGTCACCACGCAACAAAATAAATTGGCAGTTGAGCAAGCCAATGTATTAATCAGTATTGATGATATCTCGACCCAAACCGCACGAGATATTTTATCCTTACTGCGCTATCGCAATATTATCAAAATAGCGCAAGATCAATTTAATGGGGTTAGTCGTTTACATGAGATTGCACGCTTAAGAGCAGACGCAGGAATTAGTAGCAATGCCGATCCTGTGCAAGCACAAAGCTATGTTGAGTATGCACGTTCCTACTTAATTACTCAGCAAAATTTTTTAAAACAACAAGAACAAAAATTACGCACATTATTGGGTTTTGATGTGAGTCAAATGGATTTTAATATTCCTGATGAGTTTGTAAAACAGTCTGGTCTTTATGATGACCCTGAAATGAATACCATTCCTACAATGATCGCAGCAAAAGCAGAGATTGATGTTGCGCAGAGTCAGAAGAAGCAAACCCAATTGAGTGCTTATCCCACAATTTCATTGGTGGGATCAGTCAGTAAAGCATTGAATGGTCAAAATCCAAATACCGGTTTAGAAAATGATACCGATGGTTCTGTTGGCGTGCAGATGTCCAGTAATTTTTATCAAGGTGGTGCACTGGGATCTCAAGTCAAGGCTGCAAATTTTGCTGAACAGGCTGCACGTGCAAAGTTGAATGCAACTTACCTAGATATTATGGATCAAACACAAATTGCACGAGAAAGTATTGAAAACACGGATAAGCAAATTTGGGTTCTCTTGGATCGGGAAAGTTCAACAGCAAAAACCCGTGAGCTGTATGAAGAACAATATAAATTAGGCAAGCGTTCGATCTTAGATTTATTAAGTTCAGAACAATCCTATCAAAGTTCAAGAATAGAAAGGGAAGCGGCACGCTTTGATATCTATGACACGATCGCGGTGTATATCAAGGTAACTGGTAAAAGTAGAAATGCTTATCATTTAAATAACATTCAAATTCAGGGGTTTGAAGTTCAACCATGAATACAAAAACATTAAATTATCAACCCTGGTTACAAGCGATCATTACGGTTGCGCAGCATTATCGAATGCAACCTGCTGAAGAACAAATTCGTCTGCAACTGGATTGGAATAAATACACAAATATTGACGACATGTTGTCCATTATTACCCGTCAAGTGGGTTTGAATGTTCGCAAAGCAGACTTTAGCACGGATGTACTGAATCCATGGCGATTACCCGTTGTTGTTGAATTTAATAATGGTCAAGTTGCGGTTATCGAGAAAGTCGACAATGAGGGCAATGCAAGTTTACAGTTAAGTGGTGATCAAGGTCTTTCACAAACTTTTAATTTGCATGAACTTCAAGCCAATGCCAGTCGTGTTTATATTTTTCGACCAGAAACATCGATTCCCGATGCACGTGTTGATGAATATATCAAACCTTATGAAAAAAGCTGGTTTTGGGACATCGTTTTAAAAGATTGGAAACGTTATACCGACATCATGGTAGCTTCAATGATTGCCAATATTCTGGCATTGGCGACCATTATTTTCTCTATGCAAGTCTATGACCGAGTTGTGCCTTCTCAGTCTATTCCAACCTTGTGGGTGCTCGCAGGAGGGGTGTTGATTGCAGCTGTTTTTGAGTTTGTGTTGCGCATCGCACGGGTTTATTTGTCAGACATTATTGGTAAGCGTGCAGATCTCAAGATTTCAGACCGCGTCTTTGGTCATGCTTTGCGTATCCGAAATAAAGATCGCGCCCGTTCAACAGGTTCGTTTATTTCACAGATTCGTGAACTTGAAGGCGTTCGTGAATTGGTGACCTCAACAACGATCAGTGCAATTGCAGACTTACCGTTTTTCTTCCTGTTTTTAGCGATCTTCTGGATTATTGGGGGCAACATCTTTTGGGTGATGTTACTGGTTGTGCCATTGATGATTATTCCTGGCTTTTTGGTGCAGAAAAAGTTGGCTCAATTGGCCACTGAAGGGATGCGAGAGTCTGCGATTCGCAACGCGATTTTGGTCGAAGCAGTTCAAGGTATTGAGGATATTAAGTTATTACGTGCTGAAGCCAGATTTCAAAATCAATGGAATCACATGAATGAAGTGTCTGCTGATGTCAGTATGCGGCAACGTAAAATTGTGGGATGGTTAAATGCTTGGACACAAAAAATTCAAGGACTGACTTATGCAATTGTGGTTTTAGTGGGTTGTTTTGCGGTGATGAAAGGCGATATGACCACGGGGGCTTTGGTGGCATGTTCGATTTTATCTTCACGTATGCTTGCACCGATTTCACAAGTTACAGGTGTACTCGGTCGTTGGCAGCAAGCCAAAGTGGCTAAAAATGGTTTAGATGAGCTGATGCAAAAGCCGGTAGACCGTCCTGATCGGGCACAATTGATTCAGCGTAAAGTCCTCTCCGGTGATTATGATTTTAAAGGTGTGGTATTTAAATATACTGAAGATGATCCACGGCCAACTTTAGTCATTCCGCAGTTAAAAATCCATGCAGGTGAAAAAGTTGCAATTCTTGGGCGTAATGGGGCAGGGAAATCTAGCTTATTACAGCTACTTTCAGGAATGCAATTGCCGGTACAAGGCAAGATCAGTTTGGATGGTGTCGATCAATCTTTGCTTGATCCCGATGATATTCGTCGTGATATGGCATTACTAAATCAAAACGCGCATCTATTTTTGGAACCATTCGTGAAAATTTAACTTTGGGTGCACCATTGGCAAGCAATGATGAAATTATCCGTGCATTACAAATCACCAATGCTTTAGAAATCGTGGAACAAAAAAAGGAAGGTCTGGATCATATTATTCTTGAAGGGGGTGTGGGATTCTCTGGAGGACAGAAGCAAGCACTGTTACTCACACGATTATTGCTCCGAAATCCAAATATTGTGTTGTTGGATGAACCGACTGCTTCGATTGATGATGTTTCTGAAAAAGTATTGATACAGCATTTAAAAGAATGGTTAGGTCATCGGACTTTAGTGGTGGCGACGCATCGTCCTGCTGTTTTGCAACTTGTTGATCGTATTATCGTTGTGCATGAAGGTAAGATTATCAAAGATGGGCCGCGTGATGCCATTCTAAATCCTGCACAGCAAGCAAATGCAGGAGGGACTTCAACATGAGCCAAGAAAAAAATGACCAAAATATCACAGTTCAAGAGGCTGAATCTGCTCAAGTTGATCATGCATCCAATAATTTACATCGGCCAACCAATCCCTCTGCGTTAAAGTTCTCAGAACCACCGTTACCCAAATCCACATTTATTATTTGGATTGTTGCCTTCGGTCTGCTGGCTTTCTTGATTTGGGCCTGTGTATTCAAGTTGGAAGAAGTTTCTACAGGGACAGGTAAAGTTGTTCCTTCATCCAAAGAACAGACGATTCAATCTTTAGATGGTGGTGTGTTGACCAGCTTGGATGTTAAAGAGGGAGATATTATCCAAAAGGGGCAGACGCTTGCGCAAATAGACCCTACTCGATTCGAGTCACAAGTCGGTGAAAGCCAAATGAAATTACTTGCGACATTGGCTACAGCAGCACGTTTAGAGGCTGAGGTGAATGGTACCGCAATCAAGTTTCCAAAACAGGTTTTGGCCGTTCCTGCTTTGGTGAGAGAGGAAAGTGCATTATATACTTCGCGTCGCGCAAATTTGGATGAGTCGATTACTGGTTTAAAGCACGCATTGTCTTTGGTTCAAAATGAATTGCAAATGACACAACCTTTGGTGGCGAAAGGTGCTGCTTCTGAGGTTGAAGTCCTACGTTAAAACGAGATATCAATAATTTTGAAAATCAAATTAACGACAAGCGGAATGACTATTATGTAAAGTCACGTGAAGAATTGGCACGAGCCAATGCCGATATTCAATCATTACAGCAAGTTGTTGCTGGTCGTAATGATTCCGTGAAACGCTCTACTTTTAAAGCACCTGTACGTGGTGTGGTAAAAGAAATTGCGGTGACAACCATTGGTGGGGTTATTCCACAAAATGGTAAATTGATGACCATTGTACCGATTGATGAGCAATTATTGATTGAAGCGCGTATTTCGCCGCGAGATATTGCCTTTATTCATCCGGGTCAACCTGCATTGGTAAAAATCACGGCATATGATTATTCAATTTATGGTGGCTTAGAAGGGAAAGTAACGGTGATTTCTCCTGATACCATCCGCGATGAAGTTAAACAAGATCAGTTTTACTATCGAGTCTATATTCGGACCGATAAAGATAAATTGACCAATAAGGCAGGGAAATCTTTCTCAATAACGCCAGGTATGGTGGCAACGGTAGATATTCGTACTGGTCAAAAAACAATTATTGAATACTTATTGAAACCGTTTAATAAAGCCAAAGAAGCGTTAAGAGAGCGATAATTGCATCGTGTGGTGATTATTTTAAAAACCAATCTTCGGATTGGTTTTTTTGTGTTTTTATAGTTTTGTGATCAACACGCTGATTGAGTGAATATTGTCTCTAGTATGTAAGTATATGCTGATGATTTATAAACCAATAATGCAAAAAAAAGCCCCAATCTTTCGATCAGGGCTTTTTAAATTTGGAGCGGGAAAGGAGACTCGAACTCCCGACCCCAACCTTGGCAAGGTTATGCTCTACCAACTGAGCTATTCCCGCGGAGTCTGTCCAATTTTTTAAATAAAAAACTGAATAAAAAAATTTTGGAGCGGGAAAGGAGACTCGAACTCCCGACCCCAACCTTGGCAAGGTTATGCTCTACCAACTGAGCTATTCCCGCGGAGTCTGTCCAATTTTTT
>NZ_JBIMCW010000023.1:0-67059 GCF_048552295.1 Acinetobacter legionensis
GCCATAAAATACTCCATATATTGATGTTTATAACATCATTTGGGGAGCAAAATATCACTTATAAGTGTTGTTCAAATTTCCTGATCCACCTCTATTGAAGGCGCATTTCGAGGTTGCTGTATAAGTTAAAATAAAAATAATATGTAAAGCACGCTTTACATAGTGCGCTATTTGATCTAAATTTGTGTAAAGTTTACTTTACATGAGTACCGTATGAAAAAATATAGATCTCTGATTGAGTTTAGCGCATCAATACTGCTTTATATTGTTGTGCTTATCTGTACATTAAATTATTTAAAGAATGATAATATCCGTTATTCAACACAAATTTTTGTGACATTATTGCCTATAATTCCCTGTATTTTGGTGGGCTGGAGTGTGCTCAGGCAATTAGCGCGCCTAGATGAAATGCAACAACACATCCAATTACAAGCTTTTGCGCTGGCATTTGTGGGTACCGCACTCATCACATTTAGCTATGGATTTCTTGAAAATATTGGCTTTCCACATCTTTCTATGTTTTTGGTATGGCCTTTAATGGCAACGCTGTGGGGTGTTGGTATTGCAATTGGGAGTTGGCGTTATCGATGAAAAATATCTTATCTGAATTGAGAACGCAGCAAGGTTGGTCTCAGCAACAATTAGCAGAATATTTGGGAGTTTCTCGCCAGACAATTAATGCAATTGAAAAAGAGCGCTATGATCCTAGCTTACCTTTGGCCTTTAAAATATCTAAATTATTTAATTCACCCATAGACGTAATTTTTAAAGATGAATAGAATTTTATAGATGGGTTAAGCTTGGCCTGGGCAGAAATTTTTGACCACTAAAAATAGTATATTTAAAGCATTATATTCTTAGCCGTTAATAAATTTAGCTCAAGTATTCAACACTTTTCATGGAATTTGATCTGTAAAATGGGTAAACGAAGCCTGACGTGAGAGGAAACTTACAAAACTTCGTGCTAGACCGTAAATTGTTAATGAAAGCCCACATTGAGAGGGCTTTTGTTTGAAGTCTTTATGTAAATTAATACTTATAAAAGGCATTTATCTTTTGCTTAAAGTTAATTTATTCCTAAAAACTGGAATGGTTTTGAGCTTTTAAAATAAGAGTTTGATTTTCCAGAATAGGTTATTGCTTGGTCTTTACCTAAAGCCAGTTTTTTGGTTTGCCCATCTTTGAAGTTAATCTCTTTTAAGTCTACCCAAAAAATATTTGGTGATACAGCAGATTCAAAAAAGTAAAGATTTCTCTTATGGTCAGCGACAGTACGCCAACGCGTAGAAGAAATATTTGGTTCTTCTGCGGTATTTAATCCAAATGGAACAGAGACATTTCTGATCACACCAAACACACTTGCGATAGAATGTTCTGATGACGCTTTTTTAGGTATTGCATTGATATAAAATGAAGCTCTTGCAAAGCGATCTGAAGCACGATTGGTTCCGGGTAACATGATTGTTCCGCCAATTTGCTGCCAATAGCTATTGAGCGCTAATTGTTGATCAAAGGTTGGGGAATTGGTCATTACTTGATATTTACGGCTATGATGAATCACTTGTTTACCGCCAATATACTCAATAATTGCACTATCACCCGTTGCATCCGATATAGAAAGATGTAGAGTCGTTAAACGTGTATCACCTGGCACAGTATCTGTAACAACTATAAAAGGTTCCTTTTCTAAAGCATGTACTGCTTCGTCTACAGTTGCATAGTTGTCTAAGACATATTGAGCCCATAGAGAAATACTCAGAGGTGGTTTGCTATTCTTCTTAGTATCTGGATAATCAGATTCTACTAACCAAAGTAAGTTAGCCACTAAACCTTTTTCATTCATGCCATCTGTTGTGGCAACATCATAACCTGTTGCAACGACGCTACCATATTTAGCCGTCCATTGAATAGAATTCGGACCAGCTAAGCCTGTACGTTTGACATTACTTGGTAAAATCCATAAATCTGTCCCTACGTCTTGTTTCCAATCCATAGAACGTGCTGTAATCACTTCATTGTCACCTAAATATACGACACGTGTACAAGCAGTGGTAACTTCTGCTGCGACGAGAATTCCCGCGGCAAGTAATATCTTTTTCAAAGCATTATTCATCATCATTTCCTCTTAAAAAACGGTAAATTAATGTCCAAGACAGGGGCTTGTTGTCGAATATCCCAATGGAAGTTATTGCATTTATAATTTTGTTCAAAATAACTGTAGTCAGTTGTTAAATTTAGATTTCGATTCAAAAAGAGAAATTCGATATCCTGTATATACATAGGCAGAAATCGTTTTTCTCCCCTCAAGGTCATTTTTGAAGCTAAATTCCAAGGTGAATCAAAATTGTATTTAAAGCGAGAACCTCTAAAAAACCATTCCATACGCTACCTATGTCTGTAGATTGATTTAAAGTACTAACTTTTGCTTTGGGTTTGGTGCAATGCATTCCAATTTTAGGTTCTATAATCGGCTTTGGTAGATTTTTGAAGCTAAAGGCAGGTGATATGTGTGCTCGATAGTAAGTTCCAGAACTGACCTGATCTAATTGATTATTTATAGAGATCGGTAAGTATCTTGTTTGTTTTTCTTGAGACGGTTTTATAATTTGTTGGTTAGCATAAATCCCCCATTTTCCCTTAATTAGTTCGGCATGTGCCATAAATGAATGGTCTAGCTCTTTTACTATTTCTTTGAAACGTTGATCAATATTATATTTAATTTCCTCTTTTTTGATTGGCTCATCCACATCTGCGGCAAAGGTGTATAAGTTAAGATTTGACTTTTCATGACTATCAAAGGAGTCTATGAAGCTTTCAGCATAGACTATTTTATTTAAAATAATACCAAATATCATATATAAATAATTATTAAATATCATTTAATTTCAAAATTTTTATATCATAATGTTGATGAAATTATTTTATTTAAGATTTTCTACACTAATTTATTAAAAATATTAATTATTGTATTTATGTTATGGTCATCTATGCATATAATGAAATATAAATTTAGTGGCTAATACTAAAAATATTAAGTTTATCTTAGAATTCAGATTTTTAAATAAGTAATGGATTCTACATCTGTTTCTAAAGTATTTATTTTAGGGGCACATTTTTAATGGACATTGTCTAAACAATATTTATGAATTTTTATTGTAAAAATAAATATAAACCAATGATATTAATTTTTAAATATACCTTGATACATGTCGCTACTATCTATTCAGTTCATAAAGGTGCATGTTAAATGTACCATTAATATGAATGGTAAAAAAGAGATATCACTATGTCAAAATTTAACAAGCAAGTGAGTAGCAATCAGGGTAAACAACCTGATGCTAATGGTCATCAATCTCAAGCGCCACAGCAACAGTCAAATAAGGATCAGAATAAGCAACCTGACGCTAATCATGCTAATTCACTTCAACTACAGCAAAAGAAAGTTGAAGAAAGATGAGTGCAAAAAAAATAGCACTAGGTGTTTCAATGCGTGAAGAATAAATTGTAAGGATGAAACTTCTTTCAATTTATTAAGGAGTTAAAGTAATGATTAAGAAAGTAACGGTACATAAAATGTATGCAGAATTTCAACAGTTTCCAGTTATACAATATATAGGTGAATATGATGAGTCATTTAATTTAGTTAGGCTATTCAATTCTTTCAATCAGGAATTAATCAGAATATTTGGAACCTATCAGTGGATTTTAATTGGCACTGATGAGGTTTTTTTTGTAGAAGAAGATCCAGCCTTTCAACAGAGAACACTCTAATCATATTTCGTGATATATAGTGAATATAAATGTTAGACTTGCTATATTTGTTGAAGGGAAGTATTTTTTATAAAAAGAGAATTTTCAGTTTTATGTTCAATAGGCGGAGTATGATCAGCTGTTTAAAAACTAGCAATTATTAAGTTTTATGATGTCTAGCCCAATTTTATTTTGTCTAGGATCAATGAATATCTTTTCTTGTTTATTATCTAATAAGATAATTAAAAATAGGCTTACTGTGGCGTCACTTATTTAGAGTTGAGTGTATAAATTTTTTAATCTGGTTATATAGGTCTATTGAGGCTCTTTACAAATATGAAAAATCAAGATGTACGTCATTTTAAGACGCGATGATATTGAATAAAAACTGAATTAGTATTGTAATGTGTTCTCATTATTTTCAGAATCAAAGACTATGGCTAAAAAGCAAATAATTACATTTGATGATTTTACGCGTGAACAATTAATCTATTCGTTGAAAAAGTATGTATTAAAGGAACTAGACTTGGATCTAGGAAATTTTCCAGCGCAGTTTTTGTTTGATTTCATCGTAGAAGAATTTGGTCATCACTTTTACAATCAAGCACTCAATGATACCCATGAATGGTTGGCAGAAAGATTTGCTCATCTCAATGAAAACCTATTTTTATTATCTAAAGAAAAGGCAATAAAGTAAAATACGTAAGGTCTTAAAAATCATACTTTGAAAGCTTAGTGTTATAAGACAGGGTAAAGTGAGTGTTTAATGACAATTCATACTGAGAATTTTTTAGAACGCTTAAAGTAGAGAATTGCTGACCAGTGAGCATGGACTAAAACGGCCACACTTTTTAAACAAGTAAGTACGTCATTGCTTACTATTACTTTAGTTCAAGCACGCTTCATTTTTTTCAAATTGAGGAGCTATAGTTGAAACTAAGCAAGATGAGAATTTCGAATATTTATCCAGTTATTTTGCTTAACTCAGTAAGATGACCACGCAGAAGACTTTTTTGAATCATACTTACTCGACTTTTACGACAGGCATTTTATATAGACGATACCTGATAAAATGTTCATTGCTTAGGGTGACTTCACCATCCAATTTAAATCCAAGTGAGTAGATCCCTTTTAAATTTTTCCGTGTTGGCGGTAATAAAATTGTGATTGATTCAAAACCCATTTCGTTAAATGCTTTATTTATTATTTTATCAAAAATTTGTTTGCCAATTCCCCAATAATTAGGATGCAAAACTAAAGCTAAGTCAGCATCTCCATGCTCATATTGTAATCCTCCCCAACCTGCAAATTTGCCATCAACAATAAATGCCCATGGGCCATAGCCGTATTGTGTCCACTGATTTTCTTTATCATTGACCCACGCAATACATTGATCTTCATTAAAAATAGTCCCTTTGGCTAAGGGCATTTGTTTGAGGACGCGATCATTTGTGTTTAATTCAATAATCTCGGTCTTACTGACATTACTTAAATGGTCAAACTTGATCTCCACTATGATCCTCCTTAAATACCAATTGTTTGGATTCCTTCGATTGATTTTATAGTTTAATGCTAGATGGGGCGTATTTTAAATAATACAAAGCATAATGCGATTAAGGGCTAATATTTTACTGATTAAAGTCAATTTTCTAAATGATTTGTGCTATGGTTTCTCTAATTTTACTTTAATTGCATGATTGATTCGTTCAAAATTCGGCTTGGTTTTAGTCTATAAGTTCTTTAAGAAAGGTTTTAACAAAACTCCACTTAAGGCTTCACTATGAATTAACCTTGTTTGATTCGTGCTTATTTGTTGTAATCTAAATTTATGTTCTACATTAAATACTCCTTTAACGACTACATTTCAACACCAGCTGACCTCTGTGTTTTCTTGTTTTTCTAACACAATCATATTGAAAGACATTTTGTTTATTGCATTATTTTGTATGCTTAGCTTGATCTTGCCAGCTTTTTGAAACGCTCCAGACACGTTTAGGATAAATGGATTCCAATTCTTATAATCTTCAAAATTTGTAAGAGTTTTCCAAAAAATATCAATGGGTGCATGGATCAAAACTTCGGTTGTTATTTCAAATTTCATGTTAGCTTTTTCAACTGGTTTGTATTTTAATCACCCTACACTTGTTTCATCTTTTTAATATCGCTAAAATCAACGCTACTCAATTGATAGCTAAAACTAGTCAGTAAAATAATAATTATTGGAATATTTTGAGTTTTTTGTATTGGATATTTAGTTCTTTCCATTCTTTTATACTTGAAAAGTATTCACCTTAAATTATCAACTCAATATTTGAATCAAGAGAAAAAATAATTTAAACAATATCTTAGTTTAAAAAATTATAAATTTAGTTCAGTCATCTGAAGAAAATTGAACAATAAAAACTATAAAATTAATGTGATTTATGTCATGGTATTTAAATTTAATTTGAAATTTTATGCATTTTTGTATAATCTGTATCTGTGTTTTACGGCTTTATACAGGTAATTGTGATGATTTTTTATGATGGGGAGCATATTTTTCCTGAGCGTGCCAATGAATTTAAAAACTTTTTAAAAAAGTATTTGATTGAACATCAAGCTGAATATTTATTAGAACAAAAAACATTTGTATATGACAGTGATTGTGATGAGTTTTTTGAGTCAGATATTCAGGAATTTTATAAAATTTGGTTAATGGCTTAATAAAAAATGAGCTAATATTCAAGGCTTAAAAGCATTCAAAAGCCTGATAGGGTTTTGGGTAAGTAAACTCTGCTGTTCTATTGATTTTCCTTTATAGCCAAAAGCATTGTCAAAAATTAATAGTTGCTTTGACCTTAATAACTTTTTAAATAAATCAACAAGCCCTCTTGTAAATAACATCCTTTCTTGTAAATTATAAAAAACTACGGTTGATAGAAAATTGTAGAGCTTTTTGTTCTTAATTCTTTTTACAATTAAATACTGTGTATAGTCCATATTTTAAGAATTTTATTCTTAATGTTAGGATAATGCTCATCTTAAGGCATGTCTAATATATTGGTGAAAAATAATATAATAAATATATTGATAAGTGGTGTATATATGGAAATATATTGTCTATGGAACATTGATTTTTTATTTTATTTAATTTTCAAATCGTTGTATTTGAAGGGTTTTATTGTTTTTAAATTATGGTGTTTTAAATTGATCTATAAATAAGTATTTTATTTATATTTCTATTCATTGTTTTTATTGAATATAAATTCATATTAATAAATTTTTGTGTTGAGTTAAATATTTCACTTGTGAAGTAATATAGAGATAATTATTTGTTTATATTAAAAAAAGTTACAAATTATTATAATAAAATAATATTTTATTATAATTTTGTGGTATTTTTTAAACATGAGGGTGCTTTAGAAGTGGCTCATATTATCTCTTTTTAATAAAAGGCACATATAAATGGCTAAAATTGACTTAACAGCTTTAACAGAAATTGACGGATTCACAGCAGCAGCGCTTGTAGATAGTACAAGTGGTTTATCTTTAGCAGCACATGGAACAGGAATTGATTTGGAACTTGCCGCTGCTGGAAATACTGAAGTTTTAAGAGCTAAAATGAAAACAGCAGAAGCTTTAAATTTACGCGACACGATTGATGATATTTTAATTACATTAGGAAAGCAGTATCACTTATTGAGACCACTTGATAGAAACAGTAGTCTATTTTTATATTTAGTATTAGATCGCCAAAAATCTAATTTAGCTATGGCGCGACATGAACTTAGAATTTTTGAAAAAGAATTAGATTTCGCTTAAAATATAGACTTGGCTATTGCTTCAATATTGTCGTGATAGCCTTGTGACGATATTTAAATTGAAAAAATTCATAATAATTAATAATAAAAGTATTGTTTAAATATTAAAGTTTTATTAAAAAATGAAAATTAATTAGTCTCAATGTTTTTTTAAGTATTTTGATGAGTTGAGAGGCTATTTTAATTCTCAAGTTTTTATAAAATAAAAATATCATTTACAAATATAAAAAATATCTTTAACCACAAAGTTGCAGCTAGAATGAGCAGCATCATGTTCGATAAATTTTGGTCACGTATGATCAAGAACATCCTCGATTATAAGGCTTTAATCATATTTGTTATGTTTATTGCATTAGGACTTAGCATTTTAATCAGATTACTCAGAAAAGCTGAATTTCCTTTTCAAAGAATGGTCACATTGAAAGGGAAGGTTTTGGTATTCAGATAACTGAAAATTTAAAGTACACACAGTCTAGACAGTATCCCACATGTTGAAAAAGTTAATTGAATTATAGCACCAGCAGGGAAGCTTAGAAAAAGTGTGTAGATCACGTGGAGGGGGAAGTCATTGTAAAAATCCTATAGCTGTTAAGTATAAGAATCCATATACGAAATCTGCTATAAATAGATGCTTTTAATGATTTATGAGAGACAATATTATCGATAAAATATCAACAGAATAGACGATTTAGTAGGTCAAATTTATAAGACCCTTTTTAACGAAATATTGTAATTTAGATTTTTCATGTTTGAACGCGCAATAGATATAATCAATCAAACTTTCCTATTATCTACTCATAAAAAAAATATTCAATTTAATAATTGCTGTCATATCGTTCAATAATGTTGCTACATCTTGCAGATCTAAATGCATCTGACTATATTAAAATTACAGTAGGTCGCTAAGACGCTACGAAGTAGTTGGACAGATCAATGACGGCTTATTGAATTTGTGACTCCAGTTCAAATAAAAAATAAGCACTAGCTTTCCAACATAAAAAGCTCGCAGAAATGCGGGCTTTTCTTTTTGAAATGTCATGAAATAATTGAATTTGGTTGTATTTACACAAAGTATTTAAAGTAATTTATTGATTTATAGATATAAAAAACTATAATGTAGCTATTTTTTAACATTGCCATAAAATCTAACAACTTCAAAATAATTATTGCGTGATGTCATGGTATAAGAAAACAGTACATAAAAAAGAGGACACAAAAATGACTGAAATGATTACAGTAAGGGTCAAGGATCAATATAGCAATGAGCTGAATGCAATGGCTTGGTTAAACAAGCTACAAGAGCATGAAGACACAGAAAATTTATCTTTGTTCCAAAAAATTGATCACATCATTGTGGATGGTGAAAAAATACTACCCAGTATTGAATTGCTTTTTGAAAGCAAGGAAAGTGACAGCATATATCGTATTATTGAACAAGTGAGTTAATTTTGACCATGAATTAAAAAACGTGTTGGCTGGAAGCTTAACACGTTTTTATTTGTCATCGTTTTTAATAGTCGGATAAAATTAATTAAGCAGTTTTAAAATGATTAAGTACCACAGCAACAAGGTGATACAAAGCCAAACGATTTTGGTTGGCATGTTGAATTGCATTTTTTTCAATTTTTAACTTATCTTTAAGCGTCCCAAGATAATAGCTTTCGACCAATATATGTTGAAAAGAAATAGGATCATTTTTGATGCGTAGATCTTTTTGATATTTAATATTGGATACAGCCGTTAAACATTGTTCAAAAGTTGGATAAAAATTTGAAAGTTCTAAAGCTGTTTGATTTGTCGATTTTGTAAGATATTGCGTCATAATTGTCTAATTATTTTAAATAATAGGTTGGCTTTTGATTCTACAGAATGCTTGTAAAACAGACAATTTGATTTTGTAAATAGATATGAATCTTTGGAAGTTGTTTAAAATCATAACAAAAAAATTTCTAGTTGAGCTGATTAGAAATAATATCCCCATGCTTACTAAACTGAGCATACTCTTTAATTTATTAAAATTTGTCATTGTCTCTAGCTTATTTTGGGTATCATTAGCGCAATATAAAAAACCAAATACCAAACTGGATAAAAGACTTAGAATGACGCTAAAAGCACTAAATTTGTCATTCTAAGGGGTAAAATTGAAATCAATATTTATGATTGCTTTAAGATGATTGTAGGTGTTGTAAGGAATAATTGATCTGTTGCATAGTTAGGTTTAATTCATGTGGCGAAATTCGACTTTCTTGAAGCGCGGTAATCCATTGCATTTGGCAAAATTTAATATCTCGAATGGATTTGGCCTGTTGTATTTGTATTACCAACTGTTTTGTCATCAGTCCACAATGAGTTTGTAGAAGGGTAGACATTTTTTGCTTGATGTCATCAAAATTTATATAAATGAGCTCAGATGTAGATTCAACATGTGTTTCTTCTTCAGATATTACTGTGTTGGTAGCATGCGTAGTGGTATGTGAATCTGCTGATTTTGTATTTTCATTCAGATTTTGAGTGATAATACTTTTTAATTTATCAACTTCTTTTGGGAAAGGTAGGGGAGTAAGGTTAGTGCATTGATTTAAATGATGTAAGTGTTCTATCTTGAATGATTCAGGCGTTATTTTTGTCTTCATTTCAGATGAATGATCAGCATGATTCTGAAAAATTAAACCTAACTCTTCAAGTTGCTGAATAAGTTCTGGTGTTGCGAGTCTTTGTTTGAGTGGACTCTTTAAAATTTTAAAATCATCAGTGCCAATCAGAAGTAGTAACTGTCTTTGGCGAGCAGTGAGTTGAAATGAGCGGTTTTTTAATGCCTGAATTCCCAAGTCAGTTTTAAAATAGTGATCCATGAGTCAAATTATTCCCCAATAAATTGACCCTAGAATAAAGAATGAAAATTACACTAATATGACTTTCTTGTTACAAATCACAAGCTTAAAGTGTGACTATGTTTGCATTCTCTAAAGCCTTGCGTAAATATGGATCAAGCTCATCTTGACGAAGTAACCATTGTACATAGTCTTTAGGTAATTCTGAAATAGCGGTACCACGGTGCTTTCCAAAGTTAATACTACGTGGGATACGTGCATCTTCTGAAGCTTCATATAATTCTTCAATTGTTTGAATTTTCAATTGATAAATAATATGCATAAGGATGTTTGCAGTTAAAATAATATCTGCATCAGCACGATGCGCACCTTTTAACATTTCACGTGCTTTTTCGCTGCCTTTACTTATCATATAGATCAGTGCTGATATATTGTGTGCTTCAGCATCAGGCCAAACAAGACGAGCAAGCGCAAGTGTACAAATGGCTTTGATATGAGCTGTATCTACGCCACATTGTTGGATTGCGCGAATATCATAGTCAATATTGTGCCCAATGATGTAAAGGGTTTGTTGAGGAAGTTCAAAACAGGAAAAATTTGGTTGATTCGTAAGATCTGATTCTAATATATGATGAACAGCCATTGAGCCGAAAGAAATCTTTTCATTTCCAATACTGTAAAGCTGATCGAACATTTGTTCACGATCTAGACTCAATTTCCCTTCTTGAATTTGAATCGGCGCATAAGCAATTTCAATGGGTAAGCCATTGAGTGTATGAGTCTCAGTATCTAAAATGATTGCTTGCATGCCTTTGTTCCCCAACCAATATATAAATGGAAAGCTTCCTTAAACTAGCTTTTTTAGGCCCTAAATACAATTTAAAGTCATATAAATTTCGAGATCAACATTGGATTTTGCTTAAATCCTATTCAATTATGGTTTTTAAATACATGCAGTCGGAAAAATATTCAAATTTAATTGTCTTAAATGCATTAGGCTTCTTTGATAAAGCTTTTTTAAAACTATAAATCAATATAAAAATCCCCTCATCCTAGCTTTCTCTTAAAATGAGAAGAAATTTTCAATACCAAAAGTCTTCACCCAACATGATCATTTTTTTATCTATCAAGGGGGGCTATGGGAATAAGGTGAAAAATACAAATAATTAGGGGGAAATCAAAGTTGTATTCTATTTTATGTTTTAGTTTTTGTGTGTCATGTAACACTTCCCAACTGTAGTATTTACATTAATTGATAAGAAAGTTGTTTGGCTTTATTTAAGTGCTGAAGAGCTACAGGTCTTTATGATATTGAATCAATGTTTAAAATCGGGATTAAAAAACTTGCTTAACATATTTTTTTGACGTATTGATAAAATAATTATACGCTTAAGCTCGTATAAATTAATTTTAAAAAATTGTGTTTTAAGGATAACTCACATGAAAAAAAAATTATTAACGGTTTTAATTTTAAGTTCTGGACTGGTTTTAACAGCATGTAAGAATGGTGGTAGTGGGGGAGGTTCATATGAATCGCCGTCAAATACTGATGTAAATAACATTACAAATCCTGTTGTTGGCACACCTACAGCATATAGCAAGACTGATTTTACTGCTGTTGCTGCAGATAGTGTGGTGATGACGTATAAGATGAAGGGAGTGAAGGGCACAGAAGTACAAGCAACGTCATTGGTATTTACTCCTAAAACTGCGCCACCAGCTTCAGGTTGGCCAATTGTGGTTTGGGCGCATGGTACAACCGGTGTCGCTGATATATGTGCGCCAAGCCGTAATGAGACAAATGTTTATATTAAAGGAATGATTTCTAAATTCCTTGCGGAAGGCTATGTGGTTGTTGCACCAGACTATGAAGGTTTAGGCGAGCCGAGTGGAACTGAACTCCATCCATTCTTAAATGTAAAAAGTGAAGCTTATTCAATTACAGATGCTGTGGTTGCAACCCGTAATTGGTTAGGTAACAAAGCATCGAAACAATGGGTGACTGTTGGACACTCGCAAGGTGGTCAAGCTGCTTTGGGGGCTGCACAATACGCAGATCGTGCAAGCTTAGATTATAAAGGTACGGTTGCTGTCGCACCTGCGTCACAACTGAATTTGATCCTAAATGCTGGAGAATCTAGCGTGGCAAATGCAACGCCTGATAAACAGATTCCAGTTTATGCATCTTTAGATACGTTTACCGCTCTGATCGCGGCAGGCTTACGTAATGCAAACCCAACTTTAGACTATAGCCAAGTCTTTAAAGTGCCGACTGATGCGATTGCTAAACAAGCAGAATCTGTTTGTTCTTCTCAACTAGGCGATAAGTTCGGGGGAGCAATGGGACAGTATGTTGCAATCAATGGGTCATTGAAAAATTATCCAAGAAAAACAGATACATTTATGTCCCTACCTGTGGTTCAAACTTTCTTGAATAAAGATTCTCAACCTTTACAAGTTCAAGTCAAAACGCCTGTAATTATCTACCAAGGTGGAGCCGATACCACTGTACCTCAAGCGGCAACAGATACCTTATATGGTACAGCTAAAGCACTGGCAACACCTGTGAATTATATTACCAATCCTGCTTGGGATCATAGTACAGCTTATGCCTTAAATATCGATAATATTGTGGCTGATGTAAAAGGAATGTTTGCAGCACAATAACTATTTTAAATTGTAGGTTTTAGCAAATGGCTTATGTTTTCAACATGAGCCATTTTTATTTAAAACGGAGTAAACTTCATTCTGTTTAATTACAAACTTCATGCTACAATACGCGCAATCTTAGCACGGCTTAAAAGCCCTAATTCATAGGACCTCGCTAATGTTCGCCAATATCTCTATTTCTGAATTTGATCCAGAAATTGCTCAAGCAATCACTCAAGAAGATGCCCGTCAAGAAGCTCATATTGAGTTAATCGCATCTGAAAACTATTGCTCACCAGCTGTTATGGAAGCACAAGGGTCAAAACTCACTAACAAATATGCGGAAGGTTATCCTGGCAAGCGCTATTATGGCGGTTGTGAATATGTTGATGTGATCGAACAATTGGCGATCGATCGTGCTAAAGCATTATTTGGTGCTGACTATGCAAATGTTCAGCCACACGCAGGTTCTCAAGCAAACTCAGCAGTTTATCTTGCTTTACTCAACCCAGGTGATACTGTTTTAGGTATGAGCTTGGCACATGGTGGTCATTTGACCCATGGTGCTAAAGTCAACTTCTCTGGTAAATCATATAATGCTGTTCAATATGGTTTAAATACAGAAACGGGTGAAATTGATTACGAAGAAGTTGAACGTTTAGCAGTAGAGCATAAACCTCGTATGATTGTTGCGGGTTTCTCTGCATATAGCCAAATTGTAGATTGGCAACGTTTCCGCGAAATTGCGGATAAAGTTGGTGCATATTTATTTGTAGATATGGCTCACGTTGCTGGTCTAGTTGCAGCAGGTGTGTATCCAAGCCCAGTGCAAATTGCTGATGTAACAACGACAACTACGCATAAAACTTTGCGCGGCCCTCGTTCTGGTTTAATCCTTGCAAAAGCAAACGAAGAAATTGAGAAAAAACTTCAATCTGCTGTATTCCCTGGTAACCAAGGTGGTCCATTGGTTCATGCTATAGCAGCAAAAGCAATTTGCTTTAAAGAAGCAATGATGCCTGAATACAAAGAATATCAAAAACAAGTGGTTGTAAATGCTAAAGCAATGGCTGAAGTATTGATTTCACGTGGTTATGATGTTGTATCTGGTGGTACAGAAAACCATTTATTCTTGTTGTCTTTAATTAAGCAAGATGTGACAGGTAAAGATGCTGATGCTTGGTTAGGCGCTGCTCATATTACTGTAAACAAAAATGCTGTACCAAATGATCCACGTTCTCCATTTGTTACTTCAGGTATCCGTATCGGTACGCCAGCAGTAACAACACGTGGTTTTGGTGAAGCGGAAGTTCGCGACTTGGCGGTTTGGATTGCGGATATCCTCGATGCAAAAGGTGATGAAGCTGTGATCAATGCGGTTAAAGCAAAAGTTGAAACGGTTTGTGCAAAATTCCCCGTTTATGCTAAATAAGCATTAACTTGAGAAGGCCTCCTCTCAAGGGGGCTTTTTTTATGGTTGTTCAATAAGCTTAAACATCGAAGTAAATATCTGTTATAAAAGAAGTAGATTATGGGAGTTTATTGATACTTCGTTTCATGTTTCCGACATATAGGTTGCATGCTGTAGTTTACGGCTTGTGGCTTAATTTATTTATAAAATGTCAACAGACCCATTATAAACATCGCTGCTATACCCAAATGATGTGAAAGATCGAAGGAATTAGGCACATGGCTAGTAAACCAAATATTATTATTTCAGAACAAGATTTACATCGCTTAGAAACGATGTTGGAACATCAGTCGAAGTTGACTGTGACGATGCAACATTTAGAAGAGGAATTGGCGCGAGCAGATGTGGTTGCGCCTCAAGATATGCCTCCAAATGTAGTAACCATGAATGCAAAAGTCTTAATCACCATTGCACCATCGACGGAAGCAACCGAAATTACTTTGGTTTATCCACATGATTTTCGTGGTGAGACAGGGCAGGTCAATGTTGTTGCACCTGTAGGTACTGCAATTCTTGGATTGGCAGAAGGGCAGGAAATCGAATGGCCACAGCCAGATGGTCATTTGATGAAAGTAAAAATTGAAAAAATATTGTATCAGCCAGAAAGAGAAGGCGATTATCTCTAATAAATGTCAAAATTAATGATATTTACGTGACCAAATTAAAGCCCAGTAATCACTGGGCTAAATTTTGTATAAAAACCGAAAGTTAAAACCCTGAAGTTCTCCCTTTGCTTGGATATTTAAATTGATGTTGAATATCTAATTTATAAATCTGTTTCGGATTTAAATCAATTTGCCATTGGTTGATATTGGGTTGTCCGTTCCATTGTGTTGCAGTCGGTGGAATATTATAGGTCGATTGAGTGCTGAGTTTACCGTTCTGGCTTTGTGGTTCAGGTTCAAAAATCGTAACCTGAATTGGATAGTTATGCAGGTTCTGTACTGAATATTGCTGTTTTCGTATGGTTTCAGATTGAGTACCTTTGACTGGATTTTTTTTGTCGGTTAAATCAGTGACTTTAACTTGAATTTGATCATCTGTACCAAAGCTCATTTGAAGTGCTTCATCTGCGCTATTGCTCCAAGCTCTTTGCCCAATATAGTCGCCATCACGATATAGTTTTACAATTCCAGAAGGCCAATTTTGATCAAGTTTTGAAATTTCAGCATTAATTGTGGCTTGAGTACTCTGTTTTGGAATCGCCCAAACTGAAAGTTTAGCCGGATATTGTTCAGTACTTAAAGGTAAATAGATTTGTTGTTGGCTGCTTGGAATGGATGCTTTGGTTTCTGAACGAAATTCAGTACTAAAATTTAAATCAGCCGTTTGAAACTGTGGAAATTGAGGGGGCGATTTTTTTACTGCGGCAGTGGACTTTCTATCATAACTCATTTCAGCCATTGCAATAGGTGCGGGTGCTGGATAAATTGGTCGTACTGGTTCTGGTTCATAATAGTTTACCCACCATTGTTGGGGTTGAACTTGTTGAATATAGTTTTGTGGGGTTGCTGTGGATAATGCCAATTTAACATTGTTCCAGTCTTCACCAGTTTTTTGAGCAATCATTGCCATACGTGTCAGCTTGATTTGCTTGGTTTGGGTGTTTAACTCAGCTTTATAGATCGGCTGCCAGCGTGCATAAGGAACCATATAGCTAATTTTAATTTCACCCCGTTGTGGGGCATTGACATAAAATTTTAGTGTTCGCTGATTAAACTCACTATCTCCAATGGCATTTAGATCCTGTTCAAGCTCTTGTAAGCGTTGTTGTAATTTTTCTTTCTCGGCCTTGGCTTGGTCAATGGCAATAAAAGCCTCGTAAGCCTGTTTACGGACTTTTGGCGCGGAACCTTTAATGACATTTTCTAAGAACTTATTTTGTAATTCAGCAGCTTGAATAATCGAGTTTTGTTCAGAAATCTGTTTTTTTATGCTTTCAATGTGGTGACGTAATTGAGCAGATTCATTTCCTGCAGGTTTATCAATTGCACTATCTGTATGAGACACAGCATTGACTTCAATATTGCTACTTTGATATTGCAATTGGTCTATATTGAAGTTTGCTGCAAGCCCATTTAGTGTAATGAGTTGTTCTCCTGCTTGTACTGGAAAACTTCGTTCGATTTTTGCCAGTGTGGGATACAGGGTGACTTGTTGAATGGGGGCGTTGGATAAGTTAAGCGCAAAACAATATGTTGAAGGAGCGCATAAAATAGTGAGTTGGAGTGCTGTTTTTATATTCATTATGAGGGGCCCTAAAATACATTCGATTAATTTTAAAGCTAAAATGTAGCAGAAAGTCATACAAATCAAAATAGTGATATAAGCATTTAAGGATGCTTGAACGTAATTGAGTATTGAGGATTGGCTAAATTTTAGACCTAAGAGAAAGCTTATTTATATTTAACTTGATGGATTTTTCAGCTAGTTTTGAATAATTGCAAGATCAAGTCAAACAAATTAAAAAAATTAAGTTACACTGAGTCATCCAAAAATTGAAGGGCTGAACATTGAAACAATCATGCACAATACGGGATAAGAAATTTCCTCCTGAATTAAAAGCATGGTTGTATGCACAAGGTTCGCTGACTCAACAATTGACTGAGGCAGCAGGTGGGCGATTTAAAGTTCAACCGATTCATGAGCATTATCAAAGAATGACCTTGTTAGATAGTCAATGGATGCTAATGTCGCATCAACACACCTCCTGGGTGCGTGAAAGTTATTTATTTGGTTGTGATGAACAACCTTGGGTCAAGGCAAAAAGTATATTTCCCATTTTAAGTATCCATGGCAAAGCACGTTTGTTTAAGCACATCCGAACGCAGCCAATCGGAAAATATTTATTTCAACGTACCAATCCGTTATGTGAACGCCGTGTTTTAAAATTAGAAGAAGGTTGGACGCGGCAAAGTTGTTATACTTGGCATGGTTGTAAATTTATTGTTCAAGAAACTTTTTTGCCTGCTTTTGAGCAATTTTTACATCAACAGAATATTTCAAAATAGAGTATTTAAGGACTGTCATGTCGATAGCGCAACAAACCACTTGGCGACAACGGTTAGAAGCTTATTATTATCTATGTCGCTTTGATAAACCCGTTGGAACAGAATTGGTTTTGTGGCCCACCATGTGGGCATTATGGATTGCTGCAGATGGAATTCCAGATATTGTAACGCTGGTTGCAATGGTCTTGGGAACCATCTTTATGCGTGCTGCGGGTTGTGCAATCAATGATTTTGCTGATCGTAAAGTAGATTCCCATGTAGAGCGGACTAAACATCGTCCACTCGCAACTGGAGTCATCTCTGCTAAAGAAGCAATTTGGGTCTTTATTGGCTTGGTTGCAGCGAGTGCCTGTACATTATTCTTCTTACCGATTGCGACTTTTTATTGCGCACTTGCAGGATTAGTGCTTGCATTTATTTATCCATTTATGAAGCGTTATACCCATTTACCGCAAGTGGTGTTAGGAATGGCATTTTCTTGGGGGATTCCGATGTCATTTACTGCAATGGGAAAACCCTTAGATTGGACCTGTTGGTTGCTTTATTTTGGGAATTTAGCATGGACAGTGGCTTACGATACTCAATATGCAATTACAGACCGTGAATATGATTTAAAAATTGGGGTCAAATCAACAGCTATTCTTTTTGGAAAATATGATATTGAAATCATCTCTTTGTTGCAATTGACCAGTGTATTGTTGATTGGTTCGGCATTATATTTAGAAAATATATTGATTCCGTTTGGCTTGATTACATTATTATTGGTTGTTGCTGATTTCATTTATCAATGGTCAAAAACTAAAGATCGTGATCCACAATTATGCTTTTGGGCATTTAGGCACAATCGTTGGGTTGGTTTAATCATCTTTATGGGAATTTTTATTGCATTAATTTGATTTTTTGAATTTAAATTTAAGATTACAATCTATATTTATCTATTATTTTACTATTTAGTTAAAAGCATTCTAGCAAGATGCTTTTTTTTATGCTTAATTAGTGGTGAACAGGGAGCTGTTCAAACAATAAAAACTGAGGACTTTTTAATGAAAGTAGGATTTAAACGGACACTATTAGCTATTACTTGCGGTTCAGCATTATTATTGACTGCATGTAATGATGATGATAATAACTGGAATAATTGGGGTTCAAATAAGGATTATGTATCTGAAAATACATATAATTCTGATGTAATCAATGAGGCTACATCGGTCAAAGTCATGACTTATAATATGCCAAATGTACTTGGTGAAACCAAGAAAGCCACAGCGATGGTTTTCATCCCCAAAACAACACGACCTGCAGATGGTTGGAAAGTTGTGGTTTGGGAGCATGGCACGGTGGGCGTTGGTGATAGTTGTGCCCCAAGTAGAAATAAATTTAACCCACGATTTAAAAATATGGCGCAAAGCCTGTTAAATGAAGGTTATGTGATTATTGCTCCAGATTATGAAGGCTTGGGTACACCAGGTATGCATCCGTATTTAAATCTAAAGAGTGAGGCTAACTCAGCGATTTATGCAGTGAAAGCATATAAAGAGCGCTATGGTAATCAGATCAATGGTCAATGGATGTCTGTCGGGCAATCGCAGGGTGGGCATGGTTCTTTAGGAACTGCTGAGCTTTCCAATAGTGATGCCAATTATAAAGGTGCTGTCGCAGGCGCACCTGCCTCAAGTTTGGGTTATATTATTTCTGTCGTTGCGCCACAAGCAATTCGAGATATTCTTCAAAAGGAACAAGCTGGAACAGCTCCAGTAGGGACTGCTGTTGAAGTTTATGCAGAATTATTGGCATACGCTGCTTATACCACAGTTGGTGTGACCGCTTATGAGCCTAAGTTTAATTATCGAGAAGTTTTTAAAGATCGTTCAAAAAATATTGCAGAATTTGCGGAAGGTTCCACAGGTGAAAATGGCTTATGTCTAGATGAATTGCATAATAAATTTGCCGATGATATCCGTGATTATATTGTTAAGAATGGCGGAAAAACTGTTTTAGACTATCCTGGATTGGTCGATAATTTCCAAGAAAATCCGACAGTAAAAAAATTCTTAGCTGAGAACCAACCTGCAACCAAAAAAATTAATAGTCCTGTGATGATTATCCAGGGGACTGCTGATATGGCAGTGCCTTATCCTGTGACGGAAGGATTGCAACAACGTTTAAAAGATATGGGTACAGATGTAACGTTCTTACCTGTGAAAGATGCCAGCCATACTCAAGCGATTGTTGAAAAAAATCCTGAATTGGTTGCCTTTATTAAAAAGCATATGCCAACCACAAAATAATGGTTTTAAGAGAAGCATCCAGTCATTTGCTTTTCTTGGCGGTTAAATAGAGCATGGTAAGTAAAAAAGCAGAGCTTTTATTAAAGCTCTGCTTTTTTTATCTCAATGTATGGCCGTTTGTACATTTTTTACCGAAGATCGAACAGGTTTTTTACCAAATGAAAGGTGATTAAAGAAAATATTGAGTAATACTGCTGCTATACACGTCGCGCTTATTCCTGAATGAAATAAAGTTTGAAATACTTTGGGAAAGGCATGAAAGAAATCAGGGCTGATTAAAGGAATTAAGCCGACACAGATCGACACAGCAACGATGATGAGATTGGATTGGGTTTGATAATCCACTTTAGACAATGTACGAATACCGCTTGCTGCAACGCTACCAAATAAAACAATACCTGCTCCACCTAAAACAGGCATCGGAATCGCAGCAATTAAGCGTCCAAAAATCGGTAATAAACCCAGCACAACTAAAATAGCGCCACCCGTTGCTACTACAAAACGACTTTTCACACCTGAAATGGCAACCAGTCCCACGTTTTGAACAAAAGCACATTGCATAAATGAACCAAATAATGGCGCAATCGCAGAAGATAGCATGTCGGCTCTTAAACCATCTGCCAAACGATGACTATCCATTTTTGTATCAACAATTTCACCAATCGCTAATAGGCTGGCTGTTGTTTCAGTAAGGATCACAATGGTCACGATACACATGGTTAAGATAGCGGACATTTCAAAGCTGGGTAGACCAAAAGCAAATAGGTGTGGAAAAGCAAATAAATCACCATCGCTCACTTTTGAAAAGTCGGCAACACCAAGCAGGATGGTAAAAATTGCACCAACAATAATTGAAATGAGTACGCCTAGTCGCGCCATTGTAGCTGAACCAAAGCGGCTCACCACAAGTAGTATACCGAGGGTAAAGGCTGCAATCCCAATATTTTCCAGTGAGCCCCATTCGGGAGCTTTAGGATTACCGCCCATAATCCAGCGGATTGCAACAGGTAAAAGTGAAATCCCAATAATAGTAATAATTGAACCCGTCACAATCGGTGGAAAGAAACGCACTATTTTTGAGAAAAAGGGGGTAATCAATATCCCGAAAATAGAACTGACAATCACAGCACCAAAAATCGTTTGGATATTGCCCCCAGTTGTACCAATCGCGATCATGCTTGCGACAGCAGCAAATGAAGTGCCTTGTACAATTGGGAGTTTTGCACCAAACCACTTTATTCCAAGCGTTTGTAGTAATGTTGCCAAACCACCCACAAGAATAGATGCCGTAATTAATAAGGCAATTTCAGCTGCATTTAAACCGATCGCCGTGCCTACAACCAAAGGTGCTGCAATCAGACCACCATACATGGTGAGTACATGTTGTAAACCAAATGTTAGGTTCTTTCCTGCACTTAAAACTTCATCTTCAGGTTGAATTTTTTTAATTTCAGTATTCATCTTAAAACCTTTATGACTTTGCCATCCATGCATTACAAAGAGCAATTTATATGCCAAATGGTCAATAAGTGTAAGAAAAATGCTTTTAGTGAACGCTAAAACTTATTTGCTTGAGGTTGATATTTAAATTATTTCTGTGTGTAAAACAGGTTGCTTCATAGTGGATAAAGCTTAGCGTGTTTAGATTGGTTTTATAGTCAACCTGTCAAACAAATTAGACAAAAGAATAGAGATTTTCTTAATTAATATTTTTAATTAAATCAATTGTATTGGAAAATAAATTGTTTGATTATAACAAGATTGCAATATCACACATTAGTTTCAAAGTTTAAATATTTTTGCCTAGGCGATGCCTCACTCTTGCGTTGCAAACAAAGCAGTGCTTTGTTCTTGCTCAGATGAAAAGATACAAGATGACAAAAATCTCGCGTTGGGCGAGGTTACGTCCTGTGCTCCCACATTTCTATACAGATGTGGCGGCATCCCTGTCTCCCTACGGTAGGATAACTATATAGGATTCAAAAGTATGAAAAATGAATTGATAACCAATAGTTTCTAAAATTTCATAAAAACTTAAGCTTTATTTATGATTAATGACTTGATGGGTTTGAGAATAGATAAAAAATTGTGCTGTACCTACAGCAAGTACACATGAGGCAAGTATAAATTGCTGGTGATATGAAACTCCCCAATGTTGCAAGCTACTAAAACAGATTCCACCAATCAATTGAGTTACTGCAAAAGCTAATGTTGCCATGCTCCATAGTTTTTTATAGGCCACATGATAAAGATGTAAAATGGTATATGAAGTAAGGAAAACCACAGCAGGATTAAGCAAACCAGTAAAAAAGGATGATGTATAGGTAAGGATTGGATGAGTTGAAAAAATAGCAATCAAGATCGCAAAAACATACAGACTATATAATATTTTTAATGCGGTAGAATTGCCGAATTTTTGAGCTAATAAGTAAGCACTGATTGCACCTAAGGCACTGCCTGCACCATACAAAATCCAATTAAAGTTAATCAAATATAGATTAAGATGTAGGGTATTTTTAAGATAATCAATCCAAAACAGTGAGTGAGGAACATAGGCAAAAGCACTAGAAGCATAGACAACTAGCAAACTAAAATACATACCATTAACTGTCCCTGTTTGATTGTTTGTTACGTTGATATGATCCAGATGATCTTTAAACTGATTGAGTAAATAAACAATGACCAAACAAATGACAGCAGAGAATGCAAATAAAATCATCCATGCAGATTGTGTGTTGATTCTGTCAAGATAAGGCAAAAACAGGGTTGCCAATAATACTCCAATGCCAATACCACTAAAGCCAATAAAATTGATGGTTAGCCGTTCTTCAGCTTTGCTGCAATGTGCAACGATACTGGGAGCTAGGATCATCAATAAGCCACCACTGATGCCTGAAATGACTCGCCAAAAGACATACCAGCTTTCGGGAAGACCTGAAAAAGCACAACTGAGTAAACTCACCGTTCCAGAAAATGCCGCTAAAATGATATATCGAGGCATGGTAAAGTTTTGAGGCAATTTCATTGCCCAAAATGCACCAATTAAATACCCCAACAAATTTGCACTGCTTAATATACTGGCAAAGCTGGAGTCCCAATGATATGCAAGACGGGTAGAGGGCAATAATGCAGTATAGGAAAATCGGAGAATGCCAATGCCTAAACACATACACAGGCATAGGAAGATACTCAGCTGAATTTTATTTGATCTGATCTTGGTCATTATGCAGATTATCCATTTTCCGTTAATTCACCTTAAGGTGAATTTAAAAAAATGACAATAAATAATCAGTATTTAGTTTAGGAATAATCAAGGCTTATTCACACAACTTAACCAGAGGGTAAAATCGGAGCTTATTGCAGGATATGTACGATTAAGATCAAGGGCTAAGTCTCTTTAGATCATTGTACAATTATGAATTGAACATGATTTAAAACAGATTGGCCCATCGACAAGCAAAAATTCGTAAGGATTAAGCTTATAGATTGGCATCTACAGGATCTCCGATCGTATAGTAATGTCCACCTGCAACATGATGTAGGCTTTTCCATTCAGCACCAACTTCATGATAATACCAGTGACCATTTCGGAATACGCGATCATCCGCATATGCAGCGACGACTTTGCCTATAAATAAATCATGGCTTTGTTGATTATGCGGTTCAGGAATCAGTTCACAAATTAACCATGCAGCGCAGCCTTCAACCGCAGGGAGATGAAATCCCTCAAACCGGAAAAGTGGCGTATGGCAGTGTGAGAGTTTTTCAGGATCATTAAACTGACTGATTGAACCTAATTGTTGTACCAGTTTAAGTTGTTTAAGTGTCGGTACTTGCAGGATGAAATGCCCTGACTTTTCAACTAATTCACGAGTTTTCGTACTTTTGTCTAAAACCACACTCACTTTGGCAGGCACAAGTTCTAATGCACAAGCCCAAGCTGCTGCCATGACATTATTTTCGTTTTCATACTGGGCTGAGATAAGCACGGTTGGACCGTGATTTAATAGGCGATAAGCCTTAGAAAGTTCAACAGTTTGGATATGTGAATTCATAAGATGGCCTATATTCTGGGTGTTAGTCTTTATTTGTATAAGCTTATACAAAAAATTCATGAGTAAGCTAAAGTAATGTTTTTATTATTAATAGTACATGTTGAGAAAACAACACTTAAATATCAAAAAATGCTAAAGACTATTGGATATTTCACAATAAGCTTATAATAAAACGATCAAAACTATTGGAACTCGAATGAACTATACGCTCATTTTGAATATTGTCATATTCATTGCCTTGATCATACTGCTGATGCAAACCAGAAAGACAGATTGGAGTCTGGCTAAAAAAGTGTTTGCCGGTTTATGTTTAGGTGTGGTATTTGGGCTAGGATTACATTGGGTTTATGGTACAAATTCTGAAATTTTAACTGAGTCTATTCAATGGTTTAATATCGTTGGAAATGGTTATGTAAAGCTTTTGCAAATGGTAGTCATGCCATTAGTGCTGGTCTCCATCCTGAGTGCTGTGATTAAGTTACATAATGCATCCTCATTAGGCAAGATTAGTATTTTTAGCATTGGTACATTACTAATTACCACATTTATTGCCGCTTTGGTTGGCGTGTTTGTGGTCAATTTATTTGGATTAAGTGCGGCTGGTCTTGTACAAGGGACACAGGAAACAGCACGTCTTGAAGCAATTCAATCTGAATATATTGGTAAAGTCACAGACTTAAATGTACCTGATTTTATTTTATCTTTTTTGCCAACAAATCCATTTGCTGAACTCACTGGGGCACATCCAACCTCAATCATTAGTGTGGTGATCTTTGCTACGATGCTCGGTTTGGCAGGGCTTAACCTGATCAGAGATGATGCCGAAAAAGGCCAACGTATCGTCACTGTAATTGATACTTTGCAAGCGTGGGTGATGAAGTTAGTTCGATTGGTGATGACGCTTACACCTTATGGTGTATTTGCCTTGATTACGAAAGTCGTAGCAAGTTCTAAAGCCGCTGATATTGTTAATCTTGGTGGTTTTTTGGTTGCCTCTTATCTGGGGCTAGCCATCATGTTTGCAGTACATGCAATTGTATTGTTGCTGACAGGCGTTAACCCAATCCGCTTCTTTAAAAAGGTTTTACCTGTATTAACCTTTGCTTTTACCAGCCGTTCGAGTGCTGCAAGTATTCCATTAAATATTGAAGCACAAACTCGCCGTTTGGGTGTGCCTGAGTCTATTGCTAGCTTTTCTGCTTCATTTGGTACAACGATTGGACAAAATGGTTGTGCGGGTCTATATCCTGCGATGCTTGCGGTGATGGTTGCCCCAACAGTAGGGATTAATCCACTTGATCCGATCTGGATTTTAACTTTAGCTTGCGTAGTGACTTTAAGTTCAATTGGCGTTGCAGGTGTCGGTGGTGGTGCAACCTTTGCTGCACTGATTGTTTTACCGATTATGGGTTTACCCGTAACTTTGGTGGCTTTGCTGATTTCCATTGAACCTTTGATTGATATGGGGCGTACTGCGTTAAATGTTGATGGTTCGATGACTGCAGGTGTTGTGACCAGTCAATTGATGGGGCAGACAGATCAAAGCATTTTACTTTCAGATGAGAGAGAAGAGTTAAAACATAGTTAACCTATTTTTCTATATTATTTAAACGCCATAAAAAGCACCTAAATTACATTTAGGTGTTTTTTTTCAACTAAAGTTTATCAAACATACTCTTTTTAATTAAAAGCTGATTCATTAAAACAAGTCAGAGTATTCTCGACTATAAATAGCAGTTTATCACGATCATATTTCTGATAAATATGATGGCCTGCTGGTGCTAAAGCGTTCTATTTTGCAGCTTGATTACACTCAGCCAATTTTTTTGAATTTTTTGTCCAAATTTTTCCAGCAGAATTTTTATAGAAGGTGATTTTCCCAATTCGAGATACCAAACTTTGGCATGAGTCGATTGAAAGTTGATTACCCCAAGGTCCAGACATTCGACATACAGTACCATCGCATTTCCAAACCACATTAGGGCCATTCTCTATAGGTACGGTAACTGTCCCTTTATGTGTGGTTCCAGCAATCCAAATGGTATCGGCTGCAAAAGTCAGTGGAGAACATAGGATTAGGCTGCTTATAACGACGCTTTTGAGTTTTATGCTTATTTTCATCGTGCTTATTCCATCATTATTGATCTAGGAAAGATTATAAACTTCAAATGAATCTATAAAACAGGTGTATTTTGAATGGTCAATACGATCAAGCTTCAACTGTAACCATTTTAAAACTTAGACTGTATCTGTAATCATTTTTAGTATTGCTTAGAATAGATTAAAATGAGGAGTTTTGACAATGAAAATGTACCAAGTTGATGCTTTTACACAAGAATTGTTTAAGGGCAACCCTGCTGCTGTATTGGTCTTAGATGACTGGCTGGATGATGCTCTGATGCAAAATATTGCCTTAGAAAATAATTTGGCAGAAACTGCTTTTGTCAAACGCATGGATGATGAAAATTATCAAATTCGCTGGTTTACACCACAGGTTGAAGTCGATTTTTGTGGGCATGCAACCTTAGCTTCAGCATTTGTTTTATTTAAAGACTATACTCAAGCGAAGACGATTCATTTTCATGTTAAAGATTTGGGTATTTTTATCATCCAGCAAGCTGAGGATGGAAAGATCCTGATGAATTTCCCGATTCGTCAGCCACAAAAAGTGATCGATTATCCAGCGTTATTGAATCATGTCATTGATCAGCCTTTTAAAGAAGTCTACCTCAATGCGCAAGCTTATATTTTAGTTTGTGAATCTGCACAAGATGTGATAAATGCAAAGCCAAACTTAACCAATATCCGAAAAATTGCAGAACAGTATCATGTGAGTACCGCATTAACTGCTGAGTCTGCAGGCTATGATGTGACCATTACCGCAGCTTCAAACGATTATGATTATGTTGCTCGCTATTTTGCTCCACATAAAGGAATAGATGAAGATCCTGTAACAGGTTCAATGCATACTGGTCTAGCGCCCTTATGGGCTGAAAAGCTAGGTAAAATACAACTTATTGGTTATCAGGCATCAGCGCGCGGTGGAAAATTGTTTTGTGCTATTCAGGATAGTCAACGTATAGAAATTTCAGGCTATGCACAGTTATTTATGCAAGCTGAGATTTTTATTTAAATTGATTTTAAGATAGACATGTTCAAATCATTACAAAAGCCGTTGAAATAAACGGCTCTTTTTTCAAAACTTTACTATAAATTTTGTTCAGAATTTCTTAAGATGTTTAGCTTATAAATGTTTAAAATTTAAAAAATTCTGGATTCTCCTATGCTCATGCAGTTGAAAAAACTCACCTTGTCGCTTTGTATTCTTGGTTTTAGTGCGTCTAGTTTTGCTCAAGCCATCCTGGTTAAATCTGAACATAATATCGAAGAATATAAGCTAGAGAATGGCTTTAGAGTTTTACTTGCACCGAATGACAAAGAAAGTAAAGTCTTTATGAATACGGTTTATTTGACCGGTTCATTAAATGATCCACAAGGCAAAGGTGGTCTTGCACATTTACTTGAACATTTAGCCTTTAAAGGCACACAAGATGTAAAAGGTGAAGAATTTCAACGCCGTTTAGATCAATATACGTTAATGACCAATGCCAGTACCGATTATTATTCGACTAAATATACCAATATTGTACGCCCAGACCAAAACACCCTAAATGAAGTGATTTATTTAGAGTCACAACGTATGGACAAATTGGTGCTTCAAGAACAATTCGTTCCTTCAGAAATCAATATTGTGATGCGCGAACGCGAAGTGCGTATGGATCAGCCTTTTGCTGTGCTGATGGATCAAATGTGGAAAGCAGCCTATGGCAACAAGTCATTAGGTCGTTTACCAATTGGTGATCTTGCTGAACTACAGTCAATTAAAATGAATGAATTGAACAAATTCTATAAAGACTGGTATGCACCGAATAATGCGGTAATGGTGATTGCTGGTAAATTTGATAAAGCAGAAGTTTTAAAAGCCATTGATAAAAACTTTAGTGCGATACCTGCACGTAAGATTCCTCAACAAGCAACAGTACCTTTACTTGATTCTTCAACCATAAAAAATCGTAATTTTGTGGTGAAAAAGGGCAGTGACCTTGCCAAATTCAATATTTATATGAATGGTAAGAATGAAAAAATTCAGCCAGTATTAGCACTTGCGCCATATTTATATACCTTACAACCGAGTGGTCATCTATATTCCAGCATGGTAGAAACTGGTGTAGCGACCAATGTTCAGTCGACAACATGGTTAGATGATGATTTTAATTTGGTGTTTATGGGGGCGATTTATGCACCAAACCATGATGCTCAAAAAATTGACAGTGCGTTGATTGCCGGTGTAGAAAAAAATAAAAGCTTTGATGATGTCGAATTAAAACGGGTTAAAAATCTAATCCAGAATGCCAACGAGAGTTTATTGACCAGTGCTGCTGCTGTTGGTGGTATGTTAAGTGATTATGTGGTGTCGTCTCATGGTAATTGGGCACAATATTTTAAAGATCAACAAGCCATTCAAAAGTTAAGCGTAGCTGAAACTAATGCAACTTTAAAAGCATTTTTAACTGAACAGCACCGTTTTAATGGTGATATTCAACCGACACCTGAAGACCAGAAAAAGGCCTTAGAGCAAAAGCAAGCTGCTGAAAAACCAAAAACTTTAGATCAACAAGCTGCTGCAGTAGAACCGTTAAAAGATGTCAGTGTTTATCAAGCGGAAGTTGCCCAATATGTTGAAAAATCGAAACAATATTTAACTGCAACAGAGAAAAAGATTCAACGTGGCACTTTAAAAAATGGGATGAAGTATGCTTTATTCCCAACCTCGACACGTGATGATAAAACCTATGCAACCATTGAGGTTAATTTTGGTACAGCTGAATCTTTAATGAATAAGGCACAAATTCTCGATTTTACGGCTTATTTATTATTACGTGCTTCTGAGCAATATAGCTTACAGAATATTGCAGATAAAACTATTGAAGCAAGTGGTGCAGCAACTGCGACGGCATCGGATAACGGGATTACTATTCAAATTTCAGCGAAAAAAGAAAAATTTGAAGAGTTCTTTAAATATATCGTGTCGGTGATGAAGAGCCCTAAATTTGAACAATCGCAATTTGATTTAATTAAATTACAAAGTTTATCTAGTTTGGATCGACCATATACTGAGCCTGAAACAGTATCCTCTTTAACCATTGCGCGCCTACTTGAAACCTATCAGCCGGGTGATTTACGTTATCATTTTGAACCAGAACTGGCTAAACAACAGATTCAAGCAGCAACCAATAAACAAGTTATTGATTTGTATAAAAAATACTTTGCAATGGACCATGCCTTTATTTCTATCACTGGGCAATATGATGCAAAACCGATCAAGAAGTTACTTGAGCAACAATTTGGAAATTGGTCAGCTAAACAACCTTATCAGCGTTTATCAACAGAATTTACCCCTTATAAAGCGCAGAAAGTGCATGCCCTTTCAGAACAACGTGAGTTTGGTAGTTATCAAGCTTTGCAGACCTTACCTGTAGGTGTAGACAATAAAGATGCCGCAGCACTGATTGTCTTTAGTTATATTTTGGGTGACTCGCAATTGTCTTCACGTTTAGGACAAGAGCTTCGTGAAAAAAATGCGTTGGTTTATGGTTTTGGTAGTCAATTAAACTTGGACTCTTTTAATGAAGCAGGTGCATTGTCGATCGAAGCCAATTACACAGCAGGAAAATCTGCTGAAGTATCGCAAGTGGTGCGTAAAGTGCTGAATGACTTATTAGCGACTGGAGTAACCAGTCAGGAGTTGGAAGCGGCTAAAGCCAATATCATGAAGCAACGTGTAACGTCTTTAGAAGATGAACGTGTGATTCATCGTATGTTAAACAGCCAGCTTGAACGCAATAAGAAAATGGATAGTCGTGCTTTAAGAGATCAAGAGTTTGCTCAACTGACCAAAGCGGATGTAGATGCTGTGATTAAGAAGTATATTAAACCTGATCAATTGGTTGAAGTGATGGCTGACCAATATGGTCAAGCTCAGAAAAATCTAAATTGATGATTTAATTACTCATTGACTTAAGGAAAGCCATACATTTGTATGGCTTTCTTTTTTATAAAGATACAAGATTTATAAAACAGAGCCGTCAAACTGTACTAATTTATATTCATTAAACTCAAAAAACCGAGGTATTGGACCTCGGTTTTCAGTTTAACGATGCTTGAAAAATAAATTATTTTTCAACAAATGCGCGTTCAATCACATAGTCGCCTAAAACACCCATTTTAGGTGATTCTTTGAGTCCGTGTTGGTCAAGGAGCTCGACAACATCGTCAAGGAATGCTGGGCTACCACACAGCATTGCACGGTCAGTTTCTGGATTAAAACGCGGTAAGCCAATTTTTTCAAATAATGCACCAGATTCAATCGCAGTGGTTACACGACCTTGCGTATGAAAATCTTCACGGGTCACAGTTGGGTAGTAAACCAATTTGTCTTTAATACCTAGCTCTTCAAAAAACTCATTGTTTGGAAGTTCGTTGAGGATCAGGTCTTGGTAAGCCAATTCAGAAATAAAGCGTGTACCATGTACCACGATGACTTTCTCAAAACGTTCATAGGTTTCAGGATCGCGAATCGTTGATAAGAACGGTGCTAACCCCGTACCCGATGAAAGAAGGTATAAGTTTTTACCTGGATTCAAATCATCAAGTACCAAAGTACCTGTAGGTTTTTTTGAAATTAGAATTTCATCGCCAACTTTTACTTTTTGCAAAATAGAAGTTAAAGGACCATCAGGCACTTTAATTGAGAAAAACTCTAATTCTTCTTCGTAGTTAGCGCTTGCAATAGAATATGCTCGCATTAAAGGCTTACCATTGACTTCAAGACCAATCATCACAAATTGACCATTTTTAAAACGTAATGCAGTATCACGTGTGGTCTTAAAACTGAATAGAGTGTCATTCCAGTGGTGTACGTGAGTAATCTTTTCGACGTTGAAAGCAGCCATTAAAGGTCTCAATAAATTATCAAATTAGAACAGCCTGCTATTCTAATCTAAAATCATTCTCGATAAACTGAATATATTTAATTGAACTTATCAGAAAAAATGATTATGACTGAGTTAAGTCTCCCGATTATTGGGATTATGCGTTCTCCTTATGTTGAAAAATTTGGTATTCCTCGACAACCAAATCTGGTTCAGGTGGAGTCTTTTATCGAAATGCATGCACCCTACAACGTCTTGGAAGCATTTGAGGGAATCGAAGAGTTTAGTCATTTATGGTTGATCTGGCAGTTTCATGACAATAAAAATCAACAAGATAAAGATAAATTCCGTCCTCAAGTGAGGCCACCACGGTTAGGTGGAAATAAAAAAATCGGTGTATTTGCAACACGCAGTATGTATCGTCCTGCACCGATTGGTTTATCTGTAGTACAACTTAAAGCCGTTAAAAAAGAGGGTAATGCAGTTCGTGTATATGTGACAGGCAGTGACCTTTTAGATGGTACGCCGATTGTCGATATTAAACCTTATATTCATTATTCTGATGCTGTGGATGCGGCGCAAAGTGGTTATGCCCAGCATGAGCCTGTTCGTAAACAGGTTATTTGGTCTGAGCATGCACAGCAATTAAAAAGTAAATTTCTTCAAACAGCTGACATGGACCAAAAATATATCGCTGAACTTGAGTCGGTACTGGCTTTAGATCCTCGACCAGCTTATCAGTATGATGATGCACGTATTTATGGAATGCGTTTTGGGAAATTTAATATTAAATTTAGTTGTGTAGAAGAGAGGATCCTGATACAGGGCATTGAGTCGTTCAGTTATTGAAAACGTGATTCCATATCCAGCTTAAAACTTATGCGCTTTTGTCCGCAGTGATCGGAGCATCTCGGTTTAAAGAGCAGGAGAGTATCTACAATTACTCTAAAGTGGCTGTCTTGGCAAACTGCAGCAAATCTTGTTGTGATTTCAGCAAAAGCCGTTGCCGTTCTGCGGCAACCCAGCCCAAAGCAAACCAGACTTGGGGTTCTGTTTTGACCAATTTTTTTAACACATCTTCAGCAACAATCAGGTCATTGTAGAGACCTAAACTTTCTTGAGCAGGTTTAATGGCTTTTAAATATTTTTTGACTTGGCTTTTATCCGATAATGATGCTACAAACTCAATACTATAACGCAAACGCTTTAAGTTTTTACGAGTACGGTGCCGTGCTTCGATGTCTAAATTTAAATAGTTTTTCGCATCAGTTTGAATTTTGCGATGTAATTGCCTAACTTTTTTAAATGCTGCTTTATGTACAGCTATTTGAGATTTTTCATTTGATTCTTGGGCAATAAATTGAATCAGGGATAGGACTAAATAATTAAAATTAAAAGATCTAAACAGTTTGGTTAATTTTTGCGAATCAACATCTTGAGGTTCTGGAAGTTTAAACTTAGGTGCACCAGCCGCTTCAAGCTGAGGTAATAACTCTTCTCGAATCATATCTAAATCACGAGCCGAACCAAGTTGTCTAAATAGTTCGGTTAACTGAGTTTGCCAAGTGGGATCGATATGCAAAGACCAATTCGAAAAGGTTTTTAAAGCGCTTCTTAAGCGACGTATTGCCACACGTGCCTGATGAATATGTTTGGAATTAAAGTTTCCAGATGCAATTGCTGTACTGTTGGGGAGTAGATGAGATAGACAATTATTCACGATCTTTTTTAATGCATTCTCAGGATGATCCTTTGAATCAAGAATAAGTGGCGTTTGCAACTGTACGGGATTGTCTGGAGTATTTTGTGCAAGCTGAAAACCTTGTTGCGCTTTGCTACGGGTATCAAGCCATAAGTTATAGCGTTTCATCCGAGGTAAGATAAAAGAAATTAGATCTTGAACAGTACCTTGTTTCAGTTCAAATTCTAATTCACGTAATGCGAGATGCTGTTGATGGGCGATGATATGACCATGATCATAACTGACTTCAATTTCACTATTTTGAAATTTAAATAAACTGAGTTTTCTTTCGATGTCTGTTTGAAACTGAACTTCTAATCCGTCTTTATGTTGCTCTAATAAGCGTTTAATATTTTTAGCAATATGCTTATTACTGAGATAATTTTTTAGATCTAATCCTATTTCTGAGCTTCCGATGTTTTCCTCAAATTCTGCACGTTTGAGTCTTTGTTCTGTTGGAAGTTTGAGGGTTTGTACCCATTGCTTATTTTCTTGATCATCTTCAAGGCGTTGACGAAGCGAAATGGAATGCTCAGACAAAATAAATTGTGCCGTATCATAGTATTTGGCTTGTAAGTGCTGAATATTGGTATCTTTTCTTTGAAACGCTTTAATGAGCATTTCTTGCTTTTCTTCAGGTATTTGGAATTTCAATTCAATTTCAAACATGCTTATCGTTCCATTCTATTAGGGTCTGTTGACAATTCGTCTACGTTTGCGAATAAGAGTGTTTTTTAGATGATACAAGGCACGAAATATGAAATTTAGTCATTCTAAATAAATAGTTCGTAACGATGTAGCAGCAAAAAACACGCTAGTCCTGAAGGGTTGTGGCTAAAATTATCTCAGTCTGCGTTATGAAACTCGAAAATAGTCTCGCTATTCTCTTCGTTTCATGCCTTGCCTGCTCAATTTTAGCCGACAACGCAAGCCATTTATGAAATGTCAACAGACCCTACTTATTCTTTCGATTTTAATCCGATAAATTGTTTTTTTTGAGTTTTTAATGAATGATTACAAATTCGCAACGTGAATACTCACGCGACTACTATTCTTCAATTTTATGCAGTATTTAAAGAGATGATTTTATTCAATAACTTTAATCAATAAAACCATCTCTTCTTGCCGCTGATTTATTTTAAAAACTTACGGCTAACCAAGAACTGTTCTGTCGCTTCAAGCAGTTTTTCCGCATAAGCTTCTTGTTTTGCGGTAAGCCAGCCTAAGGCAAACCAATCACTGGCTTCTAGGTCGGTTTGTTGTAGGTAAGATGATGATGAAGCAAGCACTTGATATTGCTCACAAGCTTGTTGAGCATCATTTAAAGATTTCGCATATTTCTGTAAGTTCTTAACATCATAGATATTGGTTAGGATCGGAAAGCTAAATTTTAATTCATTTAAATGCTGAGCCAGCGCTTCTAAACTTTCAAGGTCAGATAGATCGGCTTCATTTAAACTTTCTTGTAACTGTCGATACTGATTTTGCAATGTATTTTGCGCAAACCATTTTAAGTCATGGGTTGGCGCTTTCGCAGACTGTCCTAAACTGAACATGAGTAATTCTAAATAGTGCTGCACATTTTGAGTTGATTTGACCAAATTGATAAGTTTTTCATTAGCATACAAAATATCCCGATCTAAACTTTGCGCCGTTTTCGGATTTTGCAGTAAAGCACCTAATGTGCGTTGCATATGTTCAAAATGCTGTAAGTTTTTAAAATGACTCTCAAACGCTGAAAGTTGATGTGACCATTTATCCGTTTTGGTATCTGTCCAATCTTTAAACAGAGAAAGACTTAAATGTAAATGGTGTAGGGCCGTCTGTGCTTGAATAATATGTTCAGGCTGGGCAACCTGTGCAGAAATCGCGGCAATATTTGGCAATAAATGTTGTAATTGACTGGCAATAAGCACACGTAAATTTTTATCTGCAGTGTCTTTTTTATTTAAAATGGTTTCTTTGCTGAGCTGTGCTGGACTGACTTTTTGATTCACAGTCAATAAGTGTCCAAACTCAGCTTTGCTACGTACATCAAGCCACAAATGATACTTTTTAACCCACTCAAAACTAAAAGCTAAAAGCGATTGAATTGAGCCACTTTTTAACTCAAATTCAACCTCATGAATTTCTTGTTTTGAGGTTTCGGTTCTGACTTCACCAATATCGAGGCTGATTTCAATTTCAGCATCTTCAAACTGAATCACACGGATGGTACGTTGGATGTCGGTTTCAAATTGTAATTGGAGTTCATCAAATTTATCCCCCAATGCATTTTTTAAAACAGCAAGTGTTTCGGGTTTATTCTGGTAAATATCAATATCTAAATGTGGGGCTTCAGCAAGCTCACCTAAATCAATATTGTCTTCAAAGCGTTGTAAATGGCTTTTGGTGGCGGCTTTTAATGTTTGTACCCAACGTGTTCCTTCTAAGCGTTGACGTAGTGCAGCGCCGTGTTGGGACATCTGACGATCAGGTGTGTCGTAGTATTTTGCTTGTAATTGAATAATTTGGGATTTTTTAGGATCTAATGCTTTGAGGAGTGCATTGCGGCGGGCTTCCGGAATTTGAAACTTTAATTCAACTTCAAGCATGTGAGGGTCCTAAGTGTTAATCATGGTTATTAGATAATTAAACATTATTGAATGTTTAATCGGGCATTGTAACTTAAAATGTGTCATCAGAAGACTTGTATAGCATGACATTTGAGTATTTTTTACCGCAATATCGTTACTCATTAAATATTTAGAATGACAAAATTTCCTATTTCGTGACTTGTATGGTCTGGGCAATACTTGAAGTCGTAAATATAGATGAATTGTCAACAGACTTGATATTGAATTTGGCTGTTATTGCAGCATAAAATAAACTAAGCTGATTAAAAATAAAACAGGATGATTGATCATGAACGCGTATGTTGAGCCTAAATCGGAATTAGAGCAAAACCCGAAGTTTGAATTACCAATTAAAAACTATTCAGAATTTTATCGTTTTTATTTAACTGAACACCGTAGCATGATGAGTCGCCGTTTGCATGCAGCTGGAAGTAGTGTCGGTATTTATTTTTTTAGCAAGGCAATTCGTCAACGTAAAGCAAAATACGTGGTCTATGGACTGCTTTCAGGCTATGCATGTGCTTGGGTGGGGCATTTTGTATTTGAGAAAAATAAGCCAGCAAGTTTTAAGCAACCATTTTATAGTTTTATTTCAGACTGGCGTATGCTTTCCGATATTGTACGTGGCAATTTAAGTTTAAAAGACCGTAGTCTAGATAAAATTGAGAGCTAATCTTGTCAGTATAGTAATAAATTAAACAAAAAAGCTTAGAGATTTCTAAGCTTTTTTGTTTTTGTCACGTCTTCGCTGAGAAAACTTGCTTATAATCCATTTATTTGATTGTTTGAGAATATTGAATGCGCGGTCTTTACCTGATTACCAACGACGATCCAATCCAATTATTATTAGAAAAACTCGAAGCTGCTTTAAGCACTAAGCAAGTCGCTATTCTTCAGTATCGCCGTAAAAAAGTAGCTCAATCTGACCAAGCAAATGAAGTGAAGCAGATCAAGCAACTGTGTGAAAACTATCAGACACCATTTTTGATTAATGATGATTTAGATTTAGCTGAACAATTTAGTTTAGGTGTTCATCTTGGGCAGTCTGATGGTGAAATTTCAGATGCAGTGCAACGTTTACCACACGGTGTCATCATTGGGCGGACTTGCTTAAACTCAATTGAGTTGGCTGAAAAAGCAATCGCTGAAGGGGCAAGCTATGTGGCCTTTGGCGCAATTTATGCAACATCGACCAAACCTGAAGCAGGTAATATTGGCCTAGCGACATTACAGCAGGCATCTGAAAAGTTTGATTTACCTATTTGTGCTATTGGCGGTTTAACAGTTGAAAATTCTCAAGCTGTGATTGAGGCTGGTGCTGACCTTTGCGCTGTGATTAGTGATATATTAGCTTTATCAGTTGAAAATATTCCTGCCCGTGTCGCAGCTTGGGCACAGTTATTTGCAGAAACTGCAAAATCTTAATTTGTATCGTGATTTTTTATATCATTTTGAAATTTTAGTATTCTACAGGATTGAGTCGATTTATGAGCCTATCTCCAAAACAAGAGCAATTGTTTAAACAAGCCAGTAAACATATTCCAGGTGGAGTGAATTCTCCAGTACGAGCGTTTAATGGGGTGGGTGGTACGCCAGTATTTATCGAAAAAGCCAAAGGTGCTTATTTATACGATGTCGACGGCAAGCGCTATGTGGACTATGTGGGTTCTTGGGGGCCGATGATTTTAGGTCATGCACATCCTGATATTATCCAAGCAGTTCAAGAAGCAGCGGTTGATGGTTTAAGCTTTGGTGCACCGACGGTACATGAAACCACACTGGCTGATTTGATCTGTGAAATCATGCCATCAATTGAATTGGTCCGTATGACCAACTCAGGTACTGAAGCAACCATGACGGCTATTCGTTTGGCACGTGGTTATACAGGTCGTGACATGATTGTGAAATTTGAAGGTTGCTATCATGGACATTCAGATTCTTTATTGGTTAAAGCGGGTTCAGGCATGTTGACCATGGGTGAGCCAACATCAAAGGGTGTACCTGCTGATTTTGCCAAGCATACGGTGACCTTGCCATATAATGATATTGAAGCTGTTAAAGCTTGTTTTGCGAAATATGGTCAAGAGATTGCAGGGGTAATTGTTGAACCTGTTGCTGGAAATATGAATCTGGTTAAACCAATCACAGGTTTCTTAGAAACGATTCGTGAGCAATGTGATCAATACAAATCAGTATTTATTATTGATGAAGTGATGACAGGTTTCCGTGTAGCACTCGGTGGTGCGCAAGCATATTATAATGTAAAACCTGATTTAACGACTTTGGGTAAAATCATTGGTGCTGGATTACCAGTTGGTGCATTTGGTGGAAAACGTGAAATCATGGAATGTATCGCGCCTTTAGGCGGGGTTTACCAAGCAGGAACCTTGTCGGGTAATCCTTTGGCTATGCGAGCAGGGATCAAAATGTTTGAAACCCTTCGCCAACCTAACTTCTACAGCGATTTGTCTGCAAAATTAGATCAATTATTACAAGGTCTACAAGCGGCTGCTGATGAAGCTGGAATCCCATTCTTTACTCAACAAGCGGGTGGTTTGTTTGGTCTTTACTTTACTGATCAAACCGAAATTAGCAGTTTTGACCATATTTTAAAATGCGATATTGAAGCATTCCGTAAATTCTTCCATGGGATGTTAAATCGTGGTGTAAACCTTGCTCCATCTGCATTTGAGGCAGGCTTTATTTCAGCTGCACACAGTGATGAAGATATTCAGTTTACCATTGATATGGCTAAACAAGTCTTTGCTGAAATGCAAGCTTAAGGGGATTTAAGACCACTTCGATTGCTTGAATAAATGAGCAGAATGGACAGTCTTTTTGAATCAAGTTTGATTTAGAATAAAAGCCTGTAGTCCTTAGACTACAGGCTTTTTTGTGATTTTAGACATTATAATTCAGGAAGAAAATATGCAAACCAAACACTATTTAACCTTATCTGATGCAGAGTTTTTATTGAATAAAGCACATCAATATGCAATTGATCATGCTTTTAATGTCAGTATTGCCATCGTTGATGAAACAGGCAATTTATTGGCAATGAAGCGTATGGACGGTACTTCTGCATTGACGTCGAATTTCTGTTTGGACAAAGCCAGATGCTCTGCATTAAGTCGTAGACCGTCAGGATCATATGAGACCCTTATCAAAAATGGTCAAATGGGATTTTTAACCATGCAGAGCGGCTCAGGGATGTTGGAAGGTGGTGAGCCTATTTTGTATCAAGGTCAGTTGGTTGGTGCAGTGGGTATTTCAGGAGTGAAATCATTTGAAGATGCTGAAATTGCACGACATGCAATTCAAGCCTTTCTTGCTCAATTTAATTAAACTTCTATACTTAAAAATTATGTGTATCAGTAAATAAGTTTGAAGAGGTGTTTAAGTAAACACCTCTTTTATCTTGTAAAATTACAAACGATAGAATTGTTTGGCATTATGGTGGAAGATATTTTCCAGTGCATTTTCATCATATTGCATCACGATATCACTAAACGCATCAATGATATTCACCAGACTGGTATTGACCCGATCCATTGGGAAATTGGAAGCGAACATCACCCGATAGGTGCCAAAACTTTCCAAAGCATGCAGAATTAGTGGTGCAACAAGATCAATGATTTGTTGCTTAGAGGCCAGTTGTTTTTTCTTATAAAATTGATGACCAAGCACTGGCATAAATAGACCAGACATTTTGGTATATACATTTGGATAAGCAGATAATTCAGCAATAGCATCTTGCCATTGATAAAAAATATTTTCACGTGCTGTTTTTGATAAGCCTGTATTTTGTCCAATTTTACCAAACAGGCCTGCTGGTGTACCAAGGTGGTCTAAAACAATTGAGGTTTCGGGGAACTTTTTTGCCAGCTCAATTACATCGGGAATTTGATGAGAATACACCCAAGCATCAAAACTCAGGTTATGTTGCGCGAGTTGTTCAAAGCCTTTTAAGAACTTTTTCTCAGTATATAGGTGTGGGAGATCCGTCCAATTATGCACGCCTTTATCTTCATGAAAGGAAGCCATGCGGCGTATACCGCGCAAATGTTTAGATGCTTTTTGGTGTAACTTTAAAATCTTTTTGAAATTAGGATCGCACGGGTCCGCGGTAGCCACGATGCCACCAAGTTTTACGGTATTTTCATTAAAGGGTAAGGATTCAATAAATTCTGTTTCACCTACGACACCTTTGCCTTTCTGTTTGGCCCAACTGGCTTCAATATGCACCACTTGTTCGACCGTATATGAGCCAAGATCATGTTTATAGTCTTGTGGTAAATAGGGTCGGGTAATGTGTTCCGTTAGTCCAACCGTTTCAATCAAATCTTTAGCTTTGACTAAACGAACCATTTTATCAAGTAGGAATGGATGCTTGCCCAAAAGCTTTACCGCAAATGCTGCTGCATGAGGGGTGTTGTAGGGATCCCATTGGTGAATATGTGGGTCAATGATTGGAAAATTCAAATCTTGCATACAACGTCCAAATTGTTATTTATTATCAAAATACAATACATGAATTTTATAAAAGATGAATATTGTCGCTTGGTAAAATTTATGAAGTAAAGCCATTGGAAGGAGTCAGTTGATTTATTGTTTTGGGATGACTGCCAAAACTGTTATAAAAAAATAGCCTCATTAATGAGGCTATTTTATCAATGCTTAGATCAATCTAAGATGATTTAACTTACATCAGTGTTGATGATCATGGTCATCATGATCATGTTTGTGGGTATGAAAATCTTCGTTTTTACGGAAGCGGAGATAATTTTCAAACTGTTCACAATACTCATCATAATTGTCTTCAAGCATCATTTGGAATTGTTGCAATATATAAGACATGACTTGTTCTTTGGCATCACGCATTTCATCACCATCTTTAAAGGTGTTTGCAGCAACCCAAGTATTAAAACGTGCAGTAGCGAAGAGCATTGCTGAGCTGACTTGTCCACGAAGTTCTTCTGGCTTAGGTTGCTGTCCTTTCGCTGGGCGGCAAAACTCATTGGCTTGTTTGATGAACTCATCCGCACGCTCAAAAAAAACAGCATTTAAGGCTTCTTCTTCGGTGACATCAGTAGCATCGATTTTTTGAGACATGACTTTTCCACATAGCGTATTTCATTGGTGCGCTATTATAGGCAATCCACAGGTTAAACGAAACGCTTTACTTCCTCTGTATCTGAATTTGAAAAATAGCTGTCAAAATTTTCTTGATATTCATCAAGATGATCTTCAAGCATGAGTTTAAATTGTTCCACGTAATAGTCTAAAATGACTTGGCGATCTGTTTTAAAATCTGGCGCTTGCTGGTAGGCGCATGCTGCATGCCAAATGCTATAACGGGCATTGGCATACATAAATGACGCACTGATCTTTCCCGGGTGTGCTGTCAAGTGAGACACTTGATGATTTTGATCTGCAAATTGATTGGCAAGTGCGATAAATTCATCCGCGCGCTCATAAAAGTATTCGTCAGCTTCAACTTCTTCAGATTCTTCAAAAAAATCATTATTTTCGGACATTATCATTCCTTTTCATAGACTTGTTTCATTGATATAACTATAGCATACTCAAATAGCCTAAGCTTAAAAAATACTCAAGGAGTAGATAATGCAAGATGCGATTGCCATACAAAGCTTGAAAAGTGATATTGCATTATTACGTCAAAATATTTGGCCACCTGTAAACTTAAGCAATGTTGAAGGTTTGCCTATTTATTATGGGACACAATCGGAAGTAGATACCTACTATAAACAGTGGCTTGGTTTGGTTGAAAGGGCACAAATGTTGTATCAACCTTTTATGGATGATGAGGTTTTAGATGTTGCTCAATTACCTAGCCATTTAAATTTACCTTTGTTTTTCTTTCATGTAGATCGGATTCGGATTAATAAAACCCGTGCCAAAGAATCAAAGACTTTTCGTGGAATTGCTGCATTGGTAGAGAAATGTGGGCAATTTGAACCCAGCCAAATTAAAAAAATGTCACAGTGGTTAAACAGTGATGATACCGCAGCCTTGGTTGCACATCGTGAGTTCATTGATTTAAGAACCTATATTTTTCAGTTTGGACAAAGTGAATATACGAGAACACGATTTTATGTGAATGGTTTAGTGCTGAGCACTGAAAAAGATTTTGAATTGGTGGATGCCCGCGATAAGCCGCGCAAGTCAAGAAATGATAGCTATGCTGATCCTTTAGCGGATAACAATCTCTGGAAAGTATTTGGCAAATATCGTTAGACTGTTGTGAAATAGAAGGTTGTAGATTTTGTTAAACCTGCTGTGATTTTTAACTTTGTTATTTTTCTAGCTACAAATTGAAACGATTAAATTATCTTAAACACTGACTAAAAATAAGATTTAGTCAGTGTTATATAAAAGAATATCTTTTATTTTACAGCATCAATTGCAGCACTTGCTGTTTTGTTAAATAGCGTACATTCTGACTTTAAGCCATTTAGATAAGCTTCTTGTAACTGAGCATTTATACTGTTTTTACCAAACTCAGCAACAGCGTCTTGATAATCTCGTTCATATTGCTTAATTTTGTTTGAAAGTATGTCATATTCACCTGCAGTATAATAGTTTGCTGGGTAATAGTCAGAGCCGATTTTAGCTACAGCATCAACCGATGTATTCAGTTGCATGTCTCGGGATAAATCTAAGTTGAACTTTCCTAGCACCGTTGAAATATAACCGTCTTTAAAATATTTTGATGGGTCGTAATTATTCAGACGATAGCCTGAATAAAGATCAGCGAAGCTTGTATTTGTTGAAGAGGAAATAGATCGTAAACATGTTGATCCAGACGGGAATGTTTTGCCTTTAAGTTTTTGCACATAATATGAAGAATAAGTGCCAACTATTGAGCTAAGTGCAATATTTGAGCCAGCATAATGCTCAAATCCATCGATATATGGACTAATTGCTTTGCCTGTTAAGTTGACTGTTTCAAATTTTTCAGTTAATTCTAATTGGTTATAGTTACGTGATGAATAAGGTGTAAATGTCCAAACTGTCGCTGTTTGCGATTTCAGCGTTGCATATTGATAGCCAAAATCAGTTTTACTTTTAGGCGCATCATAGAGTCCATCTGTTGCTAGATAATCACTTAAAAGATCAGATGAAAGGAACTGTGTTGAACCATCAACGTTATATTCACCATTGATGTACATTTGCTTATTGTTAAAACTAAACTTTACTTTAGTAAAGAGGTTAATGTCTTGGGTTGAAGAGCCAGTTTCATATCCAAACCATTCAGACTCATTGTTCGTTGTATAATCCCCAGCATCTGAATCACCTCCACATGCGGTTAAAAATAATGAAGAAATGATGGTAAAAGACAGTAATTTAATTTTCATGAATTATTCCAAATTATAAAATATTAAAATTTATGAGTATAAAAATTCTCGCTGTCATCATATTTCAACATTTTATTTTTTCAACGTTTTTTTGATGAAATTTTAAAATTCTCTTAATTTTTATAATTATATATTGATCGAAATCTTAAAATAATTTTGCTGCTTTTCAATTTCATCCTTGCAAAAAGTGCTTTAATATTGAAGAACCCAAACAAAAACTGTAATAAACATCGTCATATGCAAAATTTGAATTGGAGCAAAGATCAAGGCATAGCGGCTGCCACCACTTAAAAATGCATTTATCGATTTCGCAATGGCATGTGCTGCTAAACCTAAAACAAAGGCGAGAGATAAGATGTGATTACTCGGTTCTCCCTGAATGACAATTGTGGCCAAAGCGCCATGAATTTCAAATAATGAGGCCAAAAGCGTACCTGCAATTAAACCCGCATCACCCAATAAAAGATTTAGCCCATATACACCCGCCTGAATCAAGGTTAACGACACTGCAATAATGGCTGCTTCATTTAGACTAAACATACGACTATCTACAAGCTGGTTATTCTCAATCGGTTGTGTGTGACGCATAAACCATAAGGCAAAAATGGTTAGTATCGCGATAGCGATTAGGCAGGGCAGTACAATGAGTTTGAACCAAGTAATACTGATACCAATCACAATAATCATGAGTTGTAGTAGGGTTGCCACGCAAGACATTAATGCTGCCCCAGCATTGGCTTTGGCTTCTGCACGTCCATTTCGGACTTCTAATCCTAAGCTGGCAATGGTAGCGGTACTGGAAACAAAACCTGAAGCAAGCGAAGACAACAGCATAGCATTTTTTGATGACAATAATCGTTTGGCAATATGTGCAAGTGCTTGCACCGCCAAGATTAAGGTGAGTAATTTTAAAATAACATAGGGATTAAGCACAGCACCCCATAAAGCTTTGTTTGGTGTCAGTGGCAATGCAATTAATAACAATGCCAGTAAGAAAATTCCATCTTTAAATTCAGATTCTGTAATCCATTTCCCGGCAATGCCATGCATAGAATGTTTGGTCATCAACAAGACGGTGAGGATGACCGATAAACCTGCGGCAAAAGAAATATTCCAAACGCACATTCCACCGATAAAATAAGTGAGTATAAATGCAATTTCAGTAGTTATACCGGGATCATCAGTTTGATTCTTTAAAGAATAAATGACGATACCACCTGTAATGAATGCACCCGCAATGCCAAAATAGGGACCAAACAAAAAACAAACAGCACCAAGTAAAGCACAAATAGCAAAAGACCTTAAACCCGCAAAACTATTTTGATTTTCACGTTGCTGACTTCGTTCACGTTCAAGACCGATAAGTAGACCACAACCCAATGCAGCCGCAATGATGGTGAGGAAATCAGTATAAGAGCCAAATGAAAATGGATATAGCGATATAAAATTCATAGTGCTCTCCAAATAAGACCATGAATTAATAGAATGATTTCAATGTATCGCAAAGTTTTAGAAAAACAAAAGTTTATTTTTTAGCCTTACGTTAAATACATTATTGAATTTAGAAAATCCAAGAAATACAACAATTAATTTTGTTATAGTAGATTGAGTTTCGGGGATATAACAATGCAATTTAATTTTGAAATTGATACAGCTTGGTGTTTAGAACAATTATTAAAAGATGGTCGTATTACAGAGCGTGAAAAACTATTGGTACAAACCACCCATCGACAACGCGATCAGTTGAAGTGGCATCCTTTGCAATGGATTGCCAGCTTTAAGCTCGTCGATGCTAAAAATCCAATAAAAAGACTGACATTGACTACGCTAACAGAATGGTTAGCTGAAAAAGCCGAACTCAATTCATTTACGATTGATCCATTAAAGGCCGATGTGACTTCACTAACCAATGTCATGTCACAAGAGTTTGCAATAAGAAATAAAATTTTAGCAGTTGAAGTCAGTGCCGATAAAATTCTGATTGGTACAGCACAGCCTTTTATAACGGATTGGGTACATAATTTAGAACGTAGTTTAAGTCCAAAAAAAATCGAAAAAGTAGTATTGAATCCTGAGTTATTACAACGTTATTTAACTGAGTACTATCAAGTCAGTAAAGCGGTCAGCAACTCACAAAAATCCAGTGCCTATGATAAAGAAAATAAGGGTGTAGAAGCACTTTTACAATTGGGTGATACCCAGAATCCAGATGCCAATGATCAGCATATTGTGAAACTTGTCGATTGGGTTTTACAGTTTGCTTTTGAGCAAGGGGCGAGTGATATTCACTTAGAACCGCGTAAGGAAAAAGGTAAAATTCGTTTTCGTATCGATGGGGTACTGCATACAATTTATAATATGCCAGCCAATACCTTAACCGCAGTTATTTCACGGATTAAAATTTTAGGCCGTATGAATGTTGCAGAAAAACGTAAACCTCAGGATGGGCGTTTAAAAACACGGACACCGAAAGGGCAAGAAACCGAGCTACGTCTTTCAACTTTGCCAACTGCTTTTGGTGAAAAGTTGGTGATGCGTATCTTCGACCCAGAAGTTTTGGTACGAAGTTTCCAACAATTAGGTTTTGATGAACATTTATTGGCACAATGGCATGCTTTAACTCAACATAGTCATGGCATTATTTTGGTGACTGGCCCCACAGGTTCAGGTAAAACTACCACGCTTTATTCTTCGTTAAAACAATTGGCAACCGAGCAAGTGAACGTCTGTACCATTGAAGATCCAATTGAGATGTTGGAGCCAAGTTTTAACCAGATGCAGGTCAATCAAGGGATTGAGCTAGGTTTCGCTGATGGTATCCGTGCTTTGATGCGTCAAGATCCAGATATTATTATGGTTGGAGAAATTCGTGACCAAGATACTGCCAACATGGCCATTCAGGCTGCATTAACAGGTCATTTAGTGCTTTCAACTCTGCATACCAATGATGCGCCATCAAGTCTGACACGTTTGCATGATTTAGGTGTGCAACCTTTTTTAACCGCTGCAACGATTTTGGGAGTATTGGCTCAGCGTTTAGTGCGTAAGCTTTGTCCGCATTGCAAACAAGAAACCTTTATCAATGAACAAGAGTGGAAACATTTGACATTTGGCTATCAGACCAAAATGCCTAATTTTGTATATAAAGCAGTTGGGTGTGAGGAATGCCGTCAAACAGGTTATAAAGGTCGTGTTGGGATTTACGAGTTTATGCCAATTAGCCTTGAGGCAAAGCAGAGAATTAGTGCAGGCGTGACTTTAGATGATTTAAAAATGCAGGCAAAAAAAGAAGGCATTGAACCATTAAGAATTGCTGGTGCACGTAAAGTATTAGAAGGCATAACCACGCTGGAAGAAGTCCTTAGAGTTGTGCCTTTAAATTAATTTTGACTTAAAATAGCAAATGAAGAAATCCTAAGATTCACCTCATGTTGGTTTGTTTTAATGCTTCTATCGAAACGATGAACCGATATGAGGACACAACAATGAACATCCTTGCGAAAACAATTTTAACCACAAGCTTGATTGGTTTAACAAGTTTTGCCACTGCAAACACAGCAGTAAATCAATCAGCGCTTACACCAAGTTTAACCACAGTAAAACAAGCTTTAACATTGAAAGATGATACCAAAGTGCAGCTTCGTGGTAACGTGGTCAAAGCAATCGGTGACGAAAAATATCAATTCCGTGATAGCACAGGTAGCATTACTGTCGATATTGATGATGAATTATGGCAAGGTAAACCGATCGCGGCAAATGCTACAGTGACATTGTTTGGTGAGGTCGATATCGATTATAAACCGACAAAACGTGTAGAAATTGATGTGGATGCCGTGAATTTTTAATTATTTTATCCATTAAAACAAATCACAGCAGATTCTAGTTATATTCTCTAAGACTACATGTGTATGCATGTGGTCTTTACCTATGTTCAATAAGTATGAACAGCAACAAACAGCAGATTTTATTTTGATCAAGGCTTTGTCTGCCTAAAAGGAGAGAGAGGTTCTATGCGAATTTTGCTCGCTGAAGATGATAGTTCACAAGCTGAAAGTATTAAATCTTGGTTGGAAATGGATGGCTACAATATAGATTGGGTTGAACGTGGTGATCATGCAATTTTAGCCATAGAACAGCATCAATATGACTGTATCTTATTAGATCGTGGTTTGCCCAAAGCCACTGGTGATGAAATTCTCAAACTGTTAAAACGTCAATTTCCAGAAATTCCTGTGATTTTTCTTACGGCGAGAGACAGTATTCAAGATCGTGTGCAAGGTTTGGATCTCGGTGCAAATGACTATCTGGTAAAGCCTTTTAGTTTAGAAGAATTATCTGCCCGAGTACGGGCACAGCTCAGACAAACTCAAGTCACAAATTTACATGAAATAAAATATGAAAATTTAGTGTTAGATACTCAAGCGAAAACGGTATTTCAGGATCAGCAAGTTGTTCATCTCACCGCAAAAGAATTTCAAATTTTATATAAATTGATGCAAAAGCCTGAACATATTGTGACACGTGAGCAATTGGAAGAATCACTTTATGCTTGGGGAGATGAAATTGAAAGTAATGCGATTGAAGTTTATATCTATCAATTGCGTAAGAAGATTGGTGGACATTTGATCAAAACAATCCGTGGCTTGGGCTATCGTATGAATAAAGAGCAAGATTGAATATTTCATCATTACTTTTAATGATTTCAATAGGATGAATATGACACAGGCAGTATCACTACAAACCAAGCTGATTAAGACCTCCATGCTAAGTTCAATTGTGGCAGGTATTTTTGCGCTGATACTTCTGGTGAGCCTTTCGATTTATCACAATATGAAGGTACAAGATGAAATCATGGATGAAGTTGCAGATATGCTTCTGATCTCAGATTTAAGTGCGACTTCTGGTTTTCAATTGGATGAGTTAAGTGATGAATTTGATATTCAGTACCGATTGATGAATGGTGAGGTGATGTTGACCCACTCACCCGAATTTGATTTGCAACAAGGTCAAGCCAATCTCCTATCTGAACATGAAGGAAATGGATATGGATTTATTTGGTCAAAGGATAAGTTGTTACGTAGCTACAGAGCGATTGATCAAGATTCTCAGTTAAGCGTCTATGTTGTACAGCCCTTAAGTGTCCGTTTTAAAGACTTATTACAAAGTTTTATCAGCTATTTATTGGTTTTATTAAGTCTCTGGTTGCTGCAATGGCTGATTTTACATTTCTCAGTTAAAAAACAATTTAAATCCATTCAACTGCTTTCGACGGAAATTGCTGAGAAAAATGCCAATGATCTCAGCTTAATTCAGCGACAACCTGCATTTAAAGAACTTGAGCCGATGGTTAATCAGCTTAATCAAATGCTTGTTCGACTAGATCAAGCTTTAATTGCTGAACAACGTTTTACCGCAGATGCATCACATGAATTACGTTCGCCACTTTCTGCGATACAAATGCGTTTGCAGTTATTACAACGCAAATATGCAGAGGTTCCTGAGATTTATCAGCAACTCAATAGTATTCAAAATGATGTGAATCGAGGAACGCTGGTCCTTGAAAATCTTTTGCTTTTGGCACGATTAGATCCAGCGGATGCCAGTGAATTACCGAAGACTTGGATAAGTCTGGGGCAAATGACTCAGCATGTGTTAAATAGCTTGGCCCCATTTATAGATGACAAGCAGATTCAGATTCATATTCAAAGCGAAGATGTTCAGGTCTATGTAAATGAAGAATTACTGTTTATTTGTATTCGCAATCTTGTCGATAATGCAATTCGTTATACGCCATTACAGGGCAATATTTATATTCAGATTGGACCATTAAATAATTGTAATTTCTTTGAAATCCAAAATGATGGTGAGGGTATTCCTCAAGACATCTTAGATCGTTTAGGTGAACGTTTTTACCGAGCTTTGGGGAGCAAAACACAAGGTTCAGGCTTGGGTTTGTCAATTTGTAAAAAGGTGATCGATCTGCATCATGGAGAGATTCAGTTTACTGCTTCCGAATATGGTGGTTTGAGCGTTTGTGTTTATTTACGTTAAAGCTGTGCGATTAAATGGGCATTTTTATTGAATGTTTAACATTTCATTGGTGAATTGTTTTATAGAGATAGGGTGTTGTATAAAAATCAATAGACAAGCATTAAAATTCAACTGACAAAATTAAAAAGCAGTATGCGCTGATTCATACTGCTTGTTCCCACGTTTTTTGTTTTAACTTAATGTTTTTATAGTTATTTGGTCAAAATTAGACGATTGTTACGTGTTAAACGTAAGCGATATTCTTCTCCAGCATGCATGATGCGAATTTCGCGCCCTAATGCAAATAAGTTATTTGAATGTAACATCGGAAGAGATTGGTGAGCTTCTGTGTTACGTGTGAATAGGCTAAAAGGTGCGTTCATTATTGTTACTCCGTGTGGGGTGCTGTCTAAGTGATTTAAATGATAATCATTATCGAATAGATCTGTCAACGATAATTTTTATCATTTATAAAATTTCTATAATTGCTTACAATTCATTAAAAATTCAGGTGTCGATTTTTATGTCTAAACCCAATATTCATGTGGCTATTGCTTTATTACTTCATCGTGGGAAGGTGTTGGTCGGTTGGCGCAATGCAGATCAGCATCAGGGTAATAAATATGAATTTCCTGGTGGCAAAATTGAAGTAGGGGAAACACCTGTCGAAGCATGTCGTCGAGAGATCTTTGAGGAAGTTGGAATAGGTATCGAGCAATGGCGTGCTTTTGACCTGATTCATCATGTTTATGATGATGTTGAAGTGTTTCTCCATTTTTTTCATGCTACGGTTCCTGAACAATATTTGCATGATATTCAGAAACCTTGGACATGGTATGGACGTGATCAACTATTTGCGCTTAATTTTCCTAAAGCCAATCAAGCGATCATTCAACGCTTGTACTGGTCGCATCAAATTAAAATCTCCGACAATCTTTCAGCATTGAGAATAGAAAAAAGTCCAAATGACAACGCGCAATTTTTTTATTTTAGAACGATTGCAGATCAGGTTGCTGTAACACAAATTTCACAGTTAGCTCCAAATGCCTTATCTCGCTTGATTGTCAATATAGAGCTGTGGCAACAGTTGTCTGAGCATCTTCAAAAAAGTATAGCTGCTGTACATTATAAACAGCATCAATTGATGGATTTACACATTGGGCAGTTACCAATCGGTCTACGTTGTATAGCAGCATGTCATGATCTGGTGTCTATACAGCGAGCACAGACATTGGGTTTTGATGCTGTGATTTTAAGTCCCGTATTTGCAACCCAGACCCATCCTGAAGCCCATGCGCTTGGATGGGAAAAATTTGCTGAATATGCCAAGACCTGTGATTTACCCATCTTTGCATTGGGCGGATTAAGCCAAGCTGATTTAGCGATTGCACAACAGCATTATGCATACGGGATTGCTGGGATTCGAAATTTTTAATCGAGCAGAGATATTGGCTTAAACAGTTATAAGCGTTGTAACTGTTTTTGCGCTTCTGCGATGCTCTGTTGACTTTTTAATTGCTGAGCAGCCTGCAAAATAACATTCCAAAAGGTTTTCTTTTGGGATGGACTTTGCGCATAACTTAAACCACGTCGCGCTAGAGATTCAGCATTCGCATACTGTTTCTTCTGATTGGCAATTTGAGCCAAATAAGAGAACACTTGTGCCGATTGTGGTGCTATACGTTGTGCATGGATTGCATAACGTTCAGCTTCATCCCATTGGCCCTTTTGATATGCGGTTTGAGTTTGTTGGATGAGCTGTTTAAATGCTGGGATATTTTCCCCATCCTCAAATTTTTGCGTTTGAGGCTTGGATTGCGGAGCAATCACGACAGGAACTTTTTCACGTTTAATTTCAGGGCGTTCATAAGGGGTAATTTTTACCCCATCTGGTGTAGCAATCCCATGGTCAGGTTGTTTAGATTCTGGCTTTTCAACAGATTTGCTCGGTTTAGAATTTTGTTGGGGTGTTGTTTGACACCCAGCCAAAGTTAATAGTCCGCTTAAACTTAGAATATAAGCGATTGTGCTTACATTTCGTTTCATCACAAATTCCTATTTAAAGCCAATTTACCCGTATATTTAACAGACCCTAGTTGTTATAACTACCACTCGAGATCACATGACCTCTTGAGTCCTGATCTAAACTGTCTTCACTTTCGCGAATATAGTTTTCTATACTATCACTTGAATGTGGTTGTGAAGTGTTTTGTTGCGTATCAGGTGTGGATTGAGGATCAACTTGATAATATGGCATGCCGCACTCTGTCGCACGATTAGGGACAGTGTGGCGTAATAATGGAATATATAGCGCGCCTTCACAGCCTTGTGCTGAAAGCTCCCCAGTTCGAGAGTCAATCCATTGCCATGAAATATCATCTGTTTGACGTAAATTCACTGGTTTTTGGCGTAATTGCTTCATGACATTGATCCAGACAGGTAATGCACCTGATGAACCTGTAAGCCCAGTAATTTTATTGTTGTCTAAGCCTAACCACACCACTGCTAAATTATTGCCTGAGTATCCAGCAAACCAAGAATCACGGGTATCGTTGGTTGTACCTGATTTACCCGCAAGTTTGAGGTCAGCTGGTAATGTGTTGTAGGCCGCTTTACCTGTACCTGCGGACATGACTTGTTGTAAGCCAAAGTTCAATAAGAAGGCAGCAGAAGGGTCTATGGTCTGTTGTACATTTAAACCAAAACGTTCTAATAAACGACCATTAGAATCTACAACAGTACGGATGGCTTTGGTTGGATATTTAAATCCACCTGTTGCAAAGTTACCATAAATACTCATCACCTCCATTGGTGACATATCAACAGCCCCAAGGAAAATAGATGGGTAGTTTGGAATCTTTGAGGTCACGCCAAATTTAGACAAGTTATTGCTAAAAGTAGAGATCCCAAATTCATTACCTAAACGCACAGCAGACAAGTTATATGAGTTTGCTAAAGCTTGAGACATCGGAACATAGCCATGACCTGTTCCGCTATAGTTCTTTGGTGTCCAAGTTTGATTACCACTGACAGGTAAACTAATTGGCGCATCTTCAATTTGTGATGCCCAGTTATAACGACCTGATTCCAACGCGCTTAAATAAATCACAGGTTTAAGCAAAGAACCCACTTGACGTTTAGCATCTACAGTACGGTTAAAGCCAGTAAAGTCTTGGGTTGAACCAACAGCGGCAATTAATTCGCCATTTTCAGGGCGAGTAACTAAAACAGCGCCTTGTAGGTCTTTTAATCTTGCTGGGTTCGCATTGGCTAAACGGCTCACCGTTTCTCTAAAGCTCTTTTGCACTCTAGTTTGTGCAATTGGATCAAGTGTCGTAAAAATTCTTAAACCTTGGTTGGTTAAATCTGATTCTTGGTATTCAGTTTTAAGTTGACGACGTACAATATCTAAGAAGTCTGGGAAGCTTGCTGTACCTAATGTTGGTTTACGAACCACATTAAGCGGACGTGCAATTTCTTTTTCATATTGCGCTTGGTCTAAGTATCCCATCACCAGCATATTATTTAGCACAATATCGCGACGTTTTTTTGCGCCTTCAGGATTTTTCCAAGGGTTAAATAGGGTAGGACCTTGAACTAAACCGACCAAAAATGCTTGTTGTGAAATATTTAATTCGCTGAGTGGTAAGCCGAAATAGAATTGTGAAGCTAAGCCATAACCATTGACAGAATAGTTACCACTTTGACCTAAATTCACTTCATTTAAATAGGCTTCTAGAATTTCGTCTTTGCTGTAATGAAGCTCTAATAACAGCGACATCAGGGCTTCATTCACTTTACGTTTTAAGGTCTTTTCAGGGGTTAAGAAAAAGTTCTTAACCAACTGTTGGGTGAGTGTTGAACCACCCTGACGTTTACCACCGGTCACGTTACTGAGTAATGCTCGCGCTGTACCACGGAATGAAATACCATGATGGCGATAAAAGTTTCTATCCTCTGTTGCGATTAAAGCTTCAATTAAAGGCTTAGGAACTTTATTTAATTTAATGAGGACACGGTCTTCATTGTGTTGCGGGTAGATACCACCAATTAACATTGGCTCTAAACGTGCGATCCCAGTATTGGTCGGTTTGGTGGCTTTTACATCTGTAACAGTATCACCAGCAAAGGTCACTTGTAGGACTTGTTCTGGATCTACACTGTCACCAAAGTCAAAGCCACGTGTATGAACGTAAATTGTATTCGGTTGGGTAATATAGGTTCCCGATTTGGTATAGCTATCACTGTTTTTATAACCGAGTAATTTGAGTTCTTGTTCAAACTCTATTTGGGCAATTGGCGCAGTTGCATAGATTTCTAATGGACGAGCGAATACTTTCGCAGGAATATCCCAGCGATTGCCTTCAAACTTATCTCGAATAACATTGTCGAGGCGAATTAAGTAGACGCTAAATGCGAGAAATACTGCAATAATTAATACACAAAAAATCAGTGCAATTAAGCCTATACCACGTTCGGTCTTCATATACAGATAATAATACCCAAATTTATTTTCGCTAATCATGCGAAGCTTTTCTTAATTTTGCAATAATAAATCTGTGAAATACACAAATTTAAAGGCTTTTTAAACATTCTCGTTATTTTTCGTATATGAATGATTTTATAAACATATACTGAGAGTGTTATTATATCTCAGAATTTCAGTGGAGCTACCGCGTCTGTGCAAATTTCACCAAAGACCTTTCGTAATATCGGTTTAATTGGAAGACCAGATAAATCATCTGTGGTTGATACGCTTTGTCTTATACACGATCATTTATTAAGTTTGGGTCTGCATCCAGTTTTTGATACAGCTACAGCACAACTTGTACCTTATACCAATACACAAACTGTCAGTAAGAATCTGCTCGGTGAAGTGGTTGATTTGGTTATTGTTGTGGGTGGTGATGGTTCTTTATTACATGCTGCACGTGCATTGGTAAAATACAATATTCCTGTACTTGGGGTGAACCGCGGTCGCTTAGGTTTTTTAACAGATATAAAACCCACTGAAGTGCTGTTTAAGTTAGATCAAGTTTTAAAAGGTGAGTTTCAGCTTGATCGTCGCTTCTTATTGGAAATTGAAATTCGCAGTAAAAATGAAATAATTTATGATGCAATCGCTTTGAATGATGTGGTACTTCATTCTGGTAAATCTGTTCATATGATTGATTTTGAGCTGAACATTGATGGGCAATATGTTTATCGCCAACACAGCGATGGTTTAATTGTATCGACTCCGACAGGTTCAACGGCATATGCCTTATCTGGTGGCGGACCAATTTTACATCCAAGTATGGATGCGATTGCTTTGGTTCCAATGCACCCACATACGTTGTCATCAAGACCGATTGTGGTGGGTGGGCAAAGCGAAATTAAGATATTGATTCGTGAAAACCGTGTGTTGCCGATGGTCAGTGCCGATGGACAGCATAGCGTTTCATTAAATGTCGGTGATAGTTTGCATATTCGTAAACATCCCTTCAAACTAATACTTTTACATCCACCAGGTTATGACTTCTATATGGCTTGTCGTACTAAACTTGGCTGGAATCAAGATTTTGATTCTTTTCAGCGGGATTGACCATGAATATTGAACAGATGCTTTCTATTTTAGATGCTGACATTGTTGAGCGTTTAAAAACTGCGGTAGAAATTGGTAAATGGCCAAATGGTGTGGCGTTGACTGCTGAGCAACGTCAAACCTGTATGCAAGCAGTGATTGCTTGGGAACATCAGAATATACCTGAAAAAGAACGTACAGGTTATATCGATAAAGGGCATAAAGAAGAAGGTGAGGAATGTGATTCGCATGTGCCTGAGCCAGAATTTAAACCGATTCGTTTTATCTAACTGAGCAAAAGAACCCTTGAATCACAAAGTAGTTTCACTTTGTGATTCAAACACTCAATTTAAAAAACAATAATATTTAAACTGTTTCAATCATGATGCTATTAAAAAGATAAATACGTTTAAACGAGAAGTGCGTAATAAGGTGATAAAGATATTCAGAATGATAAAAATCTTAAAAAAAGATAAAGAGATTAAAATGCTCAAGCTGCTCAAAACAATAACGCGACTAAAAACAATAAAGCTTGCTCGACTCAGTTTATTTTGTATCACTGCAATTTCGACCAGTGTATTCGCTGAGCGAACAAGTGATGCAAGAAGTATTCAATGTTTATTAGATGTTACCGTAACCGCAAGTCAAAATTTCCAAACGCCTGTTACACAATATACATCAATTAAAAATGATGGTTATCCCATGCTGTTAATTGGTATAAAGATCCGTAATGCTTATACAGCCGACGCATCAAAAAAGATAAAAACGCATCATCTATATTGTTCAAGTCTGATTGGAAAGCAAAAAGATGCTTATTTATCTGGTCCTTATCAATCCAATAATATCGATGTCAAAATAGGTGATCAGTTGCAACTCATCAATATTCATTCTTCTGGAAAAAGTTATCCCTATTGGGCTGATTTTTATTTTATCCAAAAGCGTAATTAATAACGTTCACGCTTGTGTTTAAAGATGAAATTAGAAACGCGTGTTCCAAAGATGTTTTGCTTTACTCATGGCTTCTGGATAGTTATTTACAATACCCATGGTATATAAAGCAATGCCCATTGTTTCAGTGATGGCAATTTCTCCATACTCATGTGCTTGTTGGCCTTCCCAAACCGCTTTAAAAACAGCGAGATCAAGCTGTTCTTCTGTTGGGCTGCGGTTATCGGTTAATTTAGGCAATTCATGTTCATAAAGTTCACCATCTTGAATACCACAGATGAGGGTTTTGGCATCTGGATTGCGCTCAAACTCGCCACCTTCACCTTTAATCACAGCACTATTTTTATAACCTAATTGAAAGGCAGCTTGTTGATGTGAACTACGATAAGCAGGGTGGAAAATTGCCTGTAAGGTTGCTTTGGCATTGAATGGATTAATCAAACGAGCCAGTGTGTGAATCGGTGAGCGTAAACCCATCACATTCCTAAGATTGATCAAATCTGCCAAGATTGGAGAGATTACATTTAAAGGCAAATAAGCAAAATTTTGGGTGTCTAGTTGCTGTTTGACCTGTACTTCATTTTGGCAAATTGGAAAGCCTAAGTATTCTAAGACTTGTTCAGTATACACACGGTTCATGGTATGCCCTGATGCACCATGCATCACGATCTTATAGCCATGCTTTGAGAGTGTTAAGGCTGCCAATAAAAACCACGGGTAATGTTTGCGTTTACCTGCATAAGATGACCAATCTAAATCCACAGCAAGTGGTTGAAAATTCAATTGGTCTTTGGTCGCTTGGACAAAGCCTGTCAGTTCATCTACAGACTCTTCTTTGACCCGAAGCAACATTAAAAATGCGCCAAGTTGTACGTCTAAGACTTCATTTTTCAAAATCATTGAAAAAGCTTGATAAGCTTCATCATAAGTTAATGATCGTGCACCATTTTTCCCTTTACCAACAATTCGCACAAACTGCGCAAAAGGATGTTCAAAGTCTTTATAAAGATTGCGTTTTGTATTCATGTCAAATGGATCAAGGGAGAGGAGACAGTGGAATACACTATGCCATAAATGGATCTAAATCGTATAGATATAGACGATATTAGACTAAGGTCTAAGCATAAATTGCACAGATGTTAGGCGAAATTAACATTTGCATAGAGATTGATCATCAAAAATTAATTAAAATAGCCTTGAAGAGCGTTTTATTTTTTATCTCCTGTTCTGTATTTATTCTTTTGGCCAAGGTGCCAGCGAGAATAAATCTTAAATATCGTCATTCGTTGTCATTGTTTTGGAAAACTGTCGTTTTCTGAAGGAATTTTTATTTGCTAAAAACCGACTTCCCAGAAGTTTTTATCGGGATTTTGGGCTGTGTCAGCAAATGGTAGCATTAACATTGGATATTTCTTCAAACAGAAATATAGAAAGAAGTAATTATCATGGCTAAGAAACCGCTGTATAAGTCACTCTATTTTCAAGTGATTGTTGCCATTATTTTGGGTGTGATAGTAGGGCACTACTTTCCAAGTGGTACTCAATTGATCAATGGTGTAGAGAAAAGTGTTCCTGGTTTAGGCGAACAACTCAAACCTTTAGGTGATGCTTTTATTAAGCTCATTAAAATGATTATCGCCCCTGTGATTTTCTGTACCGTGGTCAGTGGGATTGCGGGCATGGAAAGCATGAAATCAGTGGGTAAGACCGGTGGTATTGCACTTTTATACTTTGAAGTCGTATCTACCATTGCCCTGATTATTGGTTTAGTTGTTATCAATATCGCCAAACCGGGCGTTGGTATGAATGTTGATCCTGCGACTTTAGATACCACTGGTATCAGTAAGTATGTGGAATCAGGTGCATCACAATCTACCGTTGATTTCTTTTTGCATATCATTCCAAATACCGTTGTGGGTGCATTTGCAGAAGGTGAAATTCTACAAGTTCTTTTATTTGCCTTATTGTTTGGTTTTGCATTACATAAACTTGGCGATGCTGGAAAACCAGTATTAAGATTGATTGATCAAATTTCGCATGTGTTCTTTAACATTGTGAATATGATTATGAAACTTGCGCCAATCGGTGCTTTTGGTGCGATGGCATTTACCATTGGAAAGTATGGGATTGGTAGCTTAGCGCAACTTGCACAGTTAATTCTTTGTTTCTATATCACGTGTTTGTTGTTTATCTTTATTATTCTAGGTTCAATCAGTCGTTTCTGCGGATTTAGCATTTTAAAAATGATTCGTATGATTCGTGAAGAATTGTTGATTGTATTGGGGACATCTTCTTCAGAATCTGTATTACCACGTATGCTGAAAAAGCTTGAAATTGCTGGCTGTGAAAAGTCTGTGGTTGGCTTGGTAATTCCAACAGGTTATTCATTTAACCTTGATGGTACCTCTATTTATTTGACTATGGCGGCGATCTTTATTGCACAAGCAACCAATACTCAACTGGATATTTGGCATGAAATTACCTTGCTTGCAGTCTTGTTGATTTCATCAAAAGGCGCAGCAGGTGTAACTGGTTCAGGCTTTATTGTAATGGCAGCAACTTTGGCTGCTGTAGGTAATATCCCAGTCGCTGGTTTGGCTTTAATTTTAGGGATTGACCGTTTCATGTCTGAAGCACGTGCATTGACTAACTTGGTGGGTAACTCTTTGGCAACGATTGTGGTTGCCAAGTGGGTTGGAAAGCTGGATGTTGAGAAGCTCAATGATGCTTTAAATAACCCAGCTGAAGTGGATCGTAAAATGCTTGAAGAATCAAATCAACCTCAATTAGATTTGCAGAAGTCTTAATTTTATTGTGTTGTAAATCAAGGAAGCTCAGGCTTCCTTTTTTAATGTCAATATTTAGATATAGCTTGTTTCATAAATGGTTTTATTTGCAAAAGACAGTAAGCTGTGCCTATTCTTATATTGCTTTTGTGGACGCAAATTATCGATTTGATTTAACAAAATTCGATCAGCAATGACATAAATTGTAATATTCTGATCACCTACAATTATTAATAAATTTTGATCAGCATATAAATTAAAAACTTGTTGAGTTTGTTCGGGTATTTCCCAATAGTTTGCTGAATAATCATCGTCCCACATTGTTTTTGCGAGTGAAAGAAGATGTATTCCTGATCGATTTTTAGGTTCAGGTTTAAGGTCAAACTCTTCTTGATCCCACAGTTCAATATTCCAAATGGCAACATGTTGATCATCAAGCCAGCACATTAAAGCATTCCAGTTTTCTCGATAACATAATGTTTGGACACTTGAGCCATCTTCACTTTCAAAAGGGTTATGTTTAAACCATTGACTAAGTGACCAAACTTTGGGAGAAGCTACAGGATGCCATATCCAACCATCATCTAAAATATAATCATTGTTTGGACTGACATATAACGCGCCATGAAAGTAATCTAAATAGTGTTTAGGAGGTTCAGTTTCATAAGCTGCAATATAGCGCTCAGTCAAAAGCTGATTTGTGGTTAAATTAAATGCTTCAAGTCGATTCCAGTCACTTCTATAAATACAAATATCTTGTGAATTGAACTGTGTAAAAGCCAATGAGAAAGACACGGTATCTTCATAATAACTTTGACTATCAATGTGTAGAACTGTCTCCAGTGTTTGAGTATTTATTACAACTCCAAATTGCCCATGATCGACATAAACTGCGATAAATTTTCCATTGGTACTACATTTAATTTGGTATTTAGGGGTACCGTAATGACGGAGTTCTCGATTATTTAGAATTGGAAGCGGAAGGGGCGTTATGGATAGCTGTTGTAATTGCTGTTGAGTTAAGTTGTAGCAATATAAATAGCCTTTTTCGGTGACGATATAAATTTTGCATGTATCTGAATCAATAGCTGTAATATCTAAAATTTCGCTATCTAAACCTTTTAAATTATAGTGTTTTTGTTTCATGTAATTCTCTTTTTAACATATTTCTACTTTTTAAAACTGCGTATAGCATTGCCTTGCTCGATCAACGCGTGTTGTAAATGTTGAGCGTGTTTCTGATGGGCTTGCTGGCTCTCCATCTGTTGTTGTAGTTTGAGTGCAATCAACTCTTTTGCCACACGCTTATTGGCATGTTGATTCCGTTCAGACATGACCTTTACACTTATTCCAGATGCAACATGAGTTGCATGAACAGCAGAGTCAGTTGTGTTGACATGCTGTCCACCAGCACCAGAAGCACGACAGGTCTGAAAAGTGATGGTGTCTTCTGGAGGGAGTTGCAACGGTGTATCGAAAAGCGTAATGCCTACAAACCAGTTTTTACGTTTATGTTGTGGGCGAATTGGACTTTGAAACGTCTATTGAATTGTACCGAGCCAAGTATTGAGCCATATTCGGGCATCCTCATCGATACTGAGCAGCACCGAAGAATAACCATGTTGAGTCGCATTGCTTTCAATTGGTTGGAGGTGGATCTTTTTTTGTTTTGGCTTCTTTGTGTATTTCTTCAAGCGTATATTTTACAGCAAGTTCACATTCTGCGGGTCCAAGCGCAGCACTGAGTTGGACAATAGACAATATGAGTTTTCCTTAAAATTAATTTGGACGATCGAAAATCAAAAAAATGCATGCAAATAAATAGAAATTGTGAAATTCATAAAATTAAGTGTGATTTAATTTTGAATTATTGATTTTCAGCTAACTGATTATAGAAAAATATGTGAATAAAAAACAATCGAAATCCAATAAAAATATGCATTATCAAGCCTCTGATCAAAAATGTTTAAGAAAATTCATGCTCAGCTGAATAATACTATTCGAGAAATTTTTGAAAATATGGCAGAATATGGGGTTTTAAAGATTTTAGAGGATTGGCAACATGCGCTTTGTTGATGAAGCAGTCATTACCGTAGAGGCTGGCGACGGTGGCAATGGCGTAGCCAGTTTTCGCCGTGAAAAATTTGTACCATTTGGTGGTCCAGATGGTGGTGATGGTGGTCGTGGTGGCAGCGTATATATTCAAGCTGACAACGATACCAGTACCTTAGTAGATTATCGTTATACCCGTAAATTTCGCGCTGAACGTGGTAAAAACGGTGCTGGCGCAAACTGTGCTGGTCGTGGTGGTGAATCAGTTATTCTGAAAGTTCCAGTAGGAACAACCATTGTAGATACAGAATCTGGCGATATTATTGGTGATTTGGTTGAAGATGGCCAAAAGGTTTTAGTTGCACATGGTGGCGATGGTGGTTTGGGGAATACTCATTTCAAATCATCGACCAACCGTTCTCCGCGTAAATGTACACATGGTATTAAAGGTGAATATCGTGAAATTCGTTTAGAGCTAAAAGTTCTAGCGGATGTAGGTTTATTGGGAATGCCGAATGCAGGTAAATCTACCTTTATTCGCGCAGTATCAGCAGCTAAGCCAAAAGTTGCAGATTATCCATTTACAACAATGGTACCGAATTTAGGTGTGGTCGATGCAGATCGTCATCGTTCATTCGTTATGGCAGATATTCCTGGATTGATCGAAGGGGCGGCGGAAGGTGCTGGTTTAGGGATTCGTTTCCTTAAGCATTTAGCACGTACACGTATTCTGTTGCATATTGTTGATGTACAACCGATTGATGGTTCAGATCCTGCCTACAATGCCAAAGCGATTGTGGAAGAGTTGAAAAAGTTCTCACCTACATTGGCTCAATTACCGATTGTTCTTGTTTTAAACAAACTTGATCAATTAAGTGATGATACTCAAGAAGAATGGTGTAATCATATTCTTGAAGAATTACAATGGGATGGTCCTGTATTTAAAACTTCAGGCTTGCTTGAGGAAGGTACCAAACCTGTTGTGTATTACCTCATGGATCAAATCGAGCAACAACGTGAGTTGGAAGACGAAGATCCAGAGTATGCAGCGAAAATGAAAGCATTCCGTGATCAGCTTGAAGCTGAAACACGTGAGCAAACGATTGCTGCAAAAGAAGCTTATCGTGAAATGCGTCGTCAACAACGTCTTGCTGGTATTTTGGCAGAGGAAGAAGATGATGAGGATGACGATGGCGAGGATGATGGCGAAATGGAAGTGTACTACGTACGCTAATTTCTAAGGGTATCTATCATTTCCAACGATACCCATTTAGAAAAGAAAGACCGAGGACAAGATGATAGAAGTGGTAGATGGGCAACGTCAGCTCAAGGCTTTAAAACGTATCGTTGTTAAAATCGGATCATCTTTACTCACAGCAAATGGGCAAGGTTTAGATTTGGATGCAATTTCGCATTGGGCGAAACAAATTGCAGATCTACACAATGCAGGACACGAGATTATTCTTGTGTCTTCAGGTGCTGTGGCTGAAGGGATGGTTCGTATGAAGCTAGAGAATCGACCCACCGATTTACCCAGTCTACAAGCTTGTGCTGCCATTGGTCAGATGGGGTTAATTCATACATGGTCAAGTGTGTTGGAAAAGCATTTTATCCAAACAGCACAAGTCTTGTTAACTCATGATGATCTTGCCGATCGCCGTCGTTATCTTAACTCATGTGATGCACTGCAAAATTTAATTGATTGGAAAGTGATTCCTGTAATCAATGAAAATGACACAGTGTCTACTGATGAAATTCGCTTTGGTGATAATGATACGCTTGCAGCAATGGTTGCAGGGCAAGTTCATGCAGACTTACTGATCATTTTGACTGATCAGCAAGGGATGTTTGATTCAGACCCGCGTTCTAATCCAAATGCAAAATTGTTCCATACTGTTCGTGCAATGGATGAAACCTTGTTTGATATGGCCGGTGGTGGTGGTAAGTTTGGTCGTGGTGGTATGTTGACCAAAGTTCGCGCTGCTCGTCTGGCTGCCAAGTCAGGTTGTCCAACGCTGATTGCCAGTGGTGAAAGTGATAATGTATTGGCTCGTTTAATGGCGGGTGAATTATTGGGTACTTTATTCATTACTGATGATGATCGTGTTACAGCACATCAACAGTGGTTAGCTGCACACCTTCAAACTGCAGGGCGTTTGGTTTTAGATGATGGTGCTGTCAAAGCCATCAAGGAAAACCATCGTAGTTTGTTGCCTGTAGGGGTGAAAGCTGTTGAAGGGCATTTTGATCGTGGTGATGTTGTGGAATGTGTTGATCAGTATGGTCATCGAGTCGCGGTTGGACGAGTGAACTTTAGTTCGCGTTCTGCTGAAACTGTCAAAGGTTTGGCTTCGGATAAAGTGTATCAGGTGCTAGGTGAAGCACGTTCTTTAGAAATGATTCATCGTAATCACATGTCAATTTATTGATTGGTTTTAAGATTTCTAAGAAATATAACCTCGCTTTGGCGGGGTTTTTATTTGGGTGTGATTAATGGTGATTTTTCGTTGTATAAATCGGATTTAAAAACTTTATGGCCGACCCATGACTTTAAGTAAAAGTGTTGGTCATGGAAGCGAGAGCCTCCTTGTACGCCTTTGCCAAAATTTTCATCGTTATTTAATTTACGTTTGATCGCATTAAAAAAGCTTTTAATATTTTTATCGGGTGTTTTTGAGATGATTCTTAAACTTATTTTTTCTAACGTATCCTCTGTTTCTCGACCACCTTTACCTGCAATGGCATATATACAGTATTCATCTTTGTAGATTTTATCTTTACTGATGTATTGAGCTTGATCGAGAAAATAGAAGCCAAGATTTGGATGATCATATTGGCTAAGTTGTTCTTGTAAATTATCAGGAGTGGCAATTTTCATTTGAATTTTATGATCTGAATCAAAATATTCAATTGCCATTTCAATTTGATATTTCTCTAACTCATGTTGAATATAGGGATAGAATTCAGCGAGTGGCATGATGATATTGATATAGGACATTGAAAAATCTCAGTGCTGAATTAAGCCAATTTTTTTTCGTCTTCTAAATAGGGTAAAACCTGATCCTTGCCAACCATATATTGATAGTCGGCCAAATGAAGCATATCCAAATCTTCTTCACTGTTGCCATAGGCAAATATTTTGTCGTATTGGTCTAAATCATATTTTTCTAAGATGCGTAGTCGTTTTTGTTCACAACTACAATCTGGCGTGGAATAGTGACCAGTAAACTTTCCATCTATAACTTCAGTACCCGTACAGATTAGATCTATATCCAATATTTGACAAATGATTTTGAGGTAAATATCTACTGATGCTGAAACCAATACAACATCATCACCATTGTCTTGATGTTTTAATAATTGCTCATAAAGGTTTTGATCCAGTTCCCTGACCAAACGTTGGGCATATTCATTTGCAATATCTTGAATTTCATTGGCATCGGCTTGTTTAAACATTGCATTAAATAATTTGATACGCATGGAGTTGGCAGGGTAGATGTTTAAATAATAGGCCTGAATCCACGGTAAAATTTTGATGCCTTGCTTTACGATGTGTCTTTTTGATAAAGCATAGAAAATAAACCCTGTGAAACTGTCTTTTTTACACAAGGTACCGTCAAAATCAAATAATGCTAAATTTTTAAACGTTTTGCTCTGTGCATACATGTTTCATATCTTCCGTTTACGCGGCTTGCGTACCAGTTAGTATTATAATCACGACTCAATTTAGGCCCAGAAATGACAACTTCAGGCATTATGGCATACATTGGATCTTTGCCCGTTTTATTCTTATAAAGTTTAGATACTGCGATATAAGTTTGAGTTTTTTCAAAATCTTGCTGCTTTTCGTCCTTTAAATCACTACGTAACTGTCGAGGGGTAACTAAAATATTATTTTTTGAAAATAAAGCAGTAAGCGCCTTCTCTGTATCAGTAATCGCTGGACGTGGATCCCCATTTTTGTCATAAGAGAGCAAATCACCATCAAGTGCAAGATCAGCTTCAGTCAGCTTATCGATCATTTTTTGAAAAGCGGCATTTCGACTCGAATACATCCCTGAGTTATAGTCGGCAAAACGATAAATCGGTTTATCATAGTCTGCCGGATACATCATTAAACGATGAATTCCATAGTATAAACCACCAAATTCGGTATACAGGTCATCACGTAATTCATTGATGTTCATACTGCTACGTTTATGCTCTTTGGCATAATTGATATGAACCTGCATGGAACCTAATGTGGTGATTGGGTTCATTTTTTCAGCAATATCTTGACCAACAAATTTGGCCGCACCCGTCAGCGCACTCACATGATAATGCTTTGCCATATAGTCAAAGATTTCACGATAAAGTACGTCTAAATCTTTTTCAGTGCGGACACGGCTCATTTGTTTTAAATAGTTATCATTTGGCGAGGGCTGGTTTTTTAAAACATTCTCAAAATATGAAGCAACAGTACCACCAATTGTGGTTCCAAGTTTATCTTCAAATTTTTCATTTAAACGTGTGGTGACTTCTTTTACCGCTTTATCCCCCAAACCTGGTACAACAGGATTGGCAACAAAGTTAGATTCCTGATCAACCACCGCAATGATGGTGCAGATATTTTCTTTGTTGGTTGGAATTTTTAATTCATTGGAAATATCGTAGATGTCTTTTGCCCAAGAGTCACGTTGATTGACACGATTGGGAATCAGTTTTCTGATTTGCTCTTGTTTTAATTGTTCATCATCTTCATTGGCAAACCATGAACCTTTACCACAAGCAACTAGGCTTAAAGAAAGAGCTAACACGCTGAAAGATTTAAGAAATGCGTGATGTCGAACTAATTTTTTCATATCGAAGAAAACATACTCAGAAAATGATGAGCCACTATGGCAGATGCAGTATACTATGAAGGTCTAAAAATGTATGAATATATATGTATATTGGTCCTTATCAACTGTCAAATAATTTAATCGTTGCACCTATGGCAGGAGTTACAGACCGTCCGTTTAGGACACTGTGCAAATACTTTGGCGCTGGGCATGCGGTAAGTGAAATGATGACCTCTGATCAGACCTTACGTATGACCAAAAAGAGTTTATATCGGGCAAATTTTGATGGTGAATTAGCACCGATTTCAGCGCAAATTGCAGGGTCTGAACCAGATCAGTTGGCTGAGGCAGCACGTTATCAAGTTGCAAATGGTGCGCAAATTGTCGATATCAATATGGGATGCCCAGCAAAAAAAGTTTGTAATAAACTGGCAGGTTCAGCATTGCTGAAAGATGAAGATTTGGTTGCCCGAATTTTAGATGCAGTGGTTAAAGCGGTGGATGTGCCTGTGACGTTAAAAACGCGGTTAGGTTTTTTAAATGGTCATGAGAATATTATCCGTGTGGCGAAACGAGCAGAAGAAGCAGGAATTGCAGCCTTAGCCTTACATGGTCGTACCCGTGAGGATATGTATTTAAATACGGCACGTTATAGTTTGATTAAAGAAGTCAAACAGATGCTCTCTATTCCTGTGATTGCCAATGGTGATATCGACAGCCCTGAGAAAGCCAAATATGTATTGGACTATACTGGTGCTGATGCCGTTATGATTGGACGTGCAGCCCAAGGGCGTCCGTGGATTTTTCGTGAAATTGCCCATTATTTAAAAACAGGTGAATATTTAGCAGCACCAGATATTCAAGAAGTAAAACAAGTTTTACTGGGCCATTTGTCTGAACTTTATCAGTTCTATGGTGAATACTCAGGTTGCCGTATTGCACGCAAGCATATTGCTTGGTATACCAAAGGTTTACATTCAAGTAATGAATTTCGTCAAAATATGTATAAAGTGGAAAGTACAGTTGAACAAGCGAAAGTCGTTGAGGATTACTTTAATCACTTGCTTGAACAAGGCAATACGATGAGTGATGTACAGGTTGAATCGGTAAATTTATTGGATGTGTAATCAATAAGGTGTAATCAGTATAGGAGCGAACTCCCATACTGAACTACCCAATCACTAAATGTTTTTTTAATGCATTATTTAAAGGATAAATACATTGTTTAGGCAAGAGTTTTTCAGCGTGATGATACTGTCCTAAACGTCGAAATTGCGCCATCTTATCTACAAGAGTGGTGATATCTTGGATTGAATGAATCGCAGTGTTGTTAAACGCTTGAATTAAAAAACGACTAATCCCAATTTGAATACTCCGCTGTTCAAGCTTAGTTCCTTTTAAATTCCGTTCAGGATCCCACTGAATATGTACCCTTGCATTTTCAAAAGCTTCAAACCATTGCTCACCATTTTTATGCCCAGAGAGTGTCGGGTCAGTATGTACACTTTGTTCTAGTAAATATTCCCAAAAATCACGTTTGATACGGATTGCTAAGATATGATTTTGGTTGGATTTTGTCGCCCAATGAATGCGTCCCATTAGCCATAAAAATGAAGGTTTTATCCATGTCATTCTTTGAAAGGAAAAAGGTGAAACAAATTTTTGTTGTTGGACTGCTAAATGGGCAATATGTTGATTATAGGCTTGATAAACCGTAATCGTGTCACGGTCATATAGCGCACGTATTTGATGATAGGCAGACATGATAAATCTCACTTTTAATTTGAATAAGTTGTTGAAAATTTATAACTTAATCAAATAAGTGAAAAATGATTCACCGATTGGCAAAAAATTTGATTTAACATGAGCATCAAGCTAGCTTTATTGATTTTATCGCTATTCTAGTCAAAATGGCATTTTTATCAAGCTGATTATATTTTATACACCCATAATAATGGTTTATTTAAGTCATGAATAAAGATTCTTTGAGAATACTGGCACAATACAATATATGGGCAACCCAGCGTCTTTGTGAAAGTTTAAAAGCTGTGTCCGATGATGATTTTAACAAAAATGTTGGTCTTTATTTTAAAAGCATTGCTGGCACTTTGAATCATTTGCTATTGGGGGAACATTATCTTTGGTATTCACGCTTTAAGCAGGGTGTATCACCTGCAATTGAGAGGTGGTCCCACATGTTTGAACAACTAAAAGCTTATTTATAAGTGATACTCTGCTCTAGTTAAGCTACCTTATTTTGTTGTGGTAGCTGGTCATA
>NZ_JBIMCW010000024.1:0-64571 GCF_048552295.1 Acinetobacter legionensis
ACAAGTTGTTCTTCATATTCTCTTAATGATCTTCTCAATGCTTCGTCAGCATCAAGCTAGGTCGGCTATACTACTCTCTATCTCTAAAAAGTCAATCAATAATGTTAATTATTTTTTCTAACAAACCCAACTTCAATCTCATCTTAAAATCTCAATTCGAAATCCTAACAACTTAATCAAGTGCCTGATTTATCAGAAGTTTTATTTAACATCACCGCCGATGGATGTGCATTCTACAGCATTCCCAACCCAACACAACCCCTTTTTTTAAACTTTCTTATCGGATGTGCATTTTTTCCTCAAAATCAGTGATTTTTTATGCTTTTTATCTATTTTTTAAGCATTTTTCATTATTTTTTTCATATTAAAGTTATTTTTATGCTTTGTTTTCCACTCTCGAATCACAAAATCTGAGCATTATTCAACTGAATCAGGATTCAAAAAGAAAAACCGCATCAATTTGATGCGGTAAATCCTATACTTTGTGCACTTTTATATTTTGCAGTAATTTCATCTGTTAAATGCTGCAGAATAGAATTCACATTTTCAAAAGGATGAAAACAGGACTGTCGTACAATCACAGCAAAGTCTCCTGCACTTAAACGATCTAAAGATTGCAGCTTTACTTTTATATCGGCTTCATGAACAACAAGTTTGAGTTGTGTGCAGACATTTTCCAGTAAAGCCAAACGCTGTGCATAATTTAGAAAATCAAAATGCATTTTAAAATCGAAACGGCGTAATGCAGCTTGATCAAGTTCATCAAAGCGATTGGTTGTCGCCACCACGATGCCATTAAAGCTTTCCATTTGAACCAAAAACTCTTTTACCTGAGAAACTTCCCAAGAGCGGGTTGCTTGGCGGCGATCTTGTAATAAACCATCTACTTCATCCAGCAATAAAATTGCCTGTAAGTCTTCGGCTTCATGAAACGCTTTAGCAAGGTTCTGTTCTGTTTCACCGACCCAAGCAGAAATTAAGTCTGAACCACGCTTAATCAGTAAAGGTCGATTGATGGTTTCAGATAACCATCGTGCAAATGCAGTTTTACCTGTTCCTGATGCTCCGTATAGACATAACCGGCCAAAACCATGTTGCTGGATACCTGATGCGATCTCCGCAAGATTCACCTTACAGTTGATATAGTTCAAATCATAGAACTTGGGCAAAGCATTACTATCTTGCAATTTAATACCTTGGTAACCCTGTGCTTTTAAGGTATTGGAAACCAATTTGGTCATGCTTTCCTGTATCACTAAATGCTCATTGTGCATTTGAGCCGCTTTGGCAACACGATAACTACGGCGTAAAATTGCTGGAGATAATTGTTCAACATTGGCCAAGGCTTCCTGATACAAAGGATTAAGTTCTTGACCACAATGTTGCTCGATAAAACTTCTGCGTTGCTTTTTAGGTGGCACTTTAATTTCAAGCACCATATCAAAACGGCGTATAAACGCAGGATCAAGCTGATCGGAATTAGACACCCAAATCGTTGGTGTACGATTTTGCTCTAAAATACGATTGACCCAAGCCTTACGACTTTGCGCAGTGCTTTTCATCCCCACACCATTTTCGGTGTCATTAAACACATCCTCGACTTCATCAAACATCAATAAAGCAGATTGACTGTCGAAAATGCATTGTGCTGCACGATACGCACATAAACGCCCTGTGGCTGAAATTGCATCACCATCTTCATCTTCACAGGAGATTTCAAAAAGTTGCACCGCCATTTCATCTGCAAGGCTCTTACACAGTTGTGTCTTTCCTGTGCCTGAACTGCCATAAAGGAAGATATTTACACCCTGTTGCTTACTCATTTTGACTTGCTTTAAATAAGCTAGGAGTAAAGTCAATTCAGTGTGTAAATGAGGATAATCCTCTAAGGTTAATTCAGCAGGCTGACTTTTATTAATGGTTCCAACAAACAGATCCATAACATCATTGGTTTTCACCAATAACTTATCGGCTAATTGGTTTGACACCAGATTCAATTTCCCACGTAAATAATTACGATAGTGTTGTTGAACACTGATTAAGCCACTGCGATGTAAACGCCCTTGTACAGACAAAGCCTGACGAATTGCTTCATAAGGCAAATCTAAAACTACAGCCAAAGCACGTATGGTTTTAGACGCAGTCAATTCACCGATGGTATCCGCAATATCATCTAAAAGTTGTTCACTGTTTAACATCACGATAAAGCCTAAAATCGTGCTTTCAACAGCATTTAAATCCAGTAATTGCTGTATTAACTTTAGGTTATATTGCAACTCAGCATTGAACTGAAAATTATCTAATAAATTTTGCTGTTGGCTATTTTTATGCAAATGGTTGAGTTCCTGATAAGCAGCTTGCTCATCGAACTTATCTGCAAGTAATGCTTCAGAAAAACCTAACTTTTTTGCAATCCATTGATGACTAAAGCAATGATCAGAAATAAATTCTTTTGCACCACCTAACTCGACCAAAAATCGAAAAGCCCAAAGTTTTACAATCGGAGAAATTTCAGCAAAATCCTCTACGTCAACCTGATGCATATTTTGTGCAAAAGGTTGATTAATATATTCGTTCATATATTCACTTTTTTCTTTTCATGCCGAAGGCTAAACTTTTTCCAATTTGCATTTTCTGCAAGCAAAGTCATCCCTCAGAACATGTATATTCTTTAAAATAAGGTTTATTTTCGTTTAATTTAAACGATTAAAAATGTATAGGGTCTATTTAAAGCCCAAAATGAGAAATACGTTAAACAACATGATTTTTCTCCCGAATATTGAATTTAACAGCTGATTCAAATCACATTTTAAGCACCCTGCTTAAAACGATGGGTTCAATCAAGATATTATGGTTATCCTGCAACCAGTCAGTGGTTGTAAACAATCTTGTCAAAAGGCAACGTTACAAGATCAAATTGAGGCAAGTGAAAAGAAAATTAGGTTTGTCATTGTGATTATTTAAGCCATCGTGGCTAAATTTTGGCTCATTTTAAAGTTAAGCATGGTTTTTTGCAATTATTTATTCATCACCAACATAGGATTTTGTCAGTTTTCATTAACGACCCAACGAAAAAAATCCCGCCGAAGCGGGATTTTGATTGTTTGTTTCAGTTTATTTTGCTTTATCGATAAATATCTGGGTACTGTATTCAGCCGTTGCTAATTTATTAATTTTCTTTTGACCTGTCTGACCAGCCAAACCTTGGGCATATTTGAGGAAAGCCTCAGCATAGTCTAAGCCAACATTCACACGGCGCTCACCAGTAATGGTTTTCAGGGTAGTATAGTAGTCACCACCATTGGCAAGAAAATCAATCGTGATCGCTTTGTAAGTCTTATTGAGATCTAGATTTTCATATTGCCCAGATGCATTACGTACTTGTATTTGGTTAAGACGCTGGCCTTTGTCTTTGGTAAAGTCAACATTCCAACGCATACCACCAGTATATGGGTAGCTACCCGTATTATTCTGGGCAATCACACCATCTATTGCATCCTCTAAGGTGGCTTTAACTTCAGCACCCGTCAGATCTAAACGCAACAATGTATTCTTGAACGGTAAGACATTATAAATTTTACCAACTGTCACATCCCCTAAAGCAACATCTTCACGGACACCACCACCATTTTGGAATGAGATATCAGCGCCAAAGAAAGTCTTTCCTTGTTGTAAAAACGCTTCAGCAATAATTTGTTGAATATCTCCACCATGTTGATCGACATGGGTATTCTTATTACAGATATCGCCGAGTGTTGAACGATTTACATCCCGTTGTGTACCAGGGACTCGACGTGAACAGAGATTATCTGTCGCTTGACCTACGATTTCCTGAGCAAATTTTTTCTTTTGTTCCTGATACGGTTTTAAAACATCCAAAGTCTTTTGTAGTGGCATTACAACAGTAAATGGGGCCTGATCTGTTTTAAATTGCGTCAGAATTGCTTGTTTTTCAGTTTCGGTGACTGCTTTTGCGTCTTTGGCGGTACGGGTAAAGTTATTGCCAATGAGTACATGTGGTGTTCCACTACAGCTTTCGACATTCCCGTTTTTGTCAAACTTCACATTTAAATCGCCCACGATATAACTGTACTGCCAAGCTTGCGCGACGCAGACCAATTGACCATCTTTGTTTCTCAGCTGTGTTGGATAAGCACCTTCAGGTGTCATGCCATATTTTTTAAGACTGTCAGGGCCCAACAAGGTATGTGAATCACCCCCAATAATCACATCAACATCGGTAAGTGATTTTGCCAGCTGTTGGTCTAAGTCATATCCCACATGGGTTTGAAGAATAATATTTTTAATACCTTGTGCTTTATATTGATTTATTTCTTTTTGTGCTGTTTCAATTTCATCTGCAAACAATGTATCAGCATTTGGTTGAGAAGAGTTTTTGGTTTTCTTAGCAACCGTTAAACCAATGATTGCAAATTTAACCCCCTCTTTTTCAAACACTTGTGACTTCAAAATGCGATTGGTTTTATACAACGGTGAAGATGCACCAAAACTGACATTGGCCGTTAAAATTTGGGTTTTGTCTTTACAAGAACTTTGATCCAAGAAACCAATAAATTTCTTTAATCCATCATCTTTAGAATCAAACTCATGGTTACCAGGCGTAAATGTATCAAAACAAACGGTGTTCATTGCATCTGCGTCTGCTTTACCATCCGTTAAGTTATAGTACAAATCGCCAGTGATCGCATCACCAGCATGTATTTTTAAAGCATTTTTCTTTTCTACTGCAAGTTGGTTAATTAAGCTTGCAACACGTGCAAATCCACCACTTGCAACACTAAACTCTTCATCCCCTGTCCCCACATTGCTTTTAAATTTAATGCTTTCTTCATCTAAATGTGAATGATGGTCATTAATATGCAAGATATTCAGTTCTAAAGCTTTTGCCTCTACTGGTTTTTCAGTATTTGAATGATCATTATCATCATTACAAGCAACCAACAGCGTAGACAGTACACTCAGCAAAATGATTTGCTTTTTATTATTAATCAACATGATATTTCCAACAAGCAATAAATATTTATGGCCTAGTATGTTGATCATTTGTTTAATTTTGATGAATAATTAAACATTATTGCTCAGCAACAAGGTTTCATCAGAGCTTGAATATTCAAATTGTTTTGTGAACACCGACAAACACAGCATACCGATACTTTTACCAACAGCTCATTTTATGATTTTTTCTTTAATGTATTTTTTAAATATTGAAGTTTCAAAAAGTTGTATTCAAATTCAGTTGTTTCAAAAATAAAAAACCAATCAAATTTGATTGGTTTTTATAACAAGTTAAACCTTAATCTGCTTGATAAAAAGGTTTATCACCCATCAAAGTGGCTCGATTCATAACACGGTGCTGAGGACGGTAATCATCAACAGCATAGTGGAAGGTACAACGATTATCCCAAAATGCCACATCATTGGCCTGCCATGACCAACGCACTACAAACTCTGGTTTCTGAATATGTTCAAACAACATTTTCAAGACAGCATCGCTTTCTTTGGCTTCGAGTTCATTAATTCGTGTGGTAAAACCCTCACTCACAAATAAAGCTTTACGACCTGTGACAGGATGAGTACGAATCACAGGATGGCTAATCGGAGGATGTTTTTTCTTAGCCTGTTCTAGCTTTTCTAATTCAGCAGGATCACCACCAAAACGATCTACTGGAAATGAACGCGCAATATCATGTGTTGCAGTTAAACCAGACAACATCGCTTGCATCGGTTTGGATAATGCTTCAAACGCCGCTGTTCCACTTGACCAAAGCGTATCTCCACCCCATGCAGGGACTTTTTTTGCACTTAAAATTGCGCCCATTGCTGGTGTTTCAAGAAAAGTCACATCGGTATGCCACAGTGCATTATCCCGTAAATCATTTAATTCCGTATCTAAAACCATGATTTCTGGTTGTTCTGGAATATTGGGGTAAATTGGGTGGATGTGTAACTGACCAAATTGACGCGCCAAAGCTGCATGTTGCTGTGCAGTCATCGGCTGATTTCTGAAAAAGATCACCTGATGTTTCAATAAAGCTGCTTCAATCAAAGCCTTTTGTTCAGGTGTTAAAGGCTGATTGAAATTCACACCTTCAATCAGCGCACCAATCGTTGGATTTAATGGGGTAACTTTAAAAATATTTGAAACAACAGCGTTCATTTCTTCCTCGATCATCTCACGATGTATTAAAGGCAATGCATCATTAAAACGTTAAAACTAAATATGGCGATATGCTATCGAAAAATGTAGCGAAAAATAACTTACTGAGATTGCTTATCCCAAGGGACTAATTTCTTTTGCAAACGACGTAAACCAATTTCCAGAATAAAGGCAATCACAGCGATAATTAAAATCCCGACAATCACAACATCCGTAGCCAAAAGCTGTGAAGATGATTGCACCATAAAGCCTAAACCTTCAGAAGCACCAACCAACTCTGCTGCCACCAAAGTCGACCATCCCACCCCAAGACCAATACGGATACCGGTTAAAATGCTCGGTAAAGAACTTGGTAAAACCACATGTTTAATAATTTGCATTGGGCTTGCACCCAAAGACTGTGCAGCACGAATTTTGGCTTGGTCGACTGAACGGACACCGGTTGCTGTTGCGATAACAATCGGTGCAAAAATTGCCAGATAAATCAGTAGTACCTTGGACAATTCACCAATACCACACCAAATTACAATCAAAGGTAAATACGCCAGTGGTGGAATCGGACGATAAAACTCAATGATGGGATCTAAAATACCCCGCACAATTTTATTGCGACCAATCGCAATCCCCACTGGAATCGCAGTGATAACCGCAGCAATCAACGCCGTGCCGATACGACCCAAACTTGCGCCAATATGACTCCACAAGCTAATACTCATATAGCCATTGCTGAACAAATCATTGAAACGCTGCAACACGGCGGTTGGTGATGGTAAGAATAAAGCATCAATCCAGCCTAAAGTGGTGACCAGCCACCAAATTGCAATCAAAGTAATGATCGTGATACTACTGATCAAAGTAATATTGACTTCACGTGGAACCTTCACCTCCACAGTCTGAGATTCAACTGTACGAGGGATCAATTTAGGGTCTAATTGTGCTGTCATTACTCCACCTTTTCCACTTGAGCTTGGTCGCTCTGAGCAACATGGTATTGATCCTGATTATTTTGAATGAATACACAACTCAACACATGCTCTCGCATTTCAATAAACTTGGGATCTGATTTAATACTTCGTGCTGGCTCGCCATTGGCATAGCGTTTAGCAAAATCCAACTCCAGCTTTTCCACAATTCGCCCAGGATTTGGTGCAAGAATAATCAGATCTGTAGCCAGAAAAACAGCTTCTTCAATGTCATGGGTAATTAAGAAAGTAGGTTTGGACGTGCTCTTCCAAACATCTAATAATAAGCACTGCATTTGTTCACGAATAAACGCATCCAAAGCACCAAAAGGTTCATCCATCAATAATATTTTAGGGTCAGAAGCCAAAGCACGCGCTAAACCAACCCGTTGACGTTGCCCGCCTGAAAGTTCCCAGATATGGCGTTGACCAAAGCCTTCTAAATTCACCAATTTGAGTAATGCTTGTGCACGGTTTTGACGTGTTTTTTTATCAACCCCTGCAAGCTCTAAACCAAAAGCAATATTGTCTTCTACATTTTGCCAAGGCAATAAAACATCATCTTGGAACACCACACCACGGTCTCGGCTAGGTGCAACGATTGCTTCACCATCCAGTTTTAAAGTGCCTGCTTGTGGTTGAGTAAATCCAGCAATCAGATTTAATAAGGATGTTTTACCACTGCCTGAAGCACCTAATGCAACCATCAGTTGCTCAGAACCCAGTTGAAATGACACATCTTTCAAAACTGGTTGTTCAGCACCCGGATACTGTGCTTGTACATGTTCTACAGTCAATACAGCCATGATGAATACTTCCGATCTCTATTTCGATGTTTGAATAAAACGCGTGTTAATAAACTGTTGATAATTTGGAGAAACCTTTCTCACCAGACCTTGTGCTTTTAAAAAGTTCACTGAGTTGACAATATTTTGTGTGGTCCGCCCACCAAGGTATTGAGTGCTTAATTGCGCCTGACGATCTGGATAGGCGGCGCCAGCAAGAAGCGCTGGCACATCTTGAGCATCTACGCCGGTAATTTTGGCAATTTTTTGCACTTCAGCCGAGTTGGCAGTCCAACGACTTTTATTCTGGTTATAAGATTGGTAATAGTTCAGTGTCACTGTTGAAAACTTTGCTAAGACTTCAGGATGCTTCTGTGCAAAATCTTTACGTGCTACCCAAACTTCAAATGTAGGAGATCCCCATTGCCCAACCTGCCCTGCATCTGTGATGACCTTGCCGGTTTTCTTAATATTGGCAAGTGCAGGTGACCAGACAAAAGCTGCATCTATATCGCCTCTGCGCCATGCTGCATTAATTTCAGCTGGTTTTAGGTTCAACAACCGTATTTGATTGGTTTTAATATTCCAATGCTGCAAAGCCCCCAATAAACTGTAATGGGAAGTCGAAGCAAATGGCGTGGCCACCTTTTTCCCAATCAAGTCCTGAGGACTATTAATTCCTGAGCCATTTCTCACCACTAAGGCTTCCGCACTTTTCAGATCGGTAGAAATTAAAAACACCTCTATGGGCAAATTATTGGCAACAGCTGCCCCTAACGGACTTGAACCAATCAGTGCGATATCTACAGAACCAGAAGCCAATGCAGTTAAAACCTCTGCACCACTATTAAATAAGCGCCAATCCAGTTTTTCCCCAATCACTTTGTCATACACACCATCAGCCTGTGCAACTTTTGCAGGTTCTATGTTGGTTTGATAACCAATGACGATAGGGCGAGCATTTGCCAAACCACTATAGCTATATAAACTTATAGCTGAGCAAAGCAAAATCAGTTGCTGAAATTTCATGATCAATGTATGGACTAGAATAAATAAAAAGAGATGGGAATCAGCCTCATGGTACGGTTTTTTTGTATATTATTAAAAATACGTTTTTTAGATTTACTTATATGTTTTATTGATTAACAAAACTTGAAATCTATTTTATTTTTCTAGATCGATCAAAATTAACAAGATTTTAATTAAGCCACTAAACCCACACCAACAACCATAACAACATCACAATAATATTTTATTAAGATAAATAAATCACATTAAGTAAGCTATTCAATGGTTTATTCATCGGAAATAGAGTAAAAACTCTATTTTTATTCAAATAAAATTACTATATTTAGTATAAATAAAACGCGTTTTAAGTATAAGGATATAACATGAAAAAGGAATTTCTTGCCCTTACTACAATCGTATTATTAGGAATATCAAGTACCTCTCAAGCAAAACAAGAAATCTGTGTTTTTGATTTATTAGGGAAAGCTGGTGAATCCTATAAAATGATGGAAGAGTGGGCACTCGCTGCAAAAACATGGAATACCGATGTCCAGCTCATTGCTTACCAAAATGAAGAGCTTGCTGATAAAGATTTTAAAAATGGCAAATGTGATGCTGCCTATATCACCACAATGCGTGCACGCCAATACAATAAATTCGCAGGATCTATTGATGCGTTGGGTGGTGTTCCAACCAATGCCATTGCGCTCAAAGCGATTACCTTTGTCTTGGATAAACGTAATGTAAAACGCTTAAAAACCAAGATAGACAATGAAGAAATAGAAATTGGTGGAATCGGTCAAATTGGCCCTGCCTATATCTTTGTGAATGATCGAGCCATCAATACCATTGAAAAAGGTAAAGGTAAAAAATTTGCGGTATTGGCGTATGACAAAGCACAGATTGCAATGGTTGAACGTGTCGGAGCAATTCCTGTTCCATCCGATATTTCCAATTTTATTAAGAAGTTTAATACAGGTGAAGTACCAATGGTGGGAGCACCAGCCTATGCATTTAAACCTTTAGAAATGGAAAAAGGGCTTGGCTCTAAAGGTGCATTGATCAATTTTCCAGTGCTTAATGTTACTGCTGATCTGGTGTTTAGATCTCAAAAATTCCCAGCTACTTTTGGCAATGATTCTAGAACCTGGTTTATCAAGCAACTTCCGCGTCAATTCAGTATGGTCAAACGTTTAGAAGAAGGCATTCCTGCTAAATATCGTTTGAATTTAAGTAAAGTAGATACTGAAAAATATCAAAAGCTGTTACGAGATGGACGTATGGATTTAACCCGACAAGGTATTTACGATCCGACCATGATGTCAGTGCTTAAACGGGCACGTTGTACTGTAGATCGAACCAATTTTGAATGTTCTTTGGCGGGTGAATAACATCTCTTCAAAAGTTATTGATAAAAAATCAGGCAATGGAGGCATCCATAAATTGCCTGATTTTTTATTTTAAAATTTACTGAGCTGAAGGTTGTTCAACTAAACTTGGGTCATTGGTTGCTTGAGCAGGTTGTGATTGCTGAATCGTCGCATCACCCTCAACAGCAGTACCTTGTTGAGTCGGATCTACCGTCGAAGTTTGTGCCGATTGTTGTTGATCTGCAGAACTCATTGGTGCTGATTGGGTCGTTTCAGGTGCTTGTGTTGTTTCACTTGATGTACACGCCGTACTCATGACCGCAACACCAGCCAATAGCATAAAAATAAGACCTGATTTTTTCATCATAAATTCCTTTATCACTCTATCAAAAAACGGCAACACAGGACTGCGTTGTCGTGCTGACTATGATTGCTATTTTTTCTGCAAACTTCGTTGAAGCTTGGTTAGACTTTTAAGGTATTGCCGTATAAGTTATGCAAAGTTTATTAAATCAATGATTTAGATTGACCGATTTTATTTTTCATTATACTTGTTTCATTTCGCTGGATTTTTTTATGGGATTGAATGCGATTAGGCAAAAGTCTATCTAATAAAAGATATACTTTTACCATAAAAGTTTCGCATTACTTACATTGTTAATGGTTTTTACAAGACAAAAAAAAGCTTACCCAAGAAGATTGGATAAGCGATGAAAACATTGTTCAAACTAAAAAAAGAAACTACAGCCATAGAATCTATGAAGCATGATAATTAAATTATTGCTTTTTCGCAAAGCCTTATTTTCAATAAGTTTAATCGGTTTTACATGTGAGTTAAGTATTTTGATCTATTCATTCAATTTTAATTTTTGAATTTACTCATCATTTTTAACCAATAACCGCATCAATTCCTCATAAATTTAAATTTTTAATCTAAAAAAATAATCATTGATTTGATGATTATTCCAACAAAAATATCTTTAAATTTTAAGATTTCTCTCTTAGATCCGCTTTTTTCACTGAATTTCATTAAATAATGTCTAAAACTGCTTGAATTTTAGCGGCTCGCCCACATTTCTTATTCATTAATGAATTAAACGATCATGGCAGTTCAAAAATGAACACAGTGCAAAACTGCTGCCGATAAGGACTGTACATGTTTAAGAACCCATTTAAACGGAGTAAATCAATGGCAACTGAGCAGAATCAAGAAGCCCAAGATATTCAAAACGAGCAAGCCGAACAGCAAACTCAGGCTGAAAATGAACAGGTTGAAGTTACCGTTGAAGCTTTACAGGCTCAAATCAGTCATCTTGAAGAGAGCTTAAAACTCGAAAAAGCACGTACTGCAAATGCAGTTTATGAAGCACAAAAAAGTGTAGAACGTATTCAACGTGATGCTGAAAAGCATAAAGACATTGTGTTAGAAAAGTTTGCCAAAGAATTATTAAATTCTGTCGACAACCTTGAACGTGCAATTCTTGCAGGTGGTGATGAAGAAACACCTGTACTCGAAGGCGTAAAACTGACTTTGAAATCACTTCTCACCACTTTAGAAAAATTCGGTGTTGTTGAAGCAGACACAACCAATGGTTTTAACGCTGACTTACATCAAGCTGTCGGGATCGCCCCAAATGCACAAGCCAACCAAATTGGCACAGTTTTGCAAAAAGGCTACACCTTAAATGGTCGACTACTTCGCCCTGCAATGGTGATGGTTGGTCAATAAGCGTAATAAATAGGAGCTTTTTAAAAATATTTTCATGAATTTTCACAAATCATGACTTGAAAATTTTTGAATGGCTCTCATATCGGATAACAAGAAAATCCCTTTTAACTCCCCTTTGCAAAAAGAGGAAACCAGGGATTCAAAAGAATTTAGAGGAATTTGATTTATGGCTAAAATTATTGGTATTGACTTAGGTACAACGAATTCATGTGTTGCTGTACTTGAAGGCGATAAAGTTAAAGTGATTGAAAATGCTGAAGGTACCCGTACAACACCTTCTATCGTTGCATATAAAGATGGCGAAATTCTTGTGGGTCAATCTGCTAAACGTCAAGCAGTGACTAACCCTAAGAATACATTATTCGCAATCAAGCGTTTAATTGGTCGTAAGTATCAAGACCAAGCAGTACAAAAAGATATCGGTATTGCACCATTCAAAATCATCAAAGCTGATAATGGTGATGCTTGGGTTGAAGTAAACGACAAAAAACTTGCGCCGCAACAGATCTCTGCAGAAATTTTGAAAAAAATGAAAAAAACTGCGGAAGATTATTTAGGTGAAACAGTAACAGAAGCTGTTATTACAGTTCCTGCTTACTTCAATGATGCACAACGTCAAGCAACAAAAGATGCTGGTCGTATTGCTGGTCTAGAAGTTAAACGTATCATTAACGAACCAACTGCTGCTGCACTTGCGTTCGGTATGGACAAAAAAGAAGGCGACCGTAAAGTTGCTGTATATGACTTAGGTGGTGGTACATTTGACGTATCAATCATTGAAATCGCTGACTTAGATGGCGACCAACAAATCGAAGTATTGTCAACCAATGGTGATACATTCCTTGGTGGTGAAGACTTTGATAATGCATTGATCGACTATTTGGTTGAAGAGTTCAAGAAAGAGCAAAACTTCAACTTGAAACAAGATCCACTTGCATTACAACGTTTAAAAGAAGCAGCTGAAAAAGCTAAAATTGAGCTTTCTTCATCTAATTCGACTGAAATTAACTTGCCATACATCACTGCGGATGCAACTGGTCCTAAACACTTAGTGATGAATGTAACACGTGCCAAACTAGAAGGTTTAGTTGCTGATTTAGTTGCGCGTACAATTGAGCCTTGCCGTATCGCACTTAAAGATGCAGGTCTTTCGACTTCTGACATCTCTGACGTGATCTTGGTTGGTGGTCAATCACGTATGCCAATGGTTCAACAGAAAGTACAAGAGTTCTTCGGTAAAGAACCTCGTAAAGATGTGAACCCGGATGAAGCTGTTGCGATTGGTGCGGCAATTCAAGGTGCGGTATTGTCTGGTGACAAAACTGACGTACTTTTACTTGACGTAACACCATTAACACTTGGTATCGAAACCATGGGTGGCGTATTAACTGCAATTATTGAGAAAAACACCACGATTCCTGCGAAGAAATCTCAAGTGTTTTCTACAGCAGCAGATAACCAACCAGCGGTAGATATTTCAGTTTACCAAGGTGAACGTAAAATGGCTCAACAAAACAAATTGTTGGGTAACTTCCAATTAGGCGACATTCCACCTGCGCCACGTGGTGTGCCACAAATTGAAGTATCGTTCGACATCAATGCTGATGGTATTTTAAAAGTATCAGCAAAAGACAAGAGCACTGGTAAAGAACAATCTATCCAGATCAAAGCAAACTCTGGTTTGTCTGATGCTGAAATCGAAGCAATGATCAAAGATGCTGAAGCAAATGCTGAAGAAGATCGTAAGTTTGAAGAGCTTGCAAAAGCACGTAACGAAGCTGATGCTTTAGTTGCTTCTGCAAACAAAGCTGTGAAAGATCTTGGCGAACAAGTCACTGCTGATGAAAAAACTGCAATTGAAGCAGCAGTTTCTGAGTTAGAAGTGACTGCAAAAGAAAATGATGTTGATGCAATTAAAGCAAAAACTGAAGCTTTACAAAACATCATTATGCCGATCACTCAGCGTGCTTATGAAGCAGCTCAAGGTCAAGGCGGCGCTGAAGGCTTCGATCCTAACCAATTCGGTGGTGATGCAGGCCAACAACAGCAAAAAGCTGATGATGGCGTTGTAGATGCTGAATTCACTGAAGTTAAAGATGACAAAAAATAATTTGTCACTTTAATCTTAAAAAACCGCTCAAGAGATTGGGCGGTTTTTTTATATGATCTATTTTTATCCGTAAAGCTATGGAGTCACTTTTGTTTATCTCTGATATCTCTAAAAAAACTGGACTCTCTATCCATACCCTGCGTTATTATGAACAAATAGGCTTGCTGAAAAATATCCATCGTAATCAATCTGGGCGACGTGTATATACCAAACTTGATCTGGAATGGCTTGAATGGGTAAAACGCTTAAAATCAACAGGCATGCCTCTAGAAAAAATGCAAGATTTTGCCCAATTTCGACTACAAGGAGAGCAAACCTTAAAACAAAGACAAGATCTTCTTATTGCCCATTCTGTTCAATTAAAACAAGAAATTCAAAGACTCAAGCAAGAACAAAGCATTGTCGACTATAAAATTGAAGTATATGCACAAAAAATGCTTGAGCTAGAGTGAACTCGAGCAGTTAATATTTTTGACTCACGATTTGAGTTAGGAGTAGACAATGTTAAGTTCAGGTTTTTACATCACTGCAGAATTAAAAATTAAAGATAAAGACAAAATCTTAGAAACCCGTGAAGCCTTACAAGCATTATGTAAGCTCACTCTTCAACAAGAACCGGGATGTAGCTTATTTCAACTGCATCAATGCAAACAAGAGCCAACTCGTTTACTACTTTGGGAACGCTTCGACTCGGAACAGGCTTACCATGCGCATTTTAAACAGCCCTATACACAACACTACCTTTCCAAAGATTTAACCGAAGTGGTGCAACATTTCGTCAGTGATATTGTGCTATAAAAAAGCTCGAAAAATCACTCCAGTCATCGAGTGGTTTTTCTTATTGATCAATTGCCAATCTTCACTAAATCTTTTATCTTAATTATCACAATAATAATGAGTCAAATGATGAAAAACTCTCCTGCTGTATCCAATACTGTGTATTACAGCTTGATCATAGCGCAATTTATATTGCCTATCATTGCAGCAGTCATCGATATATACAGTACTGAACCCGAGTTAGAACTTCTGGATAAAACACTTTACCAAGACCCGCAAGCTTGGGAATTGGGAGTGATGTCGATTGCAGGTTTAATCATCCTCATCATCACTTTTGGTTTATGTTTAAAAAAAGAATGGGCAAGAAAAGCTTATCTCTATACATTTTTCCCAATATTTCTGATTTATTTTATGCCCTTTATGCACTGGATTTACATGACCAGTTATGCAGCTATTTTTAACGATCTGGCCTTTGTTTGTTCTGGAATTCTATTGATGATTTTAGTGACTCCATCACTATATCGACCTATTTTTGAACATGATTAATCATGTATAAAACGCTTGCCATCAGCATTGGCTTATATCTCTTTTTAGAGATTCTATGTCATGGTTTTGCATTTTTTGCAGGGAAAATCGTGAGTAAAGCGGATAAACAAAAGCTCAATCATCCTCTGCACCTTGAATTTACACGGCAAACTTTTTATCGCACCATGTTACTGGTCAGCATTGTATTGATGAGCCATTTCTATACTGAAATTGCCTATTTTGAACAGAATGTTTGGATTCGTTTGACATTGAGTATCAGCATTATTTTACTCATTCTATTTATACTCTGGTGGCTAAATGCTTTTATTCTGCGCCAAGTGGTTTTAAAGCAACAACAACAACAACAACAATCTGTCACTCCGGTATTTAAACAGAAAATCAGCTATATCATGTTGCATCCTTTACAATTCAAAGCTTTATATATCAGCCCTGACTATTTAAAAAGATCTGTTTGGATGAATCGATTACTCAGTGTTTTTGCTTTTATTCTCTTATTTATTGATATCCAAGTCCTGTTTAACGTTTAAATCAACTGATTATGTGAATGAACCTTCGATCGCGATGCCCAAACTCAGCGTTATGATGGTAAATAATCCTTTCATCAACAAAAATAATCCTGCAAATATGCAAATGATCATGATGATTCTTTGCTTTTTGCTCAGGCTTTCACGTATCTGTAAATTGTATAGCCTGTCAGGCTGTTTTTGAATGGATAAATGATCGGTGATCGCCTGAGAAATTTTATCTTCGATAGGATTTAATGACGAACCGTCGAGTACCTCTAAACAATAGTGTCCAACATCCAACTCACAATAAAACATCAGCATTGAAGCACGAGAAAAACCATTTTTACTTGCTCTTGCAATACTTGGTGATAGCTTCACAATCTGCTGAAGATCTGTGTTGGTGATTTGTGGATGAATCAATAGCATAGGTGCAAGTTTAAATAATGGACCCTCTTGCCAAATTGCATAACCACCCTTTTTGCTGATTTTAAAATTTTTAATTTTTTGATTTAAAGCTAAGTCCAGCACTAAACGTGATCGAAATATAAGAAATAGACTGTAGAAAGCCCTTATCAAAAAAGCGATACCAAGGATTAGAGAAATCCAGCCTAAAATCAGCGTGCCATTCATATTGTTGTTTTCCACCTAAAGCTGACTGCTAAAAACATCATCAATTGAAATCAATATTTGTATTGATCACGCAAGCTTTACTTGCTTAAGCATTTGCGATTGTTATATTTTCAGATAAATTATCCACTACAACAATTATTTTTAAATCAATCATGCGTTTTTGGATTCTACTCTGTGTAATTGCCTTTACTGCTTATTTTGCGATACAACGCATGATGTATCCGCAATTGAATCATAATTCTGCCATTGATCGTATCACGCATCCTTTAGATACCCGTTTACGTTATCGTATTGGCGAAATAGATCCGCGTTTTCATGTCAGTAAACAGCAAGTACAAAATTTGGCACAACAAGCTACCGATATTTGGCATTTAGGAACCATGAAAAGTCTCTTTGTTTATGATGATCATGCCAAACTGACGATTAACTTAATTTATGATGAACGCCAAGCGGAATCTAGCGCCAGAAACCAAGAGTTGCGTATTTTGCAAAATACTCAACAATATACACAAAGTGAAAAACAAAAAATTCAGCAACTTCACGCTGAATTAGATCGTACCAATGATGAATTGGATCTGCAAAAAACCAATTATCAAAGTAAAGTTGACCAGTATAATCAGTTGATCAACACCCTTAATCAATCCCATCAAAATTTAGATGCCTCAGCGAGATTGCAGTTAGATCAGCAGAAAAATCAACTGATCATCGAGCAGAACCACTCAAACAACAGTTAGATATTTATAATCAAAAAGTCTATGAATTAAACCGTCAAGTTGGACAGCTCAACGCTGTCAATCAACAATACAATCAATCTGTGGATCACTTTAATAGCCGTTTCCAACCACGCCAATTTGATAAAGGCGTATTCGATGGTAAAACCATTAATATCTATGAATTTGCTTCGGATGCAGACTTGCGTGTCACGATTGCACATGAACTTGGGCATGCTTTGGGCTTAGCACACAATAATGATCCTAAAGCACTCATGTACCCAATGATGAAAGAACAAGATTTGAAAAATTTTAGATTAACCACAGCGGATTTAGCCATGCTAAACTCAAGACAACAATAAGCAAAATTTAGCGATGATTATCAATTTTAAATCCATAATTTATTTATGTATTTAAATCAGTTTTATGCAAAATCATGTTATTGTGAATCCCTGAAGCAATAAATTGAGGAGATGACTGTGAGCTATTATCATATTATTTTAGAAGTAAATGATCATATCAGCACGATTGAGCAAACTCGTGATATTGAAATCTTTGATATTACTGAACTTCAACCTTATCTCCATTCAATTCTGCTGCCTTATTTCAACGAACAAATCATTGAACTAGAAGACGACAATGTCGAGTTTAAAGATGTTTTACACCTTGAAATTAAACAGACCTTATTGCCGATTCAGCATTTAATTGAAGAAGAACAAAAACAGTTACCTAGCGATACCGATGTAACCATTACAGCCTATGAAATCTTTAATGATCGTGATCATACGCAGGATGTTACCGCCGTCATTTTAGATGTCCTAGAAGCAGTCAAAATTGATCCTTTCACAATTGAATAATCCACATAAAAAAAGGTCTGCTTATGCAGACCTTTTAACATTTGGTGAGGGAAAGCTTTGTCACTAATTTCAGAGTAGAAGGAAGCAACGAAATAGCCCTCAGCAACACTATAAATAATTGGCTAAAATATTGTCAATATCTACAGGACGAATTCCTTCATCTACACTAAAAATATGTTCTGCACGAACTCGTTCAGTGACACGTTGCCCTCTAGCTCGAATATGTAAATCAAATAGATCATAGAGGTTCGGGAAAGTTTTTTCTGTCATGGCATACTGCATCAGCGACATACTGGATAAATGACCAAAAACGGTGTTATCGATACTTGGCGTAGCTGTCATCGCCAAATCTGTCCAAATCACTTCACGCTTTTCTAGGTCAATGATCAGTGGAATGGTAAAACTGCTTTTTGAAGTCACATCAAATTTATGCTGAACCGTGGTTGGTTCATAAATCTGACCTTGTTGTGCATCCTCTCGCATCATAAAACCAGCAAAACAAATAGGTAAATCACAATAATTTTGCTGGGTATAACTATTGATACTCATCATCACATAGCGAATTCCCAGAGATAATGCCTTTGAAATATCAATATCAATAAATTCAGATGCACCTTGTGGTGCTGAAGTAATATCACCGCTATGCACTGCAAAACTTTCTTTTAAATTATAAAAAGCAATAGTTGCTTTTACTGTATGTTCTGCATCAAAAACCAATGCGGATAAGTCTATATCCACCCTTTCTGAGTCAGTATCTTTCCAATAAATAAAAAACCGAACAGTATTGCCAATATCCAAAGCTAAACGGCTCCCTGCTGCAATGGTTTTCAATGCTTTACTTGCTGCTCGTTGCGCAAAAGGTACACTATAATTTTTCAACTGATCATCCAGATAGCAAGCACCTAATGGTGAGAGTTTACTGAAACGCTGAATAATACTTTGCTCACATAGGGTTGTTATTTGTGTCGTTATGACTGCAGACAAAGGCGCTAAATTATTTTTGATTGCAAATACTTTGGCAGACTGACCTTTTGGGAAAAAGGTTCGATATTTTAAAGTTCGATTTTGCAGAAAATAGTGCTTGATCTGAAACAGCAAAGCGATCGGCACTGCATCTATAACTGTTTTAAATGCATCAAGCAATTGTTGCTGTTGTACAGGAAATTGCTTTAAACAGTGCTGCAACCTACGCGCAAACTCTCCTGGTCTTTGTTTTAAAAGTTTCACCACATCTTCAAATTGATGGCTTTGTAATGCAATTTCTATCTTTTGGCTGAACCGTTCAGGCTTTTTATTTTCAAGAATATGCTGAAATGCTATACAGGTTTTAGGAAAATGCTTTTGATAACTAAACGGATGTATCCGCTCAATCACACGTTTCCACGGTTCTGGATAACGAAATAAATCTTCCTGAATATGTAGGCAGTTTTCCAACAAAGTTAGTAATATTCGTCGTTGAGACTTTTTCAAAGAAATCAATTTACAAGGTTCTGCTAAACTGACATCACCATCTGACAATGCAACATAAATCCGTAAGACATCAGTTGAAGTCTGTACATGAAGCTGTAACTGTTGCACAGCCCATAATTGCAAACTCAAATATTGAGCGCTGACGATCGCCTGTACTTCTTTATGTTGAAATTTTTCAGGCAAATATTGCAACCCTTTAGATCCAAAATCTCTTATTAAGTAGATAAGATCTGCATGATCCTGCTGATTTAACGATTTTTTTGTATTTAACAGGTTTAAAAATAATGTGGTTAATTCAGTGCCATCCGCAAGATCCAATACATTGAGAATCCTTTTGTTTAATGCTTTTCTAGGCTCAATTTGATATTCAGGTAAGAGGCGTATTCCCAAAAAATCACCAAGATAATGGGCAAATGCATTTTGATATAATTCTGACTCCGACATTTCATATACTTGTTGCGGAAAATTTGGATACATGGGTTTATATTTCACATGTGCCCCATACATCTTTTTAATACAACCCAAAGTATTTTTATAAAATTCATCAAATTGCGTATCAGACAATTTTAATATTTCAGTGCAGAGCTGTTCAGAGCAACTAAAACCAATTCTTTCAAAGTTTGCCAATAAATTGATTAATTTATGAATAGACTGACTCGACTGTCCCTGTGGAAGCTTGATTTTGTTAAATCTTCTGATTAAAAGTTCATTATTCATTGTTATGACTTTCTAAAATTTATAAATTACATCATAAAAGAAAAACCTGATTATTCATCAGGTTTTTCGCAAAAATCATGCAAAACTGTTTGATTAACGCATCATATTCTTTGCAGCTTCATTTCTAAAAGCTTTTAAAATCTGTTGCCCTGCTCGACCTGTTGGACTCAATCCTAACTTCACTTGCTCTTGCTGAATAGCCTGACGCGTTTTATCGCCAATCAAGCCATCTGCATCGCCAATCGCATAGCCTTTTTTCAATAAGTAATTTTGAATTTCTCGGCGTTCTGTACGAGATGTTCCTGCATCGTCAGTTGGCCATGCGGTTTGAAAACCGCCCTTGCCTTGTAAACGATCAGACAAATGTGCAATTGCCAGTGCATAACTTTCCGCAGCATTGTACGAATAAATTGCATCAAAGTTTTTAAACACCAAGAATACTGGACCATTTGCACCCGCAGGCATCATTAAACCAGCCTGAGCGCCTTCCGATAAATTGCCTTGAATGATTGGAGTACCGTCAACACGAGTAAAACCACGATTTACCCAAGTGCTCAACGATTTTTTATTACGACGACTTTCACCACCTACAGAGGCACCAGTTGGGATTTTTACTTCAAAGCCCCACGGCATTCCCGTTTGCCAGCCACGTTTTTTCAAAAAGTTTGCTGTTGATGCCAAAGCATCCGAAGTACTTGAAACCAAGTCACGTCGACCATCACCATCAAAATCTACGGCCAACTCTTCATACGTTGAAGGCATAAATTGAGTATGACCAAATGCCCCTGCCCATGAACCTTTTAACTGTTCTTCGCGTAAATCACCTCGTTGTAAAATACGCATTGTGGCAAAGAATTCACCTCGGAAATAACCTTGTCGACGCCCTTCACAACTTAAAGTTCCCAACGCTTGTAATAAAGGATATTTTCCTGAAATGTCACCAAAATTACTTTCCACGCCCCAAACAGCAACAACCGTTTCTGCTGGAACGCCGTAAGCTGCTGAGACACGGTTTAAAACTTCACGATGCTGAGCCAGCATTTGACGGCCTTTCTCTACCCGCTCTTCATCGACCAAACCTGAAAGATAATCCCAAATCGGTGTTGAAAACTCAGGTTGATAATCCAGTTTACTGATGACCGAATAATCAGGCGTTAGATTTTGCGTATAACGATCAAAGGTTGTGCCACTAACACCTGAACTGATCGCTTGCGAACGTAAATTTGCAATACAGCTTTGAAAATTAGAATTGGGTGTATAGCTTGTATTCGGTGTTGTTGTGATTGGTGAGCTAGATACAGCCTGACCGTTAATGATTAATTCAGCATTGGCATGCGATGCTGCCAACAAAACAGATCCACAAATCAAAGTTAAATGACGCATAATATCCACAAAATGGTTTTAAATTTAAATTATGTGAATACCATAGCAGTCTGTGAATAAAATGACAGATGTAAAAACGTAAATTTTGAATTCATTTTTCGATTTTAAATTCATAACCCACAGTTCACTGTTTTGAATTTTAATATAGTTATCCACACCCCAGTAAACTTATCATTTTTTAAATTCAAAACTTTCACACAAATTTGAATTCAAAAACATCATTATTTTAGCAACCTTAGATTTAAATTTAAAATTCCACTCAATCCCATCAAAACTCGCTTAAGTGTTTATTTTTATCCACAATTTGGATTTTGGATTGGTGAGTCAAAACTTATCCACAGTCGTTATTTTCACTTCGAGCAAGCAAAAGTTTAAATTTAAAGTTTTAAATTCAAAAAACACCCTCAAGTTAATTTAAATTCAAAGTGGATAACTTTTTGGGTTTTGCTGTTAATACTTTTGAATTCAAATGTTCTAAACCCTTTAAATTTGAACTTTGAATTTAAAAATAGATGCTTGTTTTTCTGTTTATTGAAGCTGTTTTTATCATCATTCTTGTTTTTATAGCCCCAGAAAATGATCCATTTTTGGGTCATTGCTTAGCGATAAAATAGGGGGAGCGTCATGATACAGAACAGCAGAGTAGAAAAAAGCGGGCAAGAGTTTGACCGCTTTTTTTACATACAAAATCAAGCTTAAATGTTCATATCTTCGCTTAATGACAATGGATTCGGTAAAATCTTCGCCAATTGACGACATAAAGTCGTTAATTCAGCAGCATCATTTGGCATCAGGGTGATATGACCAATTTTACGACCTTCACGTTCTGTTTTATTGTAAAGGTGTAAATGTGCACCTTTTAACGCTAAAACATCTTCGGATTTAGGGTGTTGCCCGATGATATTTACCATCACTGTTGGTCGAACCACTTCGGTTGAACCGAGTGGTAAACCTGCCACTGCGCGAATGTGATTTTCAAATTGCGAACATACTGCGCCTTCAATTGACCAATGCCCAGAGTTATGCACACGTGGTGCCATCTCATTGGCATATAAGCCTTTTTCAGTCACAAACAATTCAAGTGTTAACACACCAACATAGTTCAAATGGTTTAACAAACGGGTGATGTATTCCTGCGCAACGGGCTGTAAATCAGCACTGTTTGGAGCAGGAACTATTGAATGCGAAAGAATACCATTGTGATGATGATTTTCAGCCAAAGGCCAAGTTTTTACATCACCATCAATACCACGCACCGCAATAATTGATACTTCACGAGAAAAAATCACAAAACTTTCAGCGATTAATGATCCTGCTGGCCCCAACTCAGCCCATGCCTGATCAATTTGATCGACTGAACGCAGTACAAATTGACCTTTACCATCATAACCACCTGTCGCAGTTTTAAGTACGATTGGTAAGCCTAATTCACTCACTGCAAGCTTAAGCATCTCCAATGAATCGACTGCTTTATACGGCGCAACAGGAATTTCCAGCTCATCAAATAAAGCTTTTTCAGAAAGGCGATGTTGTGCGATAGCTAAAGCTTGGCGTGGCGGATACAGATCTTTTTGCTTGGTTAATACATCAACATCAATCAATGGCGTATTTTCAAATTCCAGACTAAAAACATCTGCACTGGCAATAAAATCTTGTAACCCATTTTCAGCTTTGGTGCTAAAAACTTGTCCCAATATTGCAGATGGACAATCAGCATCAGCTTCAAAAAATGTGCATTGGATATTTAATGGGAGCGCAGCTTGCGCCATCATACGGCCGAGTTGACCACCACCAAAGATACCGATGGTTTTATTCATAACCTGTGTCCCGTTTTTAAGCTTGACCCGGAATATTTTTACTTGCCACTTTATCGGTTTGAGCGGCACGGAAATCTGCAACATTTTTTGCAATTTCAGGGCGAGTTAAACCTAAAATTTGAGCAGCCATGATTGCTGCATTGGTTGCACCCGCAGGGCCAATTGCCAAAGTGCCAACTGCAATACCTGCAGGCATTTGTACAATAGACAACAAAGAATCAACGCCATTTAAAATTGAAGATTTCACAGGAACACCCAATACAGGCAAATCTGTTTTTGCTGCGCACATTCCTGGTAAATGTGCTGCACCACCAGCACCAGCAATAATCACCTGAATACCACGTTCACGTGCTGTTTCAGCATATTCAAATAAGCGGTCTGGCGTACGATGCGCAGAAACTACTTCGGCTTCAAAAGGAACACCAAGCTGTTTCAGCATATTGGCAGTGTTTTCGAGAGTTGCCCAGTCTGATTGAGAACCCATAATAATTCCAACGAGAGGAGCGTCTTGTACAGCGGCCGCATTCATTGCATATATTCCATAAACGAATGTAAGGAAGTTTAAATACTGGTGATCAGTGTTTAAATGAATATCAAGAAGCTCGCTATTATAGACTGATTTTTCATCTCACGAAAATTTAACAGACGTAGGAAGTCAATTTTTTTTAAGGGAACAACCTAAAAGCCGTTTGATTTGAGAATAAATATGATCTCGAACTCATAAGCAGCAGGAAAATTGCTAAAGATTGGGACATGAGATGAATATGCTGTCTGAGTGAAATCCGTTTTAATTCACATCATCACAGCTCATCTACTGGCTTCTAAACACAAAAAACACGCAGCCCATCAAACATAAACCCGCCCATAAATAATCTAATTTAAATGGTTGTTTAAACAAGAAAATCATAAATGGAACAAACACCAACAGTGTGACCACTTCTTGGGTGATTTTCATTTGCCCCAACGACCAACCATGTTGCGCCAATAGACGTGTTGCGGGAATCATAAAGCTATATTCAAGTAAGGCAATGATCCAACCAAACAAGATCGCTTGCCACAGAGGTGCATCATGTAAGAATTTTAAATGCCCATACCAAGCCAAGGTCATAAAGCAGTTGGAGATAATTAGTAATAAAAGGGGGAGAGATAAAGCCATATTGATACCAATTAAATTATCAAGATATATTTTTGAACATTCAATGTCTGAACATTAAAGCGCTAAGGCAATTTTTTTACGTTTTTTGAAATAATAAATGAGCGAGCCTATTTCCAAAGTACCAAGCAACAATACAGTATCGAATACTTGTTTCAATAGCGATTGATCATCATAAAATGAGCTTAATAGACCAATTAAAGCAACCCAAATGAGATGAAAAATTAATCCATTTTTTAAGTTGTGATCTTTTGAGTCTTTTGTATTGAGGTATCCCATCCAAATGAACGCAAAATATTGGAAGAAGATTAAAATTACAGCTGCGACCATTAAGGGTATGGATATTATTTTTGCAATGCCTGCTATCAAAGCAGAAACAATAATCAAAAAAATAAAATAAGCGATATTTTTAATCAGCAGAAAGATAAAATCATGTATATCCATTTTTAATAGATAATTCAGAGTGTTCAATCGATATTAGCATTGATAGAAGAATAAAAATACCAAGTGAGAGTTCATTATTTTCAATAAAAACCCACCTTTAAAATCGTAACAAGAAAAACTATCTTTTCGCCTTAACCCTTGCTATCGTTGCTTTCAAATCAAATGAAACGGCTACACCACAACAACAAAGTGATGTGTCTATAAAAGCACTGGAGTTAACACGAATGCATCTGCATATTTTGGGTATTTGCGGCACCTTTATGGGTTCATTGGCGCTATTGGCGCGTGATTTAGGACATAAGGTCACCGGTTCAGATGCGAATGTTTATCCACCGATGTCGACCCAACTCGAAAATGCTGGCATTACCTTAATGCAAGGCTATGACCGTAGCCATTTACAGCCACATCCAGATCTTGTCATTGTAGGCAATGCAATGAAGCGTGGTATAGATGCAGTGGAATATATGCTCAATGAAGGTTTAGCATATATTTCAGGTCCACAATTCCTTGCTGACCATGTTTTACAAGGCAAACATGTACTTGGTGTTGCCGGTACCCATGGTAAAACTACCACAACAACAATGCTGGCTTGGGTACTGGATCAAGCAGGTTTAAATCCTGGCTTTTTAATTGGTGGTGTACCTTTAGGCTTTAGTGAAAGCGCACGTTTAGGTGGTGGAAAATATTTCTGTGTAGAAGCAGATGAATATGACTCTGCTTTTTTTGATAAACGCTCTAAGTTCGTACATTACCATCCAAAAACTGCGATTTTAAATAATCTTGAATTTGACCATGCCGATATTTTTGATGATCTAGCAGCGATTCAAAAACAGTTCCATCATTTGGTTCGTACTATTCCAAGTGAAGGTCGTATCATTGCCCCAATCACTGAAACCAATATTGATGAAGTGTTGCAAATGGGTTGTTGGACACCTGTCGTAAGGACTTCACTTGACGCCAATAACAATGCTGAAGTTTATGCTGAACAGCTTTCTACGGATGGTTCACATTTTAAAGTGCTTCAACACGGCGTAGTAAAGGGTGAAGTGAAATGGAATATGACAGGACAACACAGTGTTGCCAATGCTTTAGCAACCATTGCAGCAGCTGAACATGTCGGTGTTTCAATTGAAACAGCATGTGAAGCCTTATCGAATTTTGGTGGGGTGAAACGCCGAATGGAATTACTTGATACCGTAAATGGTATTGAGATATATGATGACTTTGCCCACCACCCAACTGCGATTGATACCACGCTTGAAGGTGCACGTAAACGTTTAGGTGAGCGTAAGCTTTGGGCGATTATTGAACCTCGTTCAAACACCATGCGTATGGGCAGTCATAAAGATGGCTTGGCACATTCTGCACGTCTTGCAGATGAAGTGATGTGGTATCAACCTGAAGGTCTGGACTGGGATTTACAGCCGGTCATTGACGCTGCAAGCAATAAAGCCGTTGTGGCTCGTACACTGGATGACATTATCAGTACCGTTGTTACACAAGCAGGTGAGGGCGATGCTGTGGTGATTATGTCCAATGGTGGTTTTGGTGGATTACATCAAAAATTGATTGCAGCATTAAAAGCAAAATAAGCCAAAATAAAGTGTAAAAAACCCACAAATTTTTGTGGGTTTTTTATTGATTTACTGTAGGTGTCTTTTCAATAAATTTAAAATCCTTAAGCTTGACCCAGCCTTCGACTAGATCATCTTCTATATTTTGATTTGGATCATTAAATATCACATAAACCCAGTCTTGTTTTTTTCTGTCTTTATAGATTGAATAAGCCGTGACATTATCATTTTGAAGCACAAAAGTATCATTCATCTTACAGATGTTTTTGGGTGCTGAATAAAAATAAATACGATGTTTAGATTTGCCTAACAACTCCCAACGTGGCTGTATTTCTTGCTCTTTTTTATAGGTGTGTATATTTAATTCAAAACAACTCATTGCTAAACTGAACGATGAACTGCTCAATAACAATACAGTGATTATCATTTTTTTAAACATGTTTAATCTTCTAACCGAATCTGAATGACCCAATGAGCATTGGGCACACAATAAAGCTAAGCTTTCACATCAACAAAACTTTTATCCCGTCTAAACATGACTTCGACATAGGAACAAGTTGGTACAATTTTAAGCTGCTTTTCACGCGCAAATTCAACCAAAGTATCTAACAACTGACGCGCAATTCCTTGACCACGTAAGGAGTCATCTACCCAAGTATGGTTCGCAATGATCTGATGCTCACCATGCCATAAATAACTGATCTCAGCAATTCGCTTACCTTGCTCATTATCGAAGTAAAATTCACCTTTTTGTTGATTATCTACATGTTGGAATTGCATATATTCTTTCTCATGGATGTTCTATAACACAATTCCACTGTAGCAAAGCAACCTTAAGATTTCAAAACATCATGAATCGATTGATCTTTATCAAACACTGATTTTGAAAAAGGGCAGAGTGGAATAATTTTCACATTCTTTGAGCGAGCCATCTCTACAACTTGATCTAATAATTTTCGACCTACACTTTGACCACGCAATTCATCTTCTACAACTGTATGGTCAATAATCAACATATTTTCACCCGCCCATGTGTACGCCATTTCAGCCAAATGGTGACCTTCTTCACCAATATAAAATTCACCTTTTTTACCATCATCTTTATGTCTGATTTCTAACATTTTATTTACTCTTATATACGTTTAAATTTATAGGCCTATTCAAAATGCCATAACTATATTTGAATTATTGTTAAATTTTGTCTGACAGTTCTATTTTTTATACAACAAACTTAGCTTAACTTTATCCACAATTCAGCCTAAAATTTAGCGCTAACCTCTTTTAATATTGACCATGTCTGCCTTATCTCCCCAAACTCCAGCACCACAATCTGCCCCCAGTGAATCCCAGCAATGGATCAGTGTGATTAGCCTTGCTTTTGCAGCATTTATTTTCAATACCACAGAATTCGTTCCTGTTGCTTTACTGAGTGACATTGGAAAAAGCTTTGCGATGCCTGCAACTGATGTTGGTATCATGATTACTCTATATGCATGGGTCGTTGCACCCATTTCATTGCCGATCATGTTATTGACCAAAAATATTGAACGACGGTTTTTACTGATCATCTTGTTTATGGTCTTTGTGGCCAGTCATGCATTATCTTATTTTGCATGGAGTTTCGATGTACTCCTGATCAGTCGAATTGGTATCGCATTTTCTCATGCTTTATTTTGGTCAATCACTGCATCACTGGCAGTACGAGTCGCACCCAAAGGTAAGGAATTTCAAGCTTTGGGGTTATTGGCCACAGGTACAGCATTGGCGATGGTTTTAGGTATTCCATTTGGACGAATGATTGGTGAATCTTATGGTTGGCGTAATACTTTCGCTTTGATTGCAATTGGTGCGGCTATAGTTTGCGTCATCTTAGCCAAAACATTGCCACGCTTACCAAGCGTCAATTCAGGTTCTCTGAGTAGTTTAAAGGTATTTTTAAAACGCCCAAGCCTAATGATTGTTTTTGCTCTGACCATTATTGTGATTACCGCGCAATTTACCGCATACAGTTATATCGAACCTTTTGCTCTGAATGTTGCACATTTTAGCTCGACACAGACCACAACCTTATTATTAATCTATGGCGCAGCGGGTTTCTTTGGCTCTTATTTATTTGGTAAATTTGCCAAAAAATATCCCAAACTCCCAATACCCTTAAGTAGTGCTGTACTGGCTGTTTCGATGTTATTGCTGACTTCACTGAGCACTGATTTTACCAGCTTTAGTCTACTGAGTTTATTTTGGGGTATGGCGATTATTTGCTTTAGCTTAGCTCAACAAGCCAAAACCTTAGCTTTAGCTTCTGATGCCACTGATGTCGCGATGGCAATTTATTCAGGACTTTACAATGTAGGTATTGGTGGTGGTGCTTTGCTTGGCGGGCTAGTAACCACCAGTTATGGGCTCAACCATATTGGCATCGTTGGCGGTATAATCGCTGTTCTTGGGACACTATTAGCTTTAGTGCTTGTACAACGTAAAGATTTTATTCAAAAAAATAGGGTCTGTTGACAATTCGTCTACGTTTGCGACTACGTGTGTTTTTTAGGCGATACTAGGCGCGAAATACGAAATTTAGTCATTCTAAATAATGAGAAACATCGTTTCGCAAGGTAACAACGTAGCGGCAAAAAACACACTAGTCCCCCGCTGCGCCTTGCGCTGCAAACAAAGCAGTGCTTTGTTCTTGCTCAGGGTTGTGGTTAAAATTATCTCAGCCTTCGTTATGAAACTCGAAAATAGACCCACTATTCTCTTCGTTTAATGCCTTGCCTGCTCAATTTTAACCTACAACGCAAGCCATTTATGAAATGCCAACAGACCCTAAATATCTTTTTACAAGTTTTAAAGTGACATGCTGAGTTAAAAACTTTAATTTGATAAAAGTTAACTTGGCTTTAAGGTCAAAAAAGACATCGTGCGAACAGTAAAGGTGTATGTAAGTATTAAGGAGCAATTCGATGGCATTGACCACCTCACCCAAGGAAAAACCGAATACTTCAGAAAAGCCTCGAGTCTTGACCCAATCTGAGATCACAGCACTACGACAAGACATAAAGCAGTCAATTGCGTGGGCACAAGCTGAACTGCGCCGTCGACACAATTAACCCAGTGCGGACGTAAAGTCCGATATAGGCAATAACTGCAATGCAACCAATCATTTTATTTAAATTATTAACCACCACACTGCATCGGCAGTGTGGACGTATACATTAAAATAAAATGTAGAAACCAACCCTGCCAATGAGCGGGGTTATTTTTTGCTCCGTGATTTGGTCAATATTTACGGAGAAACTCATGTCTGAGTATCACAATAAACAAGCCTTACTCGTTATTGATCTACAAAATGGCCTATTTCATGCACAGCATCCTCCATTTCAAGCTGATCAATTGTTGAAAAACGTCAATCAGCTCATTGAATATGCGCGTGTTAAACACATTCCGATTTTTGCGATACGTCATGTTGGTTTAGCTGGCACAGGACTCGAACCAAATAGTCCAATGACTCAACTCATTGCTGAATTAAATATTGATCCTAATACAGATTACATCTTAGAAAAAACACGGCCAAATTGCTTTTTCCAAACAGATTTAGCACAACAATTAGAATCTTTAAATGTTGAAGAAGTGATCATCTGTGGTTTAAAAACTGAATTTTGTATCGATAGCACAAGCCGTGCAGCAAAAGACTTAAATTATAAAGTGACATTAATTTCAGATGCGCACAGCACAAGAGATTCAAAGGTTCTCAATGCGGACCGTATTATTCAGCATCATAATTCAACGCTCAATCAAGCTTTTGTTGCGCTAAAAACCAGCGCTGAATTTTGTACATAAAATAAACTACATAAAAATACATTCAAAATTTGCACATTTTTAATAAATATGCGATTCTCACTAGATATTAAGAAATGAAAGATTTCTTACACAGTATATTGAACAAGGGGAGTAGCCTCCTTTATCAGAATATCGTCATTACGCTTTGAAAAAAGCCGGTATCTGAGCATTTGAGATTGATGTACATAACTCAAATGTAGGCAAGACCTTGATCATGTTGACACAGATGTTTAATCATCTGGCAACAGGTCAAGGTTTTTTTATGCCTGATTGCCAGATTCGGAGAGTTTTATGGAAACTATTGGCAATCCATGGCTGTATCTAGCGTTCTTCGCTATTGTTATTGTCATGCTACTGATCGACTTTTTAGGCTTTAAACAAAAAGAAGGGCAAGAAGTCAAAATTAAAACTGCTGCCTACTGGAGCATTGCATGGGTCAGTGTTGCAGCGTTATTTGGTGGTGGTTTATGGCTGTATCTACAACAAACCGCGGGTGTTTCAATTGCCAATAGCAAAGTCATGGAATACTTTGCAGGTTATCTACTTGAAAAATCATTAGCGATTGACAATGTCTTTGTCTGGTTGATGATCTTTGCTGCATTTGCGATTCCACAAGGCTTACAACGTAAAATTCTGCTCTATGGTGTATTAGGTGCAATTATTTTACGTACCATCTTTATTTTTATTGGCGCCTGGTTCGTTCAAGAATTCTCTTGGGTGCTTTATCTCTTTGGTGCTTTCTTGGTTTATACAGGCTACAAATTCCTTAAAGGACAGGATGAAGAAGAAACCAATATCGAAGATATGGCTATTCTAAAGTGGTTGCGTAAACACATGCGAATCACCCCAAAATTAGAAGGTGCTCAATTCTTTGTTCGTCAAAATGGCGTGTTGTGGGCAACCCCGTTATTCCTAGTCTTAATTTTAGTTGAAGCTTCCGATGTGATCTTCGCGGTCGATTCTATTCCAGCGATTTTTGCGGTGACCAGTGACCCATTTATTGTCTTAACTGCAAATTTAATGGCGATCTTAGGTCTACGTGCAATGTTCTTCTTGTTGTCGGGTGCCGCGTCTAAGATGCATTATTTGCCTTATGGCCTAGGCATCATCTTAGTCTTCATTGGCTTTAAAATGTTAATGCTGGATGTCTTCCATATGCCGATTTGGATTTCGTTAGGTTTTATTGTGATTGTCTTGGCAATTACCGCTTGGCTCTCTATTCGCCATAGCAAAAAGCACCATGAAACAACCTTATAAACACTAGATAAAGCCTTCCAATTGGAAGGCTTTTTTATGATCAACAATACTCAACGATTTAAATTGTATGGACAGTATTGAAATGAGATCTTTATCCATCAGCATAATCATCTGTTGTAATAGCCATCTGTTGTCTTGGAGTATGATCTTCACTATGGTTTGATTAATTTAAATCTGATCCCCTAATCATCCACAACAACCAGCTTTTCCCATCTGGTTAAAAACTGTTTAGCCTGAATCCGTGCTAAAAAAACTGGATAACTGACCAAACGTTTATTCCATCTCAATTTTAATTCAAATAAATCATTTAGCCCAAACGGCGCAATAATTTCGATATCATCATTTTCAAGTAAACGTACTGCAATTGCGGTTGCTGTTTCAACCCATACGGATAAAGCATCGAATAAGGATTGGTATTGAGAGATAGAGCTTGCATCATCTGTTTTATACCACAAATGCACATAGGCTTGATTGACCACATCCCATTCATTATTGGGAAATTTTTGCTTTAACAATTCAGTCAAACGATGCTCTTTAAAGCCTTGTTGATCATTTAAATCATAGAAAATCACATCGATTTCAATCTGATCAAATCCATAATCCTGATGATGTAAAATAGACCATACCAAGTTACGAATTACACCTGCACTCAAGTATGCATGTGCATGAATATCTCGCAAATACTGTAACCGAAGCATCAATTCAGGGCATGAATAGATGATCTGTTTTAACTGTTTAGTATTGTCCATTGTTGTCTTATATCACCATTTTCCAAGACTGTAGCGATTGTTGCTATCAAGATAAACTCACAATATAGAATATGCCTTCAGCCACTAATTTTAGTTATATTTCGATAAAAATTTCCCTGCGCTAAAACAATAAAAAATAACGTTATTCAATTTTTTAGAATGCTTTCACGCAAAACTGCATACAGCACCTGATACAAATTTCAGGTACAATCAATCGAAAAAAGGATAAATTGCAGGTTCTACATGTCTTGTGTTGTACAGAAAACAGCGGTTCGTGGGCGTTTTCTTGATATTAAAAATACCGTTTCTCAAGCAGCTCAAATATTAGATCAAGTTCGTTATATCGAAGATGGTTTACTGGTCACAGAGCAAGGCAAAATCACATGGTTTGGCCCTTGGGAAGATGCACAGTCTCACCTGACAGATGATATTCAAATTGATCACTACCCAGAACAACTGATTGTGCCTGGTTTTATTGACAGCCATATTCATTTTCCACAAACAGAAATGGTGGGTGCATATGGTGAACAACTTTTAGAATGGTTAAATACCTATACTTTTCCAACAGAAATTCAGTTTGCAGATAAAACCTATGCCGACAAAATCGCACAGTTTTTTGTCCAAGAATTACTTAAAAATGGCACCACGACAGCACTGGTTTTTTGTACGGTACATCCCCAATCAGTCGATGCCTTATTTGAAGCGGCAGAACAGCATCAGATGCGTTTAATCGCAGGTAAAGTCATGATGGACCGTCATGCACCTGAAGCACTGACAGACACTGCTGAAAGCGCATATCTTGACTCTAAAGCACTGATTGAAAAATGGCATGGTAAAGGTCGTAACCTATATGCCATTACTCCGCGTTTTGCTCCAACCTCTACACCTGAGCAATTAGCAAAAGCAGGGCAGTTAAAAGCCGAGTATCCAACGGTATATGTACATACCCATCTCAGTGAAAATAAAAATGAAATTGCATGGGTCAAAGACTTATTCCCAGAGCAGAAAGGTTATCTGGATGTCTATCACCACTATGGTTTAACAGGAGAACGTTCTGTTTTCGCACATTGTGTTCATTTAGAAGAGCATGAGTGGGATTGCATGCATGCAACTGATTCAGCGATTGCATTTTGCCCGACATCAAACTTATTTTTGGGAAGTGGTTTATTCCCATTAAAAAAATCCTGGGAAAAACAGGTCAAAGTCGGCTTAGGAACAGATATTGGTGCAGGAACAGCCTTTTGCCAATTACAAACCCTCAATGAAGCCTACAAAGTGCAACAACTCCAAGGTGATAAACTTTCGGCGATGGAATCACTTTATCATGCAACGCTTGGTGGAGCGAAAGCGTTACATTTGGATGCGCAATTGGGCAATTTCAATATCGGTAAAGAAGCCGATTTTGTTGTGCTAGATTTAAAAGCAACGGCGCTACAACAACTGCGTCAGGAACGTGCTAAAAACATAGACGATGCATTATTTGCCTTATTTACCATGGGGGATGATCGCAATATTCAAGCCACCTATATTTATGGACAAAAAGCCTATGAGCAAAACCAAACAAAAACCGCGTAAATCAAAGAAAAAACTGATTTTGATTGGTACAGTTTTTGTGATCTGTGCATTCGTTTTAAAACGTGATGCACATTGATCATTTCGGCTTAAATTAGGGCATTTACATTTTCAAATGTCAAAAAAGATGCATCTTGATCTGATATGTTTTAAAATTATGTCATCTTTTAGGGTGTTGCTAGTCAACACCTTTTTTAATTTTAGAATTTGATGTTTAGTTTTTTAGGTATTTCCCATGACTATTGAAATGAAAGTGATGATTTCTGCTGAAGAAATTCATGCAAAAGTTCAGGAACTTGGTAAAAAAATTGATGCGCATTATGCCAATAGCGATAAAGAACTTGTCTTAATTGGTTTATTGCGTGGTTCAGTGATTTTTATGGCTGATTTATGTCGTGCAATCAGTAAGACTCATGAACTCGATTTTATGACCGTTTCAAGCTATGGTGGCAGTACAACATCTTCTCGTGATGTCAGAATCCTCAAAGATTTAGACGGCGAAATTCGCGGTAAGGATATCTTAGTCGTGGAAGATATTATTGACTCTGGCAATACCTTAAGCAAAGTATTGGAAATTTTAAGTACACGTCATCCCAACTCGATCGAGCTGTGTACTTTAGTCAGCAAACCGTCTCGCCGTGAAATCGACTTAGATGTGAAATTTCTTGGCTTTGAAGTTGAAGATAAATTCATTGTGGGCTATGGCTTAGACTATGATCAAAAATATCGTCACATTCCATTTATTGGAGAAATTGGTCTTTAATTGAGACCTCATCACATCATTTTAACTAAAATGAGTTAAGCGACTTCGGTCGCTTTTTTTATTTTTTTAGCTGTTGTAGTGAACAAAAATGCAACAACTTGTAGCAAATAAGCGCTTTTACTTCACTAGAGAATATTTGATTATTAAACTAATTCGATGCAGTAACTCACGACAAAATAAAGAAAAAGGAGAAAGATTATGATGTCACTGATTAGTGCAATTGTGATTGGTTTTATTGCAGGTTTGATTGCACGTGCAATTCACCCAGGTGATGATAAAGCTGGCTTCATTGTAACAACAGCACTCGGTATTGTAGGTTCATTGGTTGCAACCTATGGAGGTCAATTACTCGGCCTATATCCAAAAGGTGCATCAGCTGGATTTATTGCCTCAGTCATTGGTGCAATAGTGGTACTCTTTATCTATAACATGATTGCCAAACGTACTTAAATTTTCTCCTCAATATAAAAAGCACCCTCGATGGGTGCTTTTTTACGCTATCAGTTTCTAAGCGCTGTTTATAATCCAAAATTTTTCCATATTTTCTCAATTTCTTCGGCAGGGTAGGCACCCATCACCTTATAACCATTTGAGAAAATAATTGCAGGTGTTCCATGCAAACCTAATTTTTTACCTAATTCCAAATTACGCTCGATTGGCGTTGCACAATTTGCTGGTGCAGTTGGTTTAATCCCATTTTGAATCAAATTTTTCCATGCATATTCTTTATTTGCAGAACACCATACTTGCTTAGATGGCAAAATCGATTGTGCTTTGATGGAATAGATAAATGTATAAATTGTCACATCATTGAGCTTGGCTAAATTCCCTTCAAGCGTCTTGCAATATGGGCAATTTGGGTCAGAAAAGATTGCAAGCTGACGCTTACCATTCCCCCTGACTGTTTTTACAGCATCATTCAAAGGTAATGCTTTAAAATCTATCGTATTTTCTTTAACTGCTAAATCTTTGGTTAAATTATGCTGATCTTTCAAACGAATCATTGAACCAATAAATAAATGCTGAGCATCCTCATTGACATAAACAATTTGATTATCCAAGGTCCCACTATATAAACCCTGCATTTCTGTTGTTTGCAGGTTATTAATTTTTACATTGGGATACTGCTGTGCTAATTTTGCTTTCACAGTCTCAACACTGGCAAAACCAGCTGTACAAAAAGCCAGACTTAAGCTCAATGCGATAAATTGCTTTAACATAAATCGATAAAATCAAAATAAATATTGAGATGCATTAAAGCATAATTCATCAGCTGACTTGTTTAAAAACTGTGATTGATCCTTATCTCTGTTTGCAATGGTTCTCTACCAATCACAGTACCTTGAACTGTTAAAAAAGCTGTACTTTATTCTTGCTCAGGTTTCACGTGAAACCCAACTAAACATCGCGGTTTTGTTGATTTCAACAGAAATATGCACCAATTGTTGATGAATAGATAAAGCGTGGCGTACCTGATCAGCATTTAAACTTTTATCATTGGATTCAAGCGCTAAAATCACTGAAAATTTGGCTTTGGCGACTTTCCACACATGAATATCGGTTATTTTTGCTTCAACATTTAGATGCTCAATCACTTCACGTACTTCATCGACTACAGGATGATCCATTTCCGCATCTAATAATGTTTGCGCCGTTTCTTTGATTAAACCATATGACCAACGTCCGACTAAAATTGCCCCAACAATACCCAATACAGCATCCAAAAAGTCCCAACCCAAATACTTTGCAGCAAAAAGAGCAATAATCGCCAAGACAGAGGTCAGTGCATCTGCAACCACATGTAAAAACGCAGCTTTTTGATTTAAATCATGTCCATGATGGTCATTATGTCTATGTGAATGATGGTGATGGTGATGGTGATGGTCAGCATGATCGTGTAATAGCCATGCACAAACCAAATTGACCAGTAAACCTAAAATAGCAATCAAAATCGCTTCATTATAATGAATCTGCACAGGATGGAATAAACGCACTAGCGACTGGAAGGCCATAAATAAGGCCACCACCATCAATAGAATTGCACTGCTATAGCCAGCAAGAATTTCAATTTTCCATGTACCAAAACTAAAACGAGAATCCTGCGCATAATAACGAGCAGCTCGATAAGCAGCATAAGCCAAACCTAATGCCAACATATGCGAACTCATATGCCAACCATCTGCGAGTAAGGCCATGGAATTAAAAATCCAGCCTCCCGCAATCTCAAAAATCATCATCAATCCAGTCAAAATGGTCGCCCATAAGATTTTTTTTTGTGCTAAAGGATTACCTTGATCAAATTGATGGCTATGCTTTCGCTGAATGGTCTTGAATTGCATGAGGCGTGATCCTATATACTCCCCATGAGTATATAATTTCAATTTAAAATATACTATAAGGGAGTATATTAAATAGCGGATTAATTTATGAGTCATTTACATCAAGATAAAAAAGTCCTCAATCGTGTGAAACGACTAAAAGGACAAATTCATGCGATTGAAGAAGCTTTGGCTGATCAGAGCAGCTCATGTATCAGCGTTTTACAGCAAGTTGCGGCAATTAAAGGTGCCGTGAATGGCTTAATGAATGAATTGATTGAGCAGCATTTAACTGAGCATGTGATTAAAGACGCTCAAGCCGTGGATGAAGCTGAATTACAAGAATTTTTAAAGCTGCTAAAACGCTATTCATAACTCAATTCACAGTCATCTATGCTTGAATGTTCAAGTTTCCATTGACCCTTTACTGATTAAGTTTTAATCTTTCCATACTCAATTCCTTCCATGCCGAACTTTGTATTGAACAGGTTTGGCATTTTTATCTGCAAAACATTTGCATTTTAAGTCCTATATTTATGAATCAACAATCATGGCGTTCATTTTTAATGATCAGCCTAGCCTTATGTATTGGTACGATTGGTACGGCGCTTGCTAGCCCCTTATATCCAATTTATCAACAACTTTGGCAATTACTCCCAAGCCAGATCACCTATATTTTCGTGGCCTATATGTTTGGTTGCTTAACCACATTATTATTTTTAGGACGTAGCAGTAATAGTTTTGGTTTTATTCGTACCTTACAAATCGGGCTATTGTTTGCTGTAATTGGCCTAACACTGTCGGTGTTTGCATCAACCACCTATTTGCTTGGATTTGGCCGCTTTATCATTGGTATTGCCTCTGGATTAATCAGCACCTCCGCAATGTTAGGTTTAATTTATACCATTCCTGACTCACATAAACAGAATGCAGCACAGTTAAGTTCAATTATTACCGTGATTGGCTTTGGACTGGGCCCGTTTATTGGTGGTGCAATCGCACAATTTTCTGATCGCCCACTTGTCACACCTTATTTACCCGTAATTGTTGCAGCAATCATCAGTTTGCTGAGTTTATTTACGATTAAAACCATGAGGTTTGAAAGGCAGCCATTTTCTATTGCACCCCACTTACAACTGCCAGAAGCTCAATTTAAAAAACTGTTTTATATCGCCAGTTTTACCGCATTCTGTGCTTTTGGCTCATTTAGTTTATTTGCCTCATTGGCACCCTCTTTTATTCGAGATGTGATTCCTTGGCATGGACCATTGGTCAGTGGTGCAACCATTGCCAGTATCTTAATGGTTTCTGCGATCGTCCAATTTATCGCAAAGTCTTTTGATATGCATAAAGCATTGAATACTGGCTTAGTCTTATTGATTTCCAGCTATATTATTTTATCGATCTGTATGACCATGCATTGGAGTTTCTTATTCTTTTTGAGTGTGGTTTTGGTTGGAATGGGGCATGGTTTAACGTTACTGAGTGCTTTTGCATTGATTCACCACATGACCAATGTTGAAAATCGGGCAGCTGTGGTTTCCACTTATTTGTTTATTGCCTATTTTGGTACCATTGTGCCGATCATTAGCGCAGGCTTTTTATCTGATCATTTCGGTTTAATGGTTGGTGTTTTAGGCTTTTGTGCAGGAATTGGTATCTTATGTATTTATTTATTGATCAGTCATTTAAAAATTAAAGTTGGATCAAACATCTAGGCGCTGTGCGCCTAGATGTTGGTTAAAAGCAATTATTGAATAATCTCAATTTTAACAACTTCTATATCAGTGGGTTTATAGCGGTGAGTATCGACTTCCCCCACAACTTTAACTTTGGTACCCGGTTTTAACTTTTTTAAATCGATAAGATCGTCATCCACTTCGATCCCGATAGTTCCTGTGCTGTCTTTTAGCTCATAATGTTCATGTTTTATTTGACGAACAATTGTCCCCGTCAAGGTGACAGCTGTTTCATCATTGGCATGTATTGCTTGTCCAATGGTGATCTTGTTTTTGGCAGCTTCTTGAATAATCACATGATCATCTTTACCCGCCCAAACATTTGACGTCATCACTAAAACAGCAATCGCAAGCAATAAAGGAGTTTTTTTCATGAAAAGAAGCCTTTGTTGAATATGTAATTGATCTTACAGTAAACAATTCTAAGATTGATGTAAATTCAGCTTACAAAAGCACAACTTTTCATCAAAAAAAGCGGACTTATGTCCGCTTTTAAGCTGTTAGAGTAAAGGATTACTTTCCAATACAGAACGAGCCAAAAATTACCCCTAACAGATCATCTGCACTAAAATCGCCTGTGATCTCAGCTAAGGCATTCTGTGCTAAACGTAACGATTCAGCGACCAGTTCACCCGCATGATAGACCTCAAGTTGCTCATGTGCTTCTGCAAGATAGTGCTGAGTGCGCTTCATTGCGTCTAAATGGCGTGTCCGTGCAATAAAGGTATCTTCTTCAGGATGGAAGCCAGCATGCGCTGTAATCGCATCTATAAGCGCTTGTACTCCCATTTCCTGTTTGGCCGACACGCTAATATGGCGAAAACCTTGAAAATCACTTAATTCAGGTGATTGCGCAGTTAAATCACATTTGTTACCAATCAACATCAAGCGTTTAGTTTCTAAATGATCTTCAAAATAGCGCTGAGCAAGTGCTAAAGGATTTTCACCTTGGCTCAGGTCATAAACCAAAAGTAATAAATCCGCTTGCTCAATTTCTTTGATTGCTCGGCGGATGCCTTCTTTTTCGACCACATCACCTGTCTCACGTAAGCCCGCAGTATCGGTCAGTGTGATGGGTAAGCCATTTAAAGTAATTTTCTCATGCAGTACATCACGCGTCGTTCCTGCAATATCCGTAACAATGGCACGGTCATTTCCCGCCAAGGCATTCAATAACGAAGATTTACCCGCATTTGGCTTACCTGCGATCACCACTTGCAGACCTTCACGTAATAATTGCCCCTGACGCGCAGAGTGTTGTACAGCAGAGACTGAAGCCTGCACATCTTCAAGCAGATGAAGAATTTTTCCATCTGCCAAAAAGTCGATTTCCTCTTCTGGGAAATCAATCGCCGCTTCAACATGCAAACGTAAATGAATCAGTTTTTCCAACACGGTATTCACTTTATTGGAAAACGCACCTTGCAAAGAACGTACTGCTGAACGCGCAGCGGCTTGTGAGGTAGCATCAATTAAATCTGCAATCGCTTCAGCTTGAACCAAGTCCATTTTGCCATTTTCAAAGGCTCGCATGGAAAACTCGCCTGCTTTGGCGGCAATAGCACCCAGCTCGAACAATCGTGCAAGAAGTGCATTTTGAATTACAGGACCACCATGTCCCTGCAATTCCACCACATCTTCACCAGTAAACGAGTTTGGATTTGGAAAGCAAATTGCTAGCCCCTCATCCATCACTTCACCTTTTTCATCAAAAAACTGACGAAAACCAGCAAAACGAGCTTGAGGGAGTTCTTTGTGCGTTAACGCCTGTGCAATGCTATAAGCTTTTGGTCCAGAAAGACGAATCACACCTACACCGCCACGTCCAGGAGGAGTCGCAATTGCTGCAATTGTGGTTTGGCTTAAAGGGTTGCTCATCTAAATTACTCAAACTTTGACAATAAAAAAATCCGCCTAAGATTACCATCTTAAGCGGATTTTTTCAGCTATTGCTTAATCTATGAAGATTAAACCACTTCGCTTGCGACTTTGGCTTTAGCAACATTTTTGTTGATAAACCATTGTTGCAGAATCGTGATCGAGTTGTTCACAATCCAGTATAAAACCAAGCCAGAAGGGAAGAACAGCATAAATACTGTAAACATGATCGGCATGATTTTGAAGACTTTAGCTTGCATTGGATCAGTAGGTTGTGGGTTCAACATTTGTTGAACAAACATCGTTACACCCATGATCAACGGCAAAATAAACCAAGGATCCATCGCAGATAAATCTTGAATCCAAAGCATCCATGGTGCATGACGAAGCTCTACAGATTCCATCAATACCCAATACAATGCTAAGAAGATTGGCATTTGCAACAGCAATGGTAAACAACCTGCAAGTGGATTGACTTGCTCACGTTTGTAAAGCGCCATCATTTCTTGTGAGAAACGCATGCGGTCTTCACCAAACTCTTCTTTCATGCGTTGCATTTCAGGTGCAATCACACGCATTTTCGCCATAGAACGATAGCTCTTAGATGACAATGGCCAAAGAATAAGCTTAACCAATACAGTCAATAAGATAATTGACCAGCCCCAGTTACCTACAAGATTATGGAAGAACTGTAAGCCAGCAAATAATAATTTTGCAATTGGCCATAACCAACCATAGTCTACAGTTTGGTTTAAACCAACAGCCAAGTCTTTTAATTCAGATTGAATTTTTGGACCTGAGTAGAACGTTGCATCAATGCTCATTGCTTTTCCAGCTGGAACATTGATGGTTGGAGAAGTAAATCCGATGATATTCATACCATCTGCAGATTTACGAGATTCCAATTTTGCTGTGTATTCTTGACCGCCAAAATGACCAGGCATCCAAGCACTTACAAAATAATGCTGAACAATCGCAACCCATCCGCCTTTTGCTTCAGTGTTGAGTTTTTCATCAGTAAAATTTGCAAATTTTAGCTTGTTATAATGCTCATCAGGTGTACCCCAAGCGCCACCCAAATATGTTCCAAGTGTAAAAATCCCTTGAGAGGTTTTTCCTGGATCATCGGAGTTATCACGCTTAATTTGACCAAACATTTGTCCTTGCCAATTTTGCGCACTACGGTTGACAACCTGATAGCTTACATCGATTGGGTATTGACCTTGTTTAAAGGTAAATGTTTTGATGATTTCAACGCCATCTGCTGTTTTAAATACCATTGGCACAGCTAAAACTTGCGATGTTTTGCCATCTTTGTCTTTGGCTGCTTTGGCATCTGCAATAGTATAAGCAGTTTTTTCAAACGCATAGTTTGGACGATCTGGTTTACTGTCCGGACCATTCAATCCAATTAACCCAGATTGCGCAACATAGGTACGTTTTGCATCACTTTCAAGCATAACAAAAGGCTGATCACTGTCTTTGCTCTTGTCATGATTCAGTAATTCAATACGAACAATATCACCACCTTTAGGACTAATCCAAAGATGATAAAGGTCAGTTTGTACTGAAATCAATTGTTGATTTGCTGTGGCTGGTGCAGCTGTATTCTGTTGTGCAGCAGCTATATTTGCTTGTGGAACATCGCTAGTGGCCGCAGTTGCTTGACCTTTTGGCAGATCGGCAGACACATCATGCGCTACAACAGCCTGCGGTGTCGCAGCCTTCGATGTATTGTCATGACCATAGTCTTTTTGCCAAGCCAAAATGAGCAAATATGCGGTGACTAACATGGCCCCAAGGATTGCAAACCTGGCCCATTGTTGCATATCTATTACCCCAAGTGGTTAGAGTGATTTTGGTTCAATAAACGTTCACGCAAGGGTACAGGAACATGAAGCGTTTGAGAATCTATTTGCTGAAATGAAATAAAACGAATTGTTTTTTTTGGCACAGGATCATAACCATAACCACCCCAAGGATGACAACGACACACGCGTTTGGTCGCTAACCAGCTACCTTTTAATGCGCCGTGCGTATGGATCGCTTCTAACGAATATTGAGAACAAGTCGGAATATAACGACAACGAGGTCCAATGAGAGGACTAATCGCAATTTGATAGAAACGAATCAACCAATGCAATAAACGAATCATTGGTATCCTCTATTTTTGAGGGGAAGATTGAGCTATTTTATGGTGCTTTTTAACAATGCGCTGCAATTTCAACCAAGCAAATTGTAATTGCTGAAAAAGCTCAGCATTTGGAACTGCTTCTATACCAACTTTAGGCATCACCACAATATCCAATAAATCTATATTTTGCTGGTTTAAGCGAAAACTTTCACGCGTTAAACGTTTTATTCGATTTCTTTCATGCGCACGGCGCACTTTCTTCTTTGCAACAACAATACCCAAACGGCTTTTAGGCTGTTCGGTGACTTTTGCTAAGAATATAAAATGGGGTTGATGCACTTTAAAAAGCGCACCATCAAATACATCTTTGTAATCAGCAGCGCAGTGGATTCTCACCTCTGGACTGAAACTATAAAGAGACATAACACCCAAGTCGTCTATCAACTGTCTAAAAAATTAAACAGTTAAACTATGACGGCCTTTTGCACGACGGCGAGCTAATACTTGACGACCAGCCTTAGTAGCCATACGAGCACGGAAACCATGAACACGCTTGCGCTTTAATTCAGATGGTTGGAATGTACGTTTCATATCGAAACTCCAAAATTGATCTTTTCTAAAGGTTCGCGATTGTATTGTGCATTCTTTATTCTGTCAATAAATATACACATTTCTTTTATATAGACGCTTTATTTTTACCCAGACAACAACTTTATATAGATTAAATTGAATAAATTATTAAAAATATATATTCACAGCATAACTTATTCTTTTATAATGCAAATAAGAGTTACACACAGATATATCCTCAAAGTTATCCATAGGCCGATTCACAATTTAAATTTAATTTCTTAATTTTAAATTTAAAAATCGTATTGCTTTGAATTTAAATTCATAACTGAAGCTTTATCCACAGAAATCCTGATCCTTATAAATAAATTCAAATTTAAAATTTATATTTATTATTATTAGGGAGCATTTTTTCTGTGGAAAACCGCTTTTTTAAGATAAATAATAATAACTTACCCTGTGAGTATCCATGTTTCTATTAATTTGATGGATTGTGGATAACTTTCTGTGATAATTTATCCACAGCTTGTGGAAAACCTTATCCACAACTGCTTTGAATTTGAATTTATTTACAGAAGGTTGCTTTTTTGAGCGAATTAGATTGAATTAACCATGACAGATGTGGATAACTTGGTTAGAATGGCGACCCCTTCACCTACAGGGTAGGGGTAAATAGTCTTTTTTGAATTTAGAATTGAATGAAGGGGTTTCACATGCTTTGGACGGACTGCTTAACTCGCTTGCGACAAGAGCTCTCTGATAATGTCTTTGCCATGTGGATTCGTCCTTTGGTTGCAGAAGAAGTCGAAGATACTTTAAAACTGTATGCACCCAATCCATATTGGACTCGCTACATTCAAGAACATCATTTAGAACTGATTTCTATTTTGGCAGAACAATTATCTGAAGGTCGTATTCGCAAAGTCGAAATTTTAGTCGACTCGCGTCCTGGTGCAATTCTTTCTGCTGCTGAACAGCCTGCTACCACAACGGCAGCGCTTGAAAGTTCTCCGATGCCTACACAGCATGTCAAAGCCAAAAAAGACAAAGAATATGAAGTTGTTTCTGCAAAAAATGTGAAGAAACGACAACTTAACCCATTATTTAACTTTGCTTTATTTGTTGAAGGTCGTTCAAACCAAATGGCGGCTGAAACTTGCCGCAAAGTTTTAACACAACTCGGTGAATCTCAACATAATCCACTCTTTTTATACGGCCCTACAGGCTTAGGTAAAACGCATTTAATGCAAGCGGTTGGGAATGCATTATTACAGGCAAAGCCAAATGCGCGTGTGATGTATATGACTGCGGAAAGCTTTGTCCAAGACTTTGTCAGCTCTTTGCAAAAAGGCAAGGTTGAAGAATTTAAAAAGAATTGCCGTTCTTTAGATTTATTGTTGGTTGATGATATTCATTTGTTGGCAGGTAAAGAAGCCAGTCTTGTTGAATTTTTCTATACATTCAATGCTTTATTGGATGAATCTAAACAAATTATTTTGACCTCTGACCGTTATCCAAAAGAATTAACTGAATTGGATCCGCGTTTAGTCTCGCGTTTTTCATGGGGACTATCGGTTGGGGTTGAACCACCAGATATTGAAACACGTATCGAAATTTTGCTGAAAAAAGCCGAAAGCAGTGGCATCGATCTGCCTCGAAATTGCGCTTTATTTATTGCACAACAGGTTGTTGCCAATGTGCGAGAGCTTGAAGGCGCTTTAAACAAAGTTGTGGCAATCTCACGTTTTAAGGGGTCTGCAATTGATCTAGAAGTGGTGCGTGAATCATTGAAAGATGTCTTGGCAATTCGTGCCCGTACCATCAGTACTGAAAACATTCAACGCGTAGTGAGTGAATACTTCCGTATTCCATTGAAAGAATTGGTGGGACCAAAACGCACACGTATTTACGCACGACCACGTCAGTTGGCGATGGGGCTTGCGCGTGAGCTTACTGGAGACAGTTTCCCTGAAATTGGGATGGCATTCGGTGGTCGTGACCACAGTACGGTCATGCATGCCTGTGAAAAAGTGCAAAGTTTACGCGATGAAGATCCAATTTTTAATGAGGATTATAAAAACCTCATGCGCCTGTTACAAAGTTAAAATTTGTACAAATTATGCGCTTGCAATGCGGCATAAACTGCCGCATAGTACGTCATTAAAAAAAATTTATTACCCACATTTTTGTCATATTTAGTTAGAGGAATTCCACCGTGCGTTTGAAAATCGCGAAAGAGAGCTTACTTAATGTTTTGTCCCATGTGGTTGGAGCAGTTGAACGTCGCCATACTTTAAACATTCTTTCAAACGTGAAAATTCAAGCTACAAATCAAGCCCTTACGATTACAGGATCGGATTTGGAAGTGGAGCTTGTGGCAAGTACAACTCTAGCTGAAGGTGCATGTTTACAAGCAGGGGAAACCACAGTTCCTGCACGTAAGTTGGTCGATATTTGTAAATCTTTACCAGCAGCAGCTTTGATTGATTTGCAGATCACTGAAGATCAACGCTGTATTTTAAAATCTGGAAACAGCCGTTTTGTTTTAGGAACCTTGCCTGCTGAAGATTATCCATTGTTAACCAATGAAAATAGCCAAGGCACTCAAGTTCAAGTCACTGAGCGTGAATTAAAACGTTTATTTGAAAAAACTTCATTTGCCATGGCTGTGCAAGATGTACGTTTTTACCTGACAGGTACATTATTAGAAATTGATGAAAATCAATTGCGCGCAGTCACTACCGATGGGCACCGTTTAGCGCTGTGTGAAACATTAGCGTCTTCAACCGCTGCACAATTGGTTCAAGCCATTGTTCCACGTAAAGCAGTCGGTGAGTTACAACGTCTTTTAAGTATCGAAGATGAGCAATTGACCTTGTTAATTGGTCGTGAATTGTTAAATGTTACCATTCAAACCTCTAGCCGCGACAAAGAACAAGGCGATATTACGGTACGTTTCACAACAAAATTAATTGATGGGAAATTCCCTGATTATCGTCGTGTGATTCCACGTGGCGGTGACAAAGTTGTAAATATTCCACATGATGTATTTAAGCAATCCTTACAACGTGTTGCGATTTTAAGTAATGAAAAATTACGTGGTGTATTCTTAAACTTTAATGCTGATTCTTTGCAATTACGTGCCAATAACCCTGAGCAAGATGAAGCGATTGAAGATTTAGCTATTCAATATGCCAATGCGCCGATGGAAATGTCGTTTAATGCGCAATATATTTTAGATGTATTAAGCGTTTTAGATGGTGATGATGTCGCAATGACCATGTCTGAAGCGAATCAGTCGGTATTGGTACAAGATCCAACCCAATCTAATCAAACTTATGTTGTGATGCCGATGCGTGTTTAATTGATTTATTTTTAAATCATAGCCATGCATATTACGCGTTTAAATATACAACGTGTTCGAAACCTCAAGACGGTTGCTCTGCATGAGTTGCAACCGTTTAATGTTTTTTATGGACAAAATGGTTCAGGCAAAACCTCGATTTTAGAAGCCATTCATTTATTGGCAACAGGTCGATCTTTTCGAACACATATCCCTAAAAATTACATTCAAAATAATCAATCAGACGCCATTGTTTTTGCCCAATCTTTAACTGAAAAGATTGGTATGCAAAAGCTGCAAAGTGGTGAGCAGTTAATTAAAGTCAATGGTGATACTGTTGCAACCCAAGGGCAGCTTGCCAAAATCTTACCGTTGCAACTGATTGACCCATTAAGTACCGATATTATTGATCATGGGGCAAAACCACGTCGCCAATTGTTGGATTGGCTCATGTTTCACGTGGAACCAGATTTCTATCATGCATGGCAATATTATTCACGCGCTTTAAAGCAAAGAAATAGCTTACTTAAAACCAAACGTAATCTGACTTTGCTCGATTTAGAGCCGTGGAACAAAATGCTCAGTGATTATGGTGAAATGTTGCATTCTCAACGGGTCGAGATTGTTGAGCAATGGAAGCTATATTTGCAAGAAGATTTGGCGCAGTTGTTACCCGATTTAAAGATTGAAATGGAATACAGTGCAGGGTTCCATGTGGAACATGGTTTGGCCAATGACTTGATTCAATATCACCAAAAAGATGTTGATCGACGTTATACCGAGTATGGACCACATCGTGCAGATATCCGATTAAAAACCCCATTAGGTGAAGCGGATGTGGTACTGTCTAGAGGGCAGAAAAAGTTATTAATAATGGCTTTAAAACTATCACAAATTGCCATGTTACATGCCTGTAATAAAGAAACTGTGGTATTATTAGATGATGTGACAGCAGAATTAGATTTAAGCGCACAACAACGTTTAATTGAGCGATTGAGCCAACTTGGTAGTCAAGTTTTTATTACCACACTAGACCATGAATCAGTAAAAAAACATTTACATGATTTGTCTATTTCCTACCAGTTATTCAATGTTGACCAAGGTCAGGTAAGTGTTGTTGCAACATGATTTTAGATTTTAGCCAATTTTGGAAAGACCTATTTTTCACTAGGGAGAAACCATGAGTTCAGAAGATCAAATAGCTTCTCAAACAGAACCAACCATTGAAAAGGCTTATGATTCCTCTAGTATCAAAGTATTACGTGGTCTAGATGCAGTTCGTAAACGCCCAGGTATGTATATTGGTGATACTGATGATGGTTCAGGCTTACACCATATGGTATTTGAGGTCGTCGATAACGCGATTGATGAAGCTTTAGCTGGTCATTGTGATGAAATTTTAGTGACTATTCATGAAGATGAGTCAGTCAGCGTTGCAGATAATGGACGTGGTATTCCAACCGATATTCACCCGGAAGAAGGTGTCTCTGCTGCAGAAGTAATTCTTACGATTCTGCACGCAGGTGGTAAGTTTGATGATAATAGCTATAAAGTTTCAGGCGGTTTGCACGGCGTAGGTGTATCTGTAGTTAATGCACTTTCAAGCAAACTTGAACTTACGATTCATCGTGCTGGTCATATTCATCAACAAGAATATAAACATGGTGATCCGGTTTATCCGTTAAAAATTGTGGGTGATGTCGAAACCACAGGGACCATTGTTCGTTTCTGGCCAAGTACTGAAACGTTTAGCCAAACGATTTTTAATGTCGATATTTTGGCACGTCGCTTACGTGAACTTTCATTCTTGAATGCGGGTGTTCGTATTGTCCTACGTGATGAACGTGTTGCCTTAGAACATGTATTCGATTACGAAGGTGGTTTATCTGAGTTTGTAAAATATATTAACCAAGGTAAAACCCATCTCAATGAAATCTTCCATTTCACCACTCAAGCTGAAAATGGCATAGGTGTTGAAGTTGCTTTGCAATGGAATGATACCTATCAAGAGAATGTTCGTTGCTTTACCAACAATATTCCACAAAAAGATGGTGGAACGCATTTAGCTGGTTTCCGTGCAGCGTTGACACGTGGCTTAAACAGCTACATGGAAAATGAAAACTTACTCAAAAAAGAGAAAGTTGCAGTTACTGGTGATGATGCGCGTGAAGGCTTAACAGCAATTGTTTCAGTTAAAGTACCTGATCCTAAATTCTCATCTCAAACCAAAGAAAAATTGGTGTCGAGTGAAGTTAAACCTGCTGTCGAGCAGGCAATGAACAAAGCCTTTTCTGAGTATTTATTAGAAAATCCTCAGGCTGCAAAATCTATTGCAGGCAAGATCATTGATGCTGCACGTGCGCGTGATGCTGCGCGTAAAGCACGTGAAATGACACGTCGTAAGAGTGCGCTTGATATTGCCGGTCTTCCAGGTAAGTTGGCAGACTGTCAGGAAAAAGATCCAGCACTTTCAGAATTATACTTAGTCGAGGGTGACTCTGCGGGCGGTTCTGCAAAACAAGGCCGTAACCGTAAAATGCAAGCCATTCTTCCGCTCAAAGGTAAAATCCTGAACGTGGAACGTGCACGTTTCGATAAGATGATTTCATCACAGGAAGTGGGTACGCTGATTACTGCATTAGGATGTGGTATTGGCCGTGAAGAATATAACCCAGACAAGTTGCGTTATCATAAAATCATTATCATGACCGATGCTGACGTGGATGGTTCACACATTCGTACCCTGCTTTTGACTTTCTTCTTCCGTCAAATGCCAGAACTTGTGGAACGTGGTTATATTTATATTGCGCAACCACCACTGTATAAGCTGAAAAAAGGTAAGCAAGAGCAGTATATTAAAGACAATGATGCTTTAGAAACTTATTTGATTTCAAATGCGATTGATGAACTTGAATTACGTGTCAATGCTGAAGCGCCTGCAATTCGTGGCGTAGCATTAGAGAAAGTGATTGCTGATTATCAAACCTCCCAAAAGAGTTTGCAGCGTTTAACTGTACGTTATCCTGCGACCTTGCTGGATGGTTTATTGAGTCTTGAGCATTTTAAACTTGATCAAAATCATGACCAAGATTATGTACAACAATGGGGTGAAAAACTTCGTGCTGCGATTGAAACAACGCAACCAAGTTTACGTCCAGTGTTGAGCTTGGAATCGTTTGATAAAGAAACTGCTGATGGGCTTAAAACGACGATCTATTTCCCGCGTATAACGATTTATGTGCACAATTTACCGCATAGCTATTTATTAGATGCGGGTTTATTGGCATCGGGTGAATATAAGCGTTTATTGCAAAACTCGAAGAGCTGGTTCACCTTGTTAGAAGAAGGCGCTTATCTGCAAAAAGGCGAACGTAAAATCAACGTTTCGACTTTCCATCAGGTCTGGCAACACATTTTGACAGATTCACGTCGCGGTATGATGATCCAACGCTATAAAGGTTTGGGTGAGATGAATGCTGAACAGCTTTGGGAAACTACAATGGATCCTGAAAACCGTAATATGCTGCAAGTGACCATTGATGATGCAATTGAAGCCGATCGTATGTTTGCATGTTTAATGGGCGATGATGTAGAACCACGTCGTGCGTTCATTGAAGAAAATGCATTAAATGCAGATATTGATGCTTAATTAAACTCATTTTAATCAATAAAAGGGAATAAACCTCGGTTTATTCCCTTTTTTATATCCACTATTTTAATTTTGATGGTACTACTGCTTCTATTTAAAAATTTAAAGCAAAAAAACCAGCTTATCAAAGCTGGTTTTTTTGTAGACTTTAGCTTATTTCAGCTAAATTATTATTCACCACCTAGCGTACATTCAAAGTTGGCTTTATCTACTGAACAACGTGCTTTTTTCAACACAGACATCATACCTGCATCATAAATACCTTGTTTAGTCAGTTCTAAACGACCATCACGCATTAATTTTTGATATTTCAGCTTATCTTCAGCGGTTAAATTCATTTTGTATTTTGCTGGAATAGTCGCTTCTAAGCGATTAATCATAGCAAAGCTTTTTGGCAAGTTTTTCACAAAATAATCACGAGATTTTTGACCAAAACCTGCAGGGAATTTTTCAGGACGGATGACAAAGTCAGCAGTTACTTGTAATACAGGGAAGTTAAACATTGCCCCATTTGCACCTAAACCTTTTTGAATTTCAAGCGGTTTGTAAGCATAAGCTGGTGCACCGACCATATCAACTTGACCATTGTTGAATTTTGCAACAAAGTTGGTGATATCTGAAGGAACTGCTTGTGCACCAACACGTTGTACCAGAATTTTTTGAGCGCTGTCATAGCTTAACACAGCAAACTTTTTACCAGCGGCTTTTTCAATCGAGTTGATATTTTTATCACGTACAAAAATAAATGCTGAACCAAGTGGTGCAATACCAGCAACTTCGTATTTTTTACCACCCAATGTTGTGGTCATTTTTGCAGCATTACGCGCATCTAAGGCAAAAGTAATGGCTTTTTGTGCAATCGCATTACTTGGCACACCACCAATAGAGTCGATTGAACCCACAAATTTATTGTATTGACGCGCACGCATTGCAGTCATAAATACGCCATCGCATTTGCCTGCTTTAAAGTCGTTATCTGCAACAGCCTCATCTTGTTTTGGAATGAGATTGATATCAGCGCCCCAGCTTTTTGCTGATAATGCCCATTCTTGTGCCATTTGAAATGATTCACCTGACTTACCTAATAAGTCAAATACGCAGACATCTGTCGCAGCTTGAGATGCTGAACTAAATCCAACGATTGAAGTTGCAGCAATAGCGAATGCAATTTTTTTCATATTTTCGTCCTTATCTATTTATCCATCTTTAGGAACTTTTCCATAAGCGCAATATTAATCAGCTTTGTTTGAAAAAAATAGAGCATTTACTCCATTTATTATTTTTTTTTGACAATTATTGTGAATTAGCGACTTAACTCTCATTTCATCGACAATCTTTTTATAAGTAAATCAGTTTTTTAAGTCCGAGTTATGCTTTTTCATTACAAATTGTTCGAAATTCATGATCTATGTAATTTTAAATAATTTTGCTGAAATCAAAAAAAATTAGATGAATGTTCATTATAAAAAGCGATGAACGGTTAAATTTTGCACTTGAATTTTGTTCTATTATTAACCAAAATAATGTTGATAAGTATGTGGGTAACTTTGCAATTAAGCCTAAATTCGATCAATACAGACTGATTTAATCAAATATAAAAAACTTCAAAATAGTTAAAAAATGCTCTCAAAGAATGAGTCAGAAAACTGTTTAAAAATTTTAACTTATCCACAAGCAATTGATAAAAAATTTTTTAAATTCAAATGAATTGTCTTTTTTAAAGCCTTTTTCGCTATTATTTAGGTGTGCTAATATGTTCCACGGTGGAAATTGTCTATTATAAATAAAAGTTATGATTGTGTTTTGTCGATTTGAAGACGCTTTTAGGGGGAGACGTGGCTGTTGGATGCTGCTTGGAGGTTGAATAAAATAAGCTTATGATTTTTATTGGATTATTGTGCTAAAAAGCCTTCTTTTTGATCTGGGGGAATCTAGAGTAATGAGAAACAACACCTGAGCGTGTTTGCATAGCGTGGCTATGTATTGAATTACTGATGATTTATGAGAAAAGGAATAGAGCTTTAAATTTTGTTAAGGCGATGAAGTTGCGGTTAAAACTTTAAATAAATAGTTTTTATTGATTAACTTATTGATTTTTAATTATATTTTATTAAAAAGCTAGAAAAGGCATTTGCCTATTTCTAGCTAATTTGAGGGGCTTACTGTCTTTAAAAGCACTTTTTAATTAAAAGCACTTTTTAATCGAAAGAGCTTTCTAATGTTTCTAGTTCCATCATCAGTTCAAGCATTTTTTCTTCAGCTTGTTCTAATTTTACTTTTAACTCTGTCTGTTCATTCATGAGTTTGAGTAAATCATCTTTACGGTTTGCTTCATAAAGGGCTGTGTCTGCAAGTAATGCTTCAATATCTACGAGTCTAGGTTGAATTTTTCCAATTTGACTTTCAATTTTCTCGATATTTTTACGAATAGGACGGCTCAGTTCACGTTGACGAGCAGCTTCTTTACGTTGTGCTTCTTTATCGAGTTTTGAAATAGTTGGCTTTTCAATCACCTGAGATTGAACAGGTGCACTAGGCTGTTGTCCATTCTTGATCATATCGATACGTGCTTGACGTAACCACGTTGCATAATCTTGTAAATCCCCGTCAAATTCTTTGCTTTGACCTGCATGAACCAAAATAAGTTCATCACAGACTGAAGCGATCAGCTGACGTTCATGGGAAACTAAAACCACAGCACCTTCAAAATCCTGTAAAGCCATCGTAAGTGCATGGCGCATATCTAAATCTAAATGGTTAGTCGGTTCGTCGAGAATTAAAACATTTGGACGCAGCCAGACGATTAAAGCCAAAGCCAAACGCGCACGTTCACCGCCAGAGAAGCTTTCGCTTGGGGTGTCCATACGTTCACCACTAAAGCCAAAACTTCCTAAAAAGGAGCGTAATGCTGCTTCACTGATCTTTGGGTCAGCAATGCGAGAAAGTTGTAACATCGGGCTAGCATTGCCATCTAAAGCATCCATTTGGTGCTGGGCAAAATAACCAATATTGAGTAACTCAGAATCTTTACGTAAACCTTGAATCAGCGGTAAATCACCGACTAAAGATTTAATTAGGGTCGATTTACCTGCACCATTCATTCCCAGTAAACCGATACGACTGCTTGGTGTAATCTGTAAATTTACATTGGTGACAATTAATTTATCGCCATAGCCAATATCTGCATGTTCGAGTGTGAGCAGAGGTGAACTCATTTTGCTTGGTTCACGGAAACTAAAGGTAAATGGATTATCGACATGTGCAGGGGCAAGTTCTTGCATACGTTCAAGTTGTTTAATACGGCTTTGCGCTTGTCGTGCTTTAGTCGCTTTGGCTTTAAAACGGTCAATAAATTTTTGTAAGTGTGCTTTAGCTTCTTGTTGCTTTTCAAAAGCTTGTTGTTGTTGTGCTAATCGCTCAGCACGTGTGGTTTCAAAAGTAGAGTAGTTGCCGGTATATAAAGTCAGTACTTGATTTTCGATATGTAAAATATGATCTGTGATTGCATCTAAGAAATCGCGGTCATGTGAAATTAAAATGAGCGTGCCTTCATATGCCTTGAGCCAATCTTCTAACCATAAAATTGCATCTAAGTCTAAATGGTTGGTCGGTTCATCGAGTAATAGTAAGTCTGAGCGACTCATCAGGGTGCGAGCAAGATTTAAACGCATCCGCCACCCACCAGAGAAACTTGAAACCAAGAGTTCTGATTGATGCTCAAAAAAACCTAAACCAGCCATCAGTTGAGATGCTTTAGATGCAGCTGTATAGCCATGAATTTCTTCAAAACGGCTATATAAATGCGCTAACTCATCATTACTCAAATCTTCAGAATGATTTAGTTTGTCTTGGATGAGCCAATATTCTTCATCACCAGATAACACAAAATCAATAGCTTTCATATCTAAAGCTTTGATTTCCTGAGCCATATGGGCAACTGTCCATATATTTGGACGGGTTAAGCTACCGCTGTCTGACTCCATTCCACCCAAAAGTGCTGAGAACAATGTGGATTTACCCGCACCATTTACACCTGTTAAACCAATTTTCCAACCAGGATGAAGTTGCATAGACGCTTTTTGGAATAAAATGCGTCCACCACGGCGAATTGAAAGTTGGTCTAACTGAATCATAGGAAACTGACTATTGAATATCGGATGCGGTATAGTAAAGGATAAATGGTAGAGTTCAAAAAATGTATTTGATAAAAGAAGTGACAAAATGTCTTTTCTTGAGTGAAAAGCACAATAAATTGGGTAAATAGGATCAATTCAAAAAAACAAACAATGCTTTATTGTGAGTGCTTCAATAAAAAATGCGTATATCTCCAAAACCAGCAGCAATCATTAGAATATTTTAATTTTAAAACCACTCAATAAAATCAGCTCTTCCGCTTATTTTTATCAGAATTTTGTCCTAAATTTTTATCTCATCTAAAAGTTGGTTAAAAAACTAACACAAAATATCCAATTTATGTAGAATTAATCACAGTATCACCTAAAAATGTGTAGTTAAAGTAAAAGACTCGGATTGCTTTTACATCTACAAGGATAAATCTATTTATAAAAATATGGACGTTAGATGATGAATAAAATAGGATATTTACCGATTGTTTTTTCAGTTTTTTTTTCACCTCTGCTACAGGCAAAACAAAATGTGTGTGTGTTTGATTTACTGGGTAAAGCGGATGAATCTTATAAACTCATGGAAGAATGGGCTTTAGCTGCCAAAGCATGGGGCGCTGATATTAATTTAACCGTGTATCAGTCAGAAGAAGCCGTGGATAAAAATTTTAAAACCAATAAATGTGATGCCGCTGCAATGACCACGATGCGCTCACGTGAATACAATAAATTTGGTGGATCTATTGATGCTTTGGGAGGAATTCCCAACAATGAAATTGCCAGAAGAGCGATCAACTATGCCTTGGATAAACGCAATGCAAAAAGATTGGTTTCTGAAAAAAATGGGGTCAAATATGAATTGGCAATGATTACCCCGATTGGTATTGCTTATATCTTTGTTAAAGATCGCGCAATGAATACTTTAGAAAAGGGCAAAGGTAAAAAGTTTGCCTATCTGCATTATGATCTTGCACAAAAGGTTGCTGTTGAACGTGTAGGTGCAATCGGGGTTCCTTCTGATATTTTTAATTTTGTGAAAAAATTTAATGATGGTGAGGTGGATGCGATTGCTTCACCAGCCTATGCCTATAAACCATTGGAAATTTATAAAGGTTTAGGTAGCAATGGTGCAATGTTTACTTATCCCGTAGTGAATGTGACTGCCGATTTAATTATTAAACCTGAGCAGTTTCCAGAAGGTTTTGGTATTAAGTCACGTGAGTGGGCTGTGAAGCAGTTACCAAGTTCATTTAAGAAAATAGAAAAAATGGAAGCTGAAATTCCAGCAAAATATAAATTAAATGTATCTAAGGATGATGCACTCCGTTATCAGAAATTATTGCGAGAAGGGCGGATTGAGTTAACAAAAAGAGGGGTGTACGATCCTGTGATGATGTCGGTACTGAAAAAAGCACGCTGTACGGTAGATCGCACTAACTTTGAATGTTCACTTGCAGGTGAATAAATTTATTCAATAAAAAAAGCCATCAATGTTGATGGCTTTTCTGGTTTTATTGGCTTAGACGGGATTAATCGGTAAAGGTCACTTTTGCAATGGCTTTTTTACTTGCCTGAATAACCAAAGTAACATTTTCTTTCACAGTGAAGTTTGCATCCACAACTTCCCAATCTACTTTTACGGCTCCACGTGAAACAGCATCTTTAGATTGTGCTGAATTCTTGGTTAAGCCTGCGGCACGTAAAATAGACACAATCGAGATTTCTCCATTGTATTCACCACGAGAAATAGTCACTTCAGGCGTACCTTCAGGTAGCTCACCTTCTATGATTAAGTTACCCGCACCTTTATGTGCATGTTCAGCAGCTTCTGCGCCATGGAAGCGTTCAACCAACTCAAGTGCAAGAATTTTCTTAATGTCTTGCGGATTACGACCTTCAGCCATTTCTTTGAGAAGAACGTCAATTTCGTCCATAGACTTAAAGCTGAGTAATTCAAAATAGCGTTCAATCAAGCTGTCAGGCATAGACAATACTTTTTGGTACATTGCGCCAGGGACATCAAATACACCAATATAGTTGCCTAAAGACTTCGACATTTTATTAACGCCATCCAATCCTTCTAGGATCGGTACGGTAATACATACTTGAGCTTCTTGATCATAACGACCTTGAAGAGTACGCCCCATGAGTAAGTTAAAGGTCTGGTCTGTACCACCAAGCTCAACATCGGCTTCAAGCGCGATAGAGTCGTAACCTTGAACCAAAGGATATAAAAACTCATGAATAGCAATCGGTTGATGGCTATTATAGCGTTTAGTAAAGTCATCACGTTCTAGCATACGCGCAACAGTTTGCTGCGAAGCCAATTGAATCAAATCAGCAGCGGTTTTTGTTGCAAACCACTCAGAGTTAAAACGAACTTTGGTTTTATTTGGATCAAGAATTTTAAACACTTGTTCTTGATATGTTTTGGCATTTTCTAAAACTTGTTCACGCGATAGCGGTGGACGAGTCGCACTCTTACCTGTTGGGTCACCAATCATGGCGGTATAATCACCAATCAAGAATGTGACATCATGACCAAGATCTTGAAACGCTTTTAATTTGTTAATTAAAACAGTATGACCCAAATGTAAATCTGGGGCAGTTGGATCAAATCCTGCTTTAATTTTTAAAGGACGATTTTCTTTTAGTTTCTTCAGAAGATCTTCTTCAGAAATAATTTCGTGAGTGCCTCGGCGAATGAGGGCAAGTTGTTCTTCAGCCGGCAGGAAATTTGACATTACAAAAACCCAAATACTTCAGTTAGACTATTTGTGCGATATACTAACATTTTTTCAGCATAATGCAGGCGAAGAATATCTCATGACAACAATCTATATTGGCGTAATGACTGGAACCAGCATGGATGGCGTCGATTTTGTTGCTGCTTCATTTGATCCTTTACATATCCATGCCACGCTTACAGTCGCTTTTGATCCTCATTTACGTGATGAATTGATGGCATTGACCTTACCTGATGATAATGAAATCGATCGAATGGGTAAGGCGGATGTCGCTCTTGCAACCATGATTGGCAATGGTATTAACCAACTTATACAAGAAAATAATTTAGATAAAAGCCAAATTAAAGCGATTGGTTGTCATGGACAAACTATTCGGCATCGCCCAGAACATGGGTTTACTTTACAAATTGGTGATCCAAATATTATTACGGAAATTACTCAAATTCCTGTGATTTCAGATTTTCGTCGTCGTGATATGGCGGCAGGTGGGCAGGGTGCTCCTCTAGTTCCAGCGTTTCATCAAGCTTTATTCCAACATTCAACCATTCATCGAGTGATTCTCAATTTAGGGGGGATTGCCAATGTCAGCATGCTGCCTGCTGGTGATGAGCAGAATGTTTATGGTTTTGATACAGGCCCTGCCAATATTCTTATGGATGCGTGGTGTCATCGTTATACTGGGCAACCTTATGACGAAAATGGCAATTGGGCAGCTTATGGTCAACCGATACGTTCATTGTTAGATCGCCTTCAAGCAAATGAATACTTCTCTAAAGAACCTCCAAAAAGTACAGGGCGTGAAGACTTTAACTTGGAATGGTTAGATGAGCAGATTTTAGATTGGCGTAATGATTTAGAATATGATGAATTAGAAGATACCCCTGAAAATATTCAGGCAACGTTGATGAAACTCACGACACGTGCCATCAAGAAAGCCATTTATCGTTCGCCTCTAGATACGGGTGAGGTCTATGTTTGCGGTGGAGGTGCTTATAACTCACATCTACTTGAACAACTCCGTTGGCGTCTACGTAAGCACAATTGGTCTGTACAATCGACTTCTGCATTGGGCTTAGCACCGACATGGGTAGAGGCAACTGCATTTGCATGGCTCGCCATGCGTTTTGACCAACAGTTAAGTGGCAACCTACCTGCTGTTACGGGGGCAAAAGGCTATCGTATCTTAGGCACGATTACAGCAGTTTAAAAATAAAATGATTGCTAAGGTGAGTGATACACCTTAGTAATCAATATTTACACAAGAACAAGTGAGGTATAGCAGTGTGAGATATTTTGTAGAACAATGATCGACCTGTTTAGCGCTGAGATTGTCCTTTACTGCTGTTAAAAAATAGCGCATAAGCTTCCACTATCAATAAAAATTAAAACTGAGATCACAATGAACTTAGCGATACAGAAACAGCGCATAGAATCATTTCAAAGAGAAGGCTTCAGCTTTGATGTGATAGATTCGGGTCCTTTAGATGGGCAGCCTTTTGTCTTGTTACATGGTTTTCCTGAAACCAATAAAAGCTGGCAAGAAACTGCAGAGATCTTGAATCAAAACGGTTATCGTACTTTTGCTGTCAATCAACGTGGTTATAGTTTAGGTGCACAACCGCAAAACCGCCGTGATTATAGAAGTTCTGCTTTGGTTGAAGATGTAAATGCTTTAATCGATATGATCCAACAACAGGTTTATTTAGTTGGACATGATTGGGGGGCAGTAGTGGCTTGGGATGTTGCACAACGTTATCCTGAAAAAATAAAACATTTGATTACGATTTCTGTACCGCATAAAGCAGCATTTATGCGTTCGATGTTCAGCAGTAATCAATTGTTAAAATCTTACTATATTGGTTTATTCCAATTACCCAAAATTCCAGAATTATTATTTGAGAAATTACCAAAGTTGGGTCTGGGCTTATTAAAAGATTCAGGAATGACCGCAAAACAACTCGAAGATTTCCAACAAGACATCGTGGTGGAAAAGCGTCTAAGTTCTGCATTAAATTGGTATCGGGGACTTCCATTTAGTTCAAATAAAAATTTAACCCAACCAGTTTGTGTGCCGACTTTATTTATTTGGGGCAAACATGACTCGGCGATCGGTTCTAAAAGCGTTGCCTTAAATCATCATTATGTAAAAGCAGCTTATAAAGAAATTGTGATGGATGCGACGCATTGGATTCCAGTGCAGAATGCAAAACAATTGAGCCAACATATTTTAGAAACGATTTAAGCTTGATGTCTCAACCATAAAAATGCCCTCATAAGAAGAGGGCATGATTTGATTCAAAATATGCTTTGAATTAAATGGAGAATGATGAACCGCAACCGCAAGTTGTTGTTGCATTCGGGTTTTCTACAATAAAACGTGAGCCTTCTAAGCCTTCAATATAGTCAACTTTAGAACCGACGAGATATTGATAACTCAACGAGTCAACCAACATTTTTACATCACCATTTATAAATTCAGCATCATCTTCATTCATACTTTCGGCAAAGTTAAAACCATAAGAAAATCCTGAACAGCCGCCACCCGTTACATAGACACGTAACATCAGATCTTGATTACCTTCGCTATCACGAAGTTGGCGAACTTTATTTGCAGCATTGTCAGTCAGCTCAAGTGCTTGGGCGGTCATGATATTGTTCCTCAGATTTCAAATGGCTTAAATGAAAAGACCATATATTCAGTATAACATACTCAATATATGGTCAGTGAGTGAACTTTAAAGTAAATTCAGACTAAATTTATCGGATTTAATCTAGAATTATTTGTAGTTCTCATCTTGTAGCGCACATTCAAAGTTTTTCGGATCATTTTTACAACGGAATTGCCAAAGGATTTTCATCATTTGTTTGTTATAAACACCTTGTTTGGTCAAGCTGATTCGCGATTCACGCATGAGTTTTTGATAACCAGGCTTATCACCATCTGGAACTTGCATCCAGTATTTTGCTGGAATATCTGCTTTCATTTTTCCAATAATGGTGTTTGCACGAGGCAATTGTGTTTTAATCCAATCACGAGATTTTTGACCATAGCCAGCAGGGAATTTATCTGGACGAATGATGATATTACCTGTGACTTGTAGCAGTGGGTAATTCACAATAGCGCCTTTAGTCCCTAAACCCTTATGCAGCTCTAAAGGTTTAAATACCGCTGCAGGTGCACCAATAATATCAACCTGACCATTATTGAATTTACTGCCAAAATTTGTAACATCCGCGGCAACTGCTTGAGCACCAATTTGTTGAACCATAATTTTTTGTGCTTGGTCATAGTCGAGTACTGCAATTTTTTTACCCGCTGCTTTTGCAACGGTGTTGATATTGCGGTCATTGACCATCAGGAAAGCATCACCTACTGGAATAACACCAACAACTTCATATTTTCCGCTGGTCATGTATTTTGCAAAGTTTGGATTTGCTAAGCCTTGCATGACTTTTACCGCGAGATTGAGATCTGGAATCGCACCAATTGCATCTAAAGAGCCAGTGAAACTATTAAATTGGCGGCCACGCATACCTGTGATACTGACAGCATCACATTTACCCGCTTTAAAATCTTCTGCAATAACAGATTCATTTGAATTCACTTTTAATTCCAGATCCGCACCCCAGTTTTTCGCTGCAAGTTGATAATCTTTCATTAAGGTAAACACATCACCATTTTTACCCACTAAATCAAATACACACATGACTTGTTTTGCTTGAGTGGCAGATGTTGCAAGCAAAAGACCCGCAGCAGCAATGAGAGCGTTAGACCATTTCATTATTTTTTTCCTTTCCATGATCAATATTATTCATGTTCAATTAAATCGAAGAGCTTCGACCAATAGAACTTTGTGACATCAAAAATGTATCTAGTTTAGAAAATCGTTTATTGCTAAACCCAACATGATCTATTCTGAACAATCGATTTTCCAAATCAATTGTTCGAGTTCAATGATGAATTGATGTTATTGAAATCATTGCTTGAAATGAGTCAGTTCGCAATGACCCAAATGACAAAATTTCCTCAGCAAAGAAGAAATGTCAGAAGCTATTAATTACTGAGGAAAATCATTACTTTTGCTTTTATAAATGAATAAATTGTTTGCTAAAAAGACAAAAGAATCTGGGTTAGCCCCAGATTCTTGAACATTAATCTTGGTTTTGATCTCTGTTTTTACGCTCATCACGTCTTTTATCACGTTGCTGTTGTTGATTTTGACGGTCACGCTGTTGCCACTGTTTTTGATGAGGTCGGTTGTCCCAGCGGTGGTCACGATTTGATTTATTGTTCCAATCTTTTCTATGTTGTTCCCATTGCTGCTTTTTCATTTGATCACGTTTGGCTTGTTCATATTGCCAACGTTGTTTATCCCTGTTCTTTTGGCGCCGTTCTTGTTCAATGCGCATTTGTTGTAAACGATAAGCTCGCTCGCGTTCCCAACGTTGGCGATCATTGTTTCGGTCATATCTTGGATCATAGCGTTGTCCATAGCCATAATCTCGATATACGGGTTGCCCATAGCCGCGAGAGTCATAACCATCTTCAGGAAATGCAACACAACCAACAGCAATAATAGATGTTATGAATGAAACAATTAATGCTTTTATAGCCATAAGTTGTCTCCATTTAACAAGCAAAATAGCAAAAAAAAATTCAGATATAGCAAAATAGTCAATGACAAGTCATTTAACTCAGATTAGCGTATTTAAAAATTATATTTGTATATCGATGATGAGACTTGTATAAGATTATAGTCAGTCGATACCTGATCATGTAGACAATATGAAGAATTTGAACATTTAAGGAAGAAGCGTAATGGTTGCTTTTCAACGTAGTATTCATGATTTAGTCGAAAAAGGGCAGGGTTCGGCAGGTAGGGCTTTAGATCGTTTGCCTACATTCGCTCAAGAGTCATTAACCAAGTTATTGGGTTACCCGTACCAGTTTCCTCAATTGGATAGTTTCACCAAATGTTTGATGGCAGCTCAACTTAAACAGGGCAAAGTGGGTTTTATTGGCGCAGATGTAGAGCGCTCTAGAAAGCAATTTGAATCACAAATGCAATCTATTATAAACAAACCGACCCATATCCAATTTGTTGAAGATATTCGTCTTCCGTTACAAAGTGGCAGCGTCTATGCACGCCATTACCATCCTGCACCAAATAAAAAATTGCCAATGATTGTATTTTATCATGGCGGTGGTTTTGTGGTGGGTAGTGTAGACACCCATGATGAAGTGTGTCGCTTAATTGCTGCTCATTCAAAAGTTCAGGTTTTAAGTATTGAATATCCACTCGCACCTGAAGTTGGCCCACGTGACCTAATTCAGTCTTGTGAAGATGCTTTGGCTTGGGTGTATCAAAATCGCCGTCAATTTAAAATTCTCAAAAACCGGATTGCGGTTGCAGGAGATAGTGCGGGCGGAAATATTAGCGCTGTTGTTGCACAACGCACAGTCAATACAGTGTTTGCGCCTCAAGCCCAGTTCTTGATTTATCCTGCCGTTGATTTTAAGAGTCGACATCCATCTTTCTTTGCTTATAAAGATGGCTTGGTGTTGACAGGCTCAGATATTGATTATGTGACCGACTATTATGCGACACGTTTTAATATGGCATTGGATGATCCAATCATTTCACCGACCAATGGCCAGCTAAAGAAACTTGCCCCTGCATTTGTAGTAACGGCTGGACATGATCTTTTGCACGATGAAGGTAAAATTTATGCTTATAAGTTACGTCAAAATGGGGTAAAGGTTCATTATCAGGATTATGAAGATCAAACCCACGGATTTATTAACTTAACCCCTGTTTCACGTAAAGCTAAAAAATACGTTATAGAGATGAGTAAAGAGTTCCGTAAATTCTGGGATAAGCAATAACACAATATCATCTTGTACAAATCACTTTTGTTTCACGTGGAACAAAAGTGATTGATTAAAAAATAATCAAATAAGAATAATTGTTCTATAAAGGCTAAGCACACGGATTTATCCATACAGTTCTTTTGTTGATAAAGCATCATCAACATATTCAACAACCAGTAAGGCTTATGACAGCTATATAGATATAGTCGTGAATACTGTTGAGTATTGGTAAACGTGTTTAAATGTCATTTTTCAACAGAATAAAAGCAGACTACTATGAGAGGCTTATTAATTTAAAATGTTTAAGGAAAAGAGAATGATCAAAAAAATAGGCATCGGTCTTGCTTTAGTGGTTTTGGTGAATCAAGCGTTCGCCAATACAGATATGCAAATTAAAACCAATTTAGGCAACATCAATATAGAGCTTTATGATGATCAAGCACCGATATCAGTAAAAAATTTTAAGAGCTATGTAAATAGTCAATTTTACAACGGCACCATTTTCCATCGTGTTATCCCTGGTTTTATGATTCAAGGCGGTGGTTTTGATAGCAACATGAAAGAGAAGGCTACTCAACCAGCGATCCAGAATGAATCTAGCAATGGCTTAAAGAACGTTCGTGGGACTTTGGCTATGGCACGGACTAATGCGCCAAACTCTGCAACCAGTCAATTCTTTATTAATGTTGCAAATAACGACTTTTTAAATAAGTCTGCTGGAAACCCTGGGTACGCCGTATTTGGTAAGGTGACACAAGGACTGGATATCGTCGATAAAATCGTACAGACACCAACACAAACAGTGGGTATGCACCAAGATGTACCTAAACAAGCTGTAAAAATCATCAGTATTCAAACAATAAAAACAAATGTGAAAAAATAGTTAAAAAATAAAGCAGAAATATTTTGTTCATATTTCTGCTTTAATATTAAAAGCTTACGCGACAAAAAGCCTAAAAATGAACCAAAACAGTGCATAAAAATACAACACTCAATAAAACAATCAGTTAAAAGCACTTGCGTGTGTAAGAAATTGCCCTATAATGAGCTCATCCCGACGCGATACAGCAAACGAACTTAGCTTAGAGGGTTAAGTTGTTAAATGTTTATTGCGTCTTATTTATCACTGACGAAGTGATAAATTAATCATTAAGAGAATATGAAGAACAACTTGTGTGGATTTTTACTGATTGATCGATCGAAATATTATCATTGATTGATTGGTTTAAATTACTCGAAGTTTATTTGAGAGAATTTGTCAGTACATTGATGAGCCAGAATTGTGACCTTAAG
>NZ_JBIMCW010000025.1:0-63937 GCF_048552295.1 Acinetobacter legionensis
TTGAGCTAAATGAAGCCTTTGCTGCCCAAGCTTTGGCTGTCACCCGTGATTTAGGTTTGGCAGATGATGATGCACGTGTCAATCCTAATGGTGGGGCAATTGCCTTAGGTCATCCTTTGGGCGCATCAGGTGCCAGATTGGTGACCACTGCCTTAAATCAACTTGAACAGATCAAGGGGCAATATGCCCTATGTTCAATGTGTATCGGTGTCGGGCAAGGGATTGCACTCATTATTCAACGTGTTGATCAAAATTAAGGAACGAGCAATGCCAACTTTTCAATCAGCGGATGCACAGATTAATTATCAAAGTTTTGGAAACCCTAATTCCCCTGCACTGGTCTTTTCAAATTCCTTAGGGACCAACTATGGCATGTGGCAAAAGCAGTTCAATTATTTTAAAGAACGTTTTTTTGTCATTTGCTATGACACCCGTGGACATGGTTCTTCATCTGCGCCACAAGATCCTTATACCTTGCCCCAATTGGCTGAAGATGTGATTCGATTACTGGATCATTTAAATATTGAAAAAGCCAGTTTCTGTGGCATTTCTATGGGGGGGTTAACAGGTCAATGGTTAGCCATCCATTATCCACAACGATTTAATGCTGTTGTTATCAGTAATACCGCAGCAAAAATTGGACAAGAACAAGCATGGCTAGATCGTGCCCAACTTGTCCGAGAACAAGGTTTAACCAGCATCGCAGCAACCGCTGCATCACGTTGGTTTACAGATCCCTTTATTCAAAGTCATCCTGCAATTGTCAATAATCTGTGTAACGACTTAAGTGCTGGCAGCGCAATAGGTTATGCTAATTGTTGTGAGGCTTTGGCTAAAGCGGATGTCCGCAATCAACTCAAAGATATCACGATTCCAGTTTTGGTCATTGCAGGAACGCAAGACCCTGTAACTACAGTTGCAGATGGGCAATTTATGCAACAGCACATTCCGCAATCCCAACTTGTGGAAATTCAAGCATCGCATATTTCAAATATTGAATGTCCTGAAGCATTCAATGCTGCACTTGAAAAATTTCTCTCTGAAATTCTTACGACTGAGCTTTGACACTTAATTTTTGACGCAGCATAAAGGGATAGAACATATCCCTTTATTTTTTGGCATTTCATCAAGACTTGAGAAAGCATATTTAAAATAAAATGATGAGATAAAATTAAGTCTATTTATTTAAAAGTATAAATATATACCCACAAAGTAATAGAAAATTACATATAAAAATAACAATCATTTTATTTAATCAGGACCTGCATATCGATAAATCTACTGTTTTTAGAAAACATCTAAAAGCATTTATTTCCCAACACTCTATTTCTCAACAATAATGAAAAGGATATTTCAATTGAAAAAAAGCCCCTCAAATAATCAACTGAGCGATAAACACCACTTAATCAAATTAGGTGTTTTAAGTTGTTTATTGCTTGCAGGATGTAGTTCATCCTCTCGTTTAGAATCAAACCCAGTGCAAAAACAGGTCACGATTCAACGTGACAATTTTGGCACACCGCATGTCTATGCCAAGGATACTTATGGTCTTTTTTATGGCTATGCTTATGCAGTCGCAACTGATCGTTTATTTCAAATGGAAATGTCAAAACGTACAGGTTTAGGCACTGTTGCTGAAGTTCTCGGCCCTGATTATCTACAATATGATATTGCAACCCATAGTCGTTTTAATCCTGAACAGATTAAACAACAAATTGCCCGACTTTCTCCTGAAGATCGTGCCATTTTCGATGGCTATGCCGCTGGTTTTAATAAGCGTGTCCAAGAGGTCTTAGCCAATCCGGAGCTGTTGCCTAAAGAATTTATTGATTATGACTTTAAACCATCGACATGGCAGCCAGAAGATATCGCAATGGTCTGGGTGGGCTTAATTCTCAATCGCTTTTTTTCAGCCAGTTCAGAAGTCTCAAATTTAGATTTACTGACTCAACTACAAAAAGAAAAAGGTCCAGAAACAGGATTAAAAGTTTATCAGCAATTACGTTGGTTAGATGATCCGAGTGCTCCTACAATTATTCAATCTAAAGCAAAACCACAAGTTTTAGCACGTCAACAACACATGTTAAAAGGTATAGCCCCTATCTCAGACCAAGCAGCCAAAAACTATTTAGCTCAAGCGCGTATTGCATTGGGTAAAAGTGTGGTTGATGGCGTCCCTACAGCCAGTAATGCTTGGGTGGTCAAAGGAGATAAAACGGTAGAAGGCCAAACGGTTTTATATAATGGCCCTCAACAAGGCTGGTACACGCCTGCCATTACTTATGCGGTTGGGTTACATGGTGCGGGCTATAATCTCACAGGGATTACCCCTGTCGGTCTACCTGCAATTCTATTTGGAACCAATGGAAAAATTGCTTGGGGTTCAACTGTCGGTTCGCTTGATACCAATGACGTCTATCAACTCAGCTTAAATCCGAGTAATTCAAAACAGTACCGCTATCAAGGCAGTTATATTCCCTTTGAACATCAACAGATCAAAATTAAAGTCCGTAATCAACCAGACCATGTTTTAGATGTGTATCAAAGTAAACAAGGCTTTGTCAGCACATGGGATGAAAAAAATCATACCGCCTATGCACAAAAACGTAGCTGGGAAGGTGTAGAGATTGAAACATTACTGGGCTGGGCCAATGCAGCAAAAGCGAGCAACTGGCAAGAATTCCTAGATCAAGCCAAACGTGTCGCGGCTTCGATTACGTGGTTTTATGCCGATACCCAAAATAATATTGGTGTCGCTGCATTGGGTCGTTTACCGATCCGCCCTGAAAACCAGCATATTCAACTGCCTGCTCAAGGTGATGGCTCAATGGAATGGCAGGGTTTCTATGATTTCTCACATAATCCCAAAGCCTATAACCCTGAAAAAGGCTATATTAGCAGTTGGAACAATAAAGCTTATGCGGATTTACGTTCCGATTCCTCCAACTTCTCTCATGTTGACCGTGTCAATGAACTGATTGAACCCCTAGAAAGTAAAGCAAAATTAAGCCAACAAGACATTTGGGATATCAATAAAATGGGCGCTTGGTCGGATCTGAATGCGCGTTATTTTATTCCCTATATGGTCAAAGCTGCGCAAAGCCCGAACGCATCACCTTTAGCAAAGAAAATCGCACCGATATTGGCGAGTTGGGACTTCAAACTTCGTCCTGACAGTGAGGCTAAATTCTATCAAGGCGCAGCACCTGTCATTATGCGTACATGGCTCAATCAAATGATTGAATTGGTGCTTAAACCAAATTTATCTGAAAATATTTATGCGCGTTACACAGATACCCTTTACCCAGTAAATAATGACCCACGGAGTACACAACCTGCGAATGCATCTAAACTGATCTGGAATGCGCTGCAAGGCAAACAAGCCAGTGTTGCTCAAACCGTTGATTTCTTAAAAGGACAATCAGCAGATGATGTGGTGTTAACTGCCTTGGAAAACACCTTAATTCAGCTTTCAAAACAATATCATTCAGATCAACCCAATGATTGGAAAATTCCTGTTGCCACAATGGGATTCTCCAACAAAAACTCAGTGGGTATTCCATGGGCTGATCAGGCGCATCAACAACAGCTGAGCACCTATGGGAATACAGGGAGTGCAACCTTTAGAGTGGTACTCAATCCCAATCAAGTCAGCATGTGTTCAATTCTTGCACCTGGTCAAAGTGGATTTATTCATCGCAATGGAAAGACCGATACACACTTTGCCGATCAGCTCCCATTATTTGAAAACTATCAATGTAAGGATGATGCAGTAAGCCAAAAGCAAATTGATCAAGCAACACAACAAAGTATGACTTTAACCTATTAATTTTTAATCGAAACAGCCCAATATATAGATATATTGGGCTGTTTCGATTTTAAAGCTTATCAAATCCATCATTTTTGAAAATGATGTACATACCGAAAAATCATACTGGTCCCTTGTGGTCGATTTTCTGCATCTTGTTCAAAATAAGCATTTGCAACAAGATGGTCATGGGGAGAAAAACTATACATCGCCCCTGGACCGATCGCCCATACCTGTTCACGTCGTCCTTTGACATTTTCACCATCCACCTGTGTATCTGTGATTTGATTGAGCCAATATCCATTTATTCCTAACCGAAGCTGTGGTGTGACTGCATAACTACTTTCAAAGTTGGCATGTAACGCTTGCCCAGCCTGTATGTCTTCAGCATTCCCAAAACTATAATTTGGATCATTATTCTTAAAGTTATAAAGATAGTGTAAGCGTGTCGAAAGTGTCCATTTGGGATTCAGCCAATAGGTTGCAGCCCAGTATGGATCAAGTGACACTGCATTGGCACCAGGGTTTATATCCTTATTATGATCATATTCACCTGTAGGTAAATTGATTTGAAATTCAAAACGATGGGAAAACTTAGGCCCGTCTTGCCCCATCACTGGATCAAATTGGATAAAAGGGCCGATAATAATGTCGCCCAGTCCCCTATTTGCTTTAATAGCTTGATTATTGAGGCCATCATCCACATCTACATGTGCCAGCACAGGAATCACCATATTTAAGCCAAGATTACCACTACCCAATTTGATATCTGACATATAACTGATTTGCTGAACAATCGATTGATAATCAATCTCTGACTGAGGGAGTGCGATTTTGTTGCCATGTGTATCGCGAATACTATCCGCGCGATAATTCTGAAAATAGGTTTGTGCATACCAACCACTACCTGCTGGAACTGCACCGTCTACAAAACTCGATAGACCTAAATTCACAGTTGGCAGATCACTGGCAAAACTTGTATGCGTAATAAAAATCAGACCCAGTATTTTCTTATTCATCTTCAATATCCTTATTGTTGAGGCAAAATCCTCCTACAGGTAGCAATTGATGCTGCTACCTTTTTCTAACTGGATTTGCCAGTTTAAATAATATTGTGCATTTTTAATAACGGATCATCACTGACTTTAATTCAGTGTAATCCTCAATAAATGCGTCTGAAAATTCACGACCCAGACCAGACGCTTTGACACCACCAAAAGGAACGGCAGGATCAAGGAATGTGTGCATATTCACCCAGACTGAGCCTGCTTCAATTTGCGGAATGAGTCGCAAAGCTTTCGCCAAATCATTGGTCCATATACTTGCAGTTAAACCAAAACGAGAATGATTCATCATTGAAATTAACTCTTCATCACTTTCAAAAGCAATCACATCCACCACAGGTCCAAATGTTTCCTCAATAAATAATGGATCGTCAATACCCCGCACTGTTAATAAAGTTGGCTCTACAAAATAGCCTGTTCCTGCAATGACTTTACCACCACAAATGATTTGATTATTTTGATAAGCAAGATCCAGATAATGTTTAACCTTCTCAAAATGTGGCTTATTTGAAAGTGGACCAAACATAGAGGATTCATCCAGTGGTGAACCTATTTTAAATTGTTGAAGAGCTCCGGCTGCTTTTTGAATAAACTCTTCATATTTAGAGCAATGCACAAAAAAACGTTCTGGTGCTGCACACACTTGACCTTGATGGACAAAACTGGCTTGTAACAGTGTTGGTAAAATTTCATCGATTTGAGTATCCGCTAAAATCGCAGCTGCATTTTTTCCGCCTAGTTCTAAGCTGACACGGGTTAAATCGTTATGCATCGCTTGTTTACCAATCGCAATTCCTGTGGGTACAGAACCTGTAAACGAGACTTTTTTAATCTTTTTAGAGTCAATTAAATATTGGCCAGTTTCTCCTGTGCCTGTGACAATATTAATCACACCTGCGGGGATGCCTGCTTCTATTGCAAGCTCGGCTAAACGTAATAATGAAAGTGTTGTGAACTCACTAGGTTTAAGCACGATTGTACAACCCGTTGTCAATGCCGAACCAATCTTCCAACATCCGATCATCAAGGAAAAATTCCACGGCACGATTCCTGCCACAACCCCAACAGGTTGACGCACTGTATAAGCTGTATATTTTTCACCATTGGCTGAGGGAATAGAAGGTTGCATGGTTTGACCATGAATCTTGGTGGCCCAACCAGCAAAATATCTTAAAAACACGACAGTCTGAGCAACTTCTAAGTGTCGAGAAAGATTAATCAACTTGCCTGTAGTCAAAGTTTCTAGTTGTGCTAATTCCTCCGCATGCTGTTCAACCAGATCAGCAAGCTTATTCAGCTTTTGCCCACGCTCATAAGGTGATGTATTGGCCCAAGCATGTAGAAAAGCATCTTGCGCACTGTTTACAGCGGCCTCAACATCTAGTTTAGTCCCAATCGCAATACTTGAAACAGGCTGTTCCGTTGCTGGGTTAACCAGCTCAATTCGAGTACGCGTATCATCGACTTCAATATGTTGTCCATGAATAAAATGACCGTGTTGACGTTGCAAAAAAGTTTGGACACTCGCTAAAATTTGTACTTGGTTCATCTTGTTATCCTGTGTTCTATATAGAAATCTTGGCAATTTAGGTTCAGCAATCTCTATGAGATTCAATTATGCATTTAGAATAAAGTCAGCACCGCGCTCACCAATCATGATGGCAATGGCGTTGGTATTTCCACTTGGTACTTGTGGGCAAATGGAACAGTCAATCACGCGTAAATTTTGAAAACCATACACTTTAAGGGTTTGGTCAGTAACGGAGTCTTGTGAAGAATTGCCCATTTTACAGCTGCCTGCTGGATGGTAGACCGTTTTAATATTTTGACGCATCCACAGATCAATCGCAGCAATGTCATCGGGATCGATATTTGCTGGTTCAATAATATCTTTGACTATAGATTTTAATGCAGGCTGTTGTAGTAAACGCAGCCCTGCCTGAACCGCGCGAATATTGGCATCAATATCTTCTTGATGACCTAAATAGTTTGGATCAATGATCGGCAAAGCATTTGGGTCTTTACTGCTTAAACGTAAACTGCCTCGTGCTTTGGGTTGTACATGTCCAACCTTAATGGTGAGACCATGTTCTTGTGCCACTGCTTTTTCACCTGGCGTATTATCAAAATTATCCAGTACTGGCAAGAAATGGAACTGTACATCAGGTCGGCCATGGTTATTGGTATCAATAAAGCCACCGCCTTCTAAAATATTAGACGTTAATAAACCAGAACGGGTAAAGCGCCATTGTAAAAAGTGCCGTAGTGCTTTTAAACCTTGATCTTCCCCAAGCAAGCTATTCTTGGTTTTAACAGTTGCATTCACTGACATATGTAAATGATCATGAAAATTCTCACCCACAGGTAAGTCTTGAATACATTCAATGCCCAGTTCATTTAAATGCTGTTTTGGACCAATACCTGAGAGTAATAAAACTTTTGGACTACCAATTGCACCAGCACTGACAATAATTTCTTTGCTTGCGTGCACAGTAACAGTGGGTTTTCCAGCAATGCTATAGGTTACACCTGTCGCCCGACCAGCATGTGTTTCGATTTTATGAACCAGTGCATCGGTCACCACAGTAATATCTGCAAGATGTTCAACCGCTTTTAAATAGGTCTTTGCAGTGCTGGCTCTTTCACCATGCAGGGTTGTGGTTTGATAAAAGCCGACACCCGCTTGATCCCATCCATTGAGATCATTGACATATTTCATCCCCATTTGCTGACCTGCTTGAATACAGGCAAGTGTTAAAGGATGACGATAACGATTTTCACTGACAGGCAAAATACCCTCTTGTCCGTGATACTCATCCGCAAGGCTTTCATTTTTTTCAGCTTTTTTAAAAAATGGAAGCACATTTTGATAAGACCACTTGTTGCAGCCCCATTCAGATGCCCATAGATCATAATCCTGACGTTGTCCACGACAGTACACCATGCCATTGACAGAGCTCCCTCCGCCAAGGACTTTTCCTTGTGCAAGAATCATTTCACGATGATTACAATGTTTTTGTGGAACCGTCATATACGGCCATGATTTTTGTTGAAATACTTTGATCACTGTTGCTGGGATCGTATGGAACATACTATTGTCCTTCGTCCCCGCCTCTAAAACCAGCACTCGTCCTGCGTTTGCTTGTAATAATCGTGCTGCGACCACACAGCCTGCCGACCCTGCCCCAATAATAATATAGTCATATTCTGCTTGCATCATGCTTGCCTACTCATCCAATTCCTTGAATAAGATTTCACCATGATTATAGCGGATGTTCTTGTTTAAACGTGACTCACTTTATGCAAAATTGTGACATTGACAGTAGATCTAAAAATTCATCGACTACACTTTTAAGCGATATTGTTTCGGTGAAAGCCCGATCATCTTACGGAACAATTTTGAGAAATGAGCACTGTCACCAAATCCCCACTTCAAAGCAATTTCAGTAATCGACAGACTTTTATTTTTGCCATCTTTTAATTCATACTGAATTTTTTCGATACGATGCATTTGAATAAACTTGTGTACAGATTGCTGTTGATGTTCAAATAATCGGTGTAAATGCCGAAGTGAAATCCCTAAGTGATTTGCGATCATTTGTGCATTTAAACTTTGCTGATTGAGATGCTCAAAAATAAATCGCTCTGCTTTTATTTTGAGATGACTGGAAATTTCAATATTTTTATAGTTAATTGTCGGTTTGATTAAAGCAATCAAGGCATCTTCAAAAGCATTGCCATCCTCTTTTGCATACCAAAGTTCAATATTTTCAGATGATAGATTTTGCAACATACCTTTCAGCAAATGCCCACTCATATTGGAAGTGTTTAATTTGCCAAAATGATCAACTGTAATGCCTTGCTTGAATAATTTCTCACGCGATAAATGCACTGAAACATGACTAAATAAACCTTGTGGATACATATCAATCGTTTCATCAGGATCAAGTAAGGTAATCTCTCCTTCATTTAAATCAATATTTTGCTGTTTATAAACAATCCGCATCTTGCCTGTGTACTGAATTACCAAAAAACAGAAACGATCTTTCACTCGATCAGGCATACCACTTTTTCTGCAAATATGACTGGCATTACTTTTTATAAAAGCAACCTCTGTCTCACCCAATAGGAAGAACTTTACTTCACCAATAAATAAATTATTTTGTTTATCAAAGGTCGTTTCAAAATCACCACAAACCTTTTGGATAGATTGCTTCCACTGCACAATTTCATTTTCTTTAGCTTGATTCATATCCATTCCCCTTGGACAGATCGATTCAATAATTTGAGTAGCTTTGCTTTGTTTTTTCCAACACCGTTAAAAATTCTATCTCAATCAATCCAAATAACCGACAAATTCATCTAGATATTTGTCGGTTAGTTGATGTTTATACAATCCCCGCAATATCCTTTAAAATTTTAATAAAAATTTCCTTTTCATTTTCAGGATATTTTTCAAAAACTTCATTTTGATGGCTATCGGCAATATCAAACAGATAATGTGCGGTTTTCTTGCCCTTTTCCGTTAACTTAAAAAAACCTTCCGTTTCAATCAATAAACCATCTTTTTTTAAGATAAGCGCAGCTTGTTCGATCTCACGCATCGGCATGGCAATATCACGTGGTAAATCTGCTTTATTGGATGCGGTACCACTGCCTAACACCAATAATAATCTTGCTTCACTGGTGCGAAATCCAGTGATTAACTGCTTCGGAATATAATCGGTCTGATAAAATTTAAACGCCCGACTCATTAAATAACAGACATTACTATATAAATGCCCTTGGTGTAATTCGCCTAAGTCTTCTGCTTCTACAGTATCTTTAAGCTGTAATAATGGATGAGGAATCACACCTGAATACGCACCTTGGTGATACACCAACGGACTACGCCCTTGATCATGAAACTTAACGACTTTGCCAATAATAATCCAGTGATCACCACCTTCAATAATTTCATGTCGTTCACATTCAAACACTGCTGAACAATGGTCTAGAACTGGTGATTGACCTGCACCAACCTGATAACTTGTACCTTCATACTTATCGATATTGCGACGGGAAAATTTATTGGATAACTCAATTTGAGAACCCGATAAAATATTTACCGCAAAATGCGTAGCTTGCTCAAATACAGAAAAACTCGATGATTTTTTATCGATACTCCATAAAATGAGTGGTGGGTCTAAAGACACTGAATTAAAACTATTTGCAGTGACTCCAACCTTCTCACCTTGCTCATTTTGTGCCGTCACAATGGTCACACCTGTAGCAAAATTACCCAATGCCCGTCTAAATTGCATTGGATCTATTTTGATTTCATCCATTGATTTTAATGAATTCATTATTCTCTCCTGAATCTTTTATCCTATTTAGCTCGGTATCTGAAATTGCTTAGTCCTGTTAAAAGCAATTAAATATCCAGTACCAATCGTGCTGACTTTGCACGGGAACAGCACACCAGTATTTGTTCATTACTGGCTTTTTCTTCATCAGTAAAATACACATCGCGATGATCAGGCTCACCTTCGATCACATCGCACATACAGGTTCCGCAGACGCCCTGTTCGCAAGACATTTCAATCTCAATCCCTTCACGTGCCAGTGCTTGCAGAATGGTTTCTTCGGCATTGACCATGATGATCTTGCCACTACGCTCAGCAACAACTTCAAATGCATCACCGTTGGTTTCAACCTCAACCTGAAAATATTCCTTATGAATCTGTTGCTCAGGAAAATTTTGTGTCAAAGCCAAATTAATCACCCAATCCATAAATCCATTGGGACCACAGGTATAGATATGGCTTGCTTTGTCTATGTCCTGAATGGCAGATTGAAAAAACTCACGATGGCTGGCCCCTTCCGATTTAAAATGAAAGGTGGTAAATGGCGCCAATACACTATTTCTAATTTCATCAACAAAGGCACATTGCTCTGGGCTTGCCCCGCAATAATGCAGTTCAAAAGATGCATTTTCTTGTACCAATTGATAGGCCATGGTGATCAAAGGGGTAATTCCAATCCCCCCACCCACCAGTACAGCATGTTTGGCTTTGACTAATGGAAACAGGTTTTTGGGTTCACTGACCTGTATTTGCATACCATCTTTTAAATCATCAAAAGCCGATACTGAACCACCACGCGATTCTGGATCACGTAAAATCCCCAGTCTGAATATGCCAACATCCTTTGGGTTTTGGCATAGTGAGTACTGACGCACCATACCATTGGGTAAGTGCACATCAATATGCGCACCTGCTTCAATTTTTGGTAATGTGGCAGAATTTGCAGATTCAAACTCCATGACTGCAACATTCCCACCTTCTACATGACGGTTTCTGACAACCACGTTATAGAGTGTAGCCATGATTTATCTCCCTTTTATGCATCTCGCTCAAGGCTTAACGCATAAATAATCCACCGTTAATATCCCACGTCGCCCCAGTGACAAATGCAGCGCTTGGGCTTGCCAACAAGGCACAGGTTTCAGCAATAAATTCCATACTACCTAATGCTTTGACTGGGATATTTTGAATAAATTGCTCCATTTTTTCGTCAGATACCACACTGTGTACAATCGGTGATTCCATTGGCCCAGGTGCTATGGCGTTTACAGTCACGCCTTTAGCAGCAAACTCTTTGGCAAAGATTTTGGTCAAAGTCACAATTGCACCTTTAGTTGCAGCGTAGTGTGCTCCTGTTGCAGTACCTCCATTTTGCCCTGCCAATGAAGCCATATTGACGATACGACCATAGCCTTGATCAGCCATATATTTGCCAATAATCTGACACGCCTGAAAGGTTCCCCGCTGATTCACTTGGGTGATCCAGTCAAAGTCAGCTGCAGTAATCTCTAAAACTGGGGTTGCCTTGGTGACCGTCGCATTATTAATCAACACATCTAATTTGCTGAATTTTTGTTGAATCCACTGCACTGCGGCATGAAAATCTTGCTCAACTGAAATATCCAGTTTTAACGCAAACATATTCTCTGCATTAGGACTACGTGCTTTGGCATTTTCAGCCTTTTCTAAGCTGCTGGCAGAGACAATCACTTGATGCCCCTGTGCTGCAAAATATTCGGCGATCACATTCCCTAAACCAGATGCTGCGCCCGTGACTAAAACAACCTGTTTCATTTTTTGCGCTCCTAGAGGATGTAACTGATACCCGCCAAAGTATCGGTCGAGTTGACTAAGTTGATAATTTTACGATTGATCTTAAAGCCTTGTTCTGGATCACGAACCAAATGAAAAATCACATCTGCGGTGTAATGTTTTAAGCTTTCCTTACGGAATTCACGGAGGTTTTGTGCACAGCGTAAAATGATTTCACCATCCTCATCTTTTACGACACGGATACGTGACACGCTACGGACGGTATTGGCTTTGGGTGCAGTCGAAATCGCTTCACCATTTTCCAAACGTTCGACCCGTAATGTACGCATATGATTGTTGTCATAGGCATAGTTCAAATTGTTTTCATAATCCTTCAGCGTCGGATCAATCGGAATGATATACACGCCTTTTTCATTCCAGAGATTGAGCCATTCACGGTATTCACTGTGATCTAACATGTCAGCTTCAGCCCAAACAAAAGCAGTCACTTCATTTAATAATTGCAAATTCATGTTCATGCTACTCTCCTTAAGCCGTCATCATCTTTTTCCACTGCTGATAAGCAGCGCGCATTCCAGTTTCTGCACTGACATCGCTTTTTAAGCCATCCTCAGTTTTTACTTCGCCGGGTAAACCACGGTTCAACATGATCCATAAATCCTGACCAGCATTGGCACCATGTTGCACACGTTCCCACGCTTCTGAGTCATCAGGCGTACCGAAACCAAATGGACCTTGGAAATGTTCATGTAGACGTAAGCGATATTGATTGGCAATCTGTGGACCACCATCCATCGTGATCACGGAATGATGAATTTCAGTTTCATTGACTGAAATCGGTTGCATAACACGGAAGAAGGCCATTGAACAGGCAATGTTCGGGAACAGGTTTAAGTTAAAACCAGAGCCCCCCACAGCGCGTACAATACGGCGTACTTCAAGTTCTTCATGCCCTTCATCACGTAACGCTTGTGCAAGCTCTTCAAAACGTTCCTGAATTGGGCGTTCCATCAACTCTTCATCTAAATCCACCAGCTCAGGAATCATCACCATGACACTGTGACCATTGCCTAAGTCTTCAACATAGCCAGGTTGATTTTCAAAATTAAATAACTCTTCAGTCTTCTCATCGACTGAACTTAAGAACGACTTATGTACCAAGGGGAAATGATAAGCATCGGTGGTATTTTCCAGTTGGATTTTCCAGTTGCCTGGGAAACGGAAACGATGTTCACCCAATACTTTAATTGGATAACCTGCGCCTTGTTTCATAAACAAATCAATCCATTTTTTCGCAGCGCCCAAGAAATCCGCTAAAGGCTCAATATCATCTTTGAAGGTGGCGAAAATCATACCGTTGTATTCTTCAACACGTAGGCTAATCAATGGAAACTCTGATTTATCCAGACACTCACCATAACTTTCAGGCGAAGGTACACCACGTAATGAACCATCCAGTGCATAGCTCCATCCGTGATATGGGCAAACAAAACTGTTGGTTTTGCCTTTTTTATGTTCACATACCGTTGCTGCACGATGGCGGCAACGATTGAGCAATACATGGACTTTTTTCTTACGGTCACGTACAACGACCACAGGTTGCTTACCAATATTAATAGTTTTATAGCTACCACCATCTGGAATTTCGCTGGCATGTGCCACCCAAACCCAAGTGCTGTAATAAATCTTTTCCATTTCATCATCAAAGACACGCGCATCTTTATATAAAGAGGTATGTGCACGATCACTTTGAACTAACTCACTGTAATCAATGTTAATATTCTGCATTGGAATAATACTGTTCATATCCATTATCCTTTTCAATTTATCCATAACTTATTGCTGAGACGGTACTGGCAATATCGCTGTACTGTTCCAGTGAGACACGGGGCGACTAAAAATATTTTCAGTCTGAAAATGTTTGATCTTCCATAGACCATCGGTTTGCTGTTTAAATTTCACACTGAGTTTTGCGGCATTTAAATGGCTATCTCCATTGAGAAAGGTCGAGGTTTGCAACATCAACCAGCTTGCATTGGCCTGATCGCCTGCAATATAAATTTGTTCTGAACTGACAAAATGCGCATTCATCACAAAATGTGATTCGGTTTGGATATAGCTTTTAAACATGTCAAAAATGGCTTGCCATGAAGCATAGCGACCAAAAGATTGCGCATATTTCTCACCAATTCCTTCCCAAATACTGTCCTGATCAAATAAATCCATTAATTCATTGAGGTCAGTCTTGGCATTTAATCCATCACAAATTTCCATATAACGATGAATACAATTACGTATCGCGTTTTGCGCTTCGAGCTGCTCTAAGCGTTGTAAGATAGCGGTCAAATCCATCTGGCTATTCATGTCATATTCATCCTTGGACATCTCGTGATTATTTAAATTCGGCTTATAAATAACCTGGTGCTGGCTGCATACCAAAGCTCACCAAAGCGGCATTTTGTAAAGTGGCATCGCCCATAAAGGCATGCTGAGTCACCACATTGGTATCATTCACAAAACGGCTAAATGGGTTATGGGTATAAATTGCAGTCATGCCCGCCAGCATTTGAATTTTGCGCGTTACGCGTGCGCAAACTCGAGCAACATGGGTACAAGACAAACGCATCTCACTGATCTGTTCTGGCGTTGGCGTACCACCTGCAATAATTTCATTCCAAACGATTTGCATAGTGTCGTAGAACCAAACACGTGCTGCTTTAAACTCAGCTTCGACTTGGGCAAATTCATATTGAGTGACTGGGCGACTGGCAATTTCAGCACCACCTGTAATGGATGATTTCCCTGGCGCTAACTTTTGGAATTCTTCCAACGCTGCTGCTGCAACACCGATCCCGACCACAGTTAACACCTGTGTTGCCAATGACAGTGATGGATATTTAAAAAATGGTTCCGAAAGTTTAGACGGTTCACCGCGAATAAAGGTCCAGTCATTGTTAACAAAAACATTATCCACAAGTAGATCATGACTGCCTGTTCCCTTTAAGCCGACCGTATCCCAAGTCATTTCGATTTTCGCTTGTTTTGCAGGGATAATTGCTAAGCGTGGGAGACCTTGTGTGGTGTTGTTGACCTGTGGACTAATCCCCACCCCAATAATATCTGCCCCCATACAACCACTTGAAAATTTCCATCGACCTTTTACCACCACACCATCAGCTCTTAAATCTGCGGGTTGCGGTGGAAAAATACCTGCTGCAAATACAATATCTGGGCTCTCTTTATATAATTCTTCAAGTGTTGCTTCAGGCAGGCTACCCAAATAAGCAGGGCTCATCCCAAAACTCGCAACCCATCCCACAGACCCATCCGCTTTAGACAGACGCTCAATCAATTCACAAAATTGTTGAGGTGACCATTCATTGCCACCAAAACGTTTTGGTACCAATGCACGATAAACACCAATCTGTTTCAACTTATCGATAATGTCTTGACTCACATACGCTTGGTTATCGAACTCGCCTGTACAAGCACGTTCTCGAATCTCCTGACAGAGTGCTTCTAATTCCGTTATTGTTGTGTCCATTACAAATTCCTTTGTCGATAAATTATTCATTACCCAACTCCTTGTCATTTATTGCGCTGCATCCACGATATATTTCGCAATTGCACAGACCAGCTCATCCGAATTTCGTTTCGCCACAATTTGTAAACCCACTGGTTGCCCTTCACTGGTTTTGAGCGGTATTGAAATTGCAGGATGTCCAGATAAATTGAATGGACGCACCAATGAAGTTAAGTTCAACAGTGCGACCATATGTTCTGCATCGATTAATTTGGGTGGGATTTGCGGAAGGGTTGGCAGTAACACAGCATCATATTTTTCTAATAAGCCATCAATTTCATTGATAAATTGTGCTTTGACCGCTTCCGCCTCTTTTACTTGTTGCACAGTGGTTTGCGCAGATTTAAGCAAGCGAGCATGGATATCGTCACCCAATAAACCAGTTTTGGTTAACTCGCCATACGCCTGCCAATTTTCATAATTAATGATCTGCATCCCTGCATCATAAGCAGGTTCAAACCATTCAGATTTCACTGGTGTAGCTGACAGATTCGCCTGAGCAAGAAAATGCTGAATACAGTTCAATACCGTTGGATTTGCATTTACCTCAAGCCAAGCCAGTTTTGGTGCATGCGCTAATTTTTCCAAAGTATGAAAGCTTGGATCAATTATCTGCATCGCGGTTTCAATCATTGCAACCGAAGCTGCAAATGGTCCCACGCAATCCAGCGAACTCATGGCTGGATGTATCCCTTGACGACTGACGCGATTGAATGTCGGCTTAAAACCATACACGCCACAACATGCCGCTGGCATACGAATTGAACCACCAGTATCGGTACCTAAAGTAAAATCAGCCAGACCTGCGGCTACGGCAGCAGCAGACCCACTCGATGAACCACCTGGAATTAGATCAGGATATTGAGGATTGATTGCAGTGCCAAAAACAGGATTGATCCCGGTAATTCCAAAAGCCAGCTCATGCAGATTGGTTTTTGCAGTAATTTGGCAATCCTCTGCCAAAATACGCTCTACCACTTCTGCATTTTTTGTTGCAGAAGGCTTATCCATCAAGGCTTTGCTCCCGATCATGGTTTTAAGACCTTGAATATCAATAGAATCTTTCACCATGACTTTTAAAGCACCGTGTCCTATTTGTACGTCTTGTACAACAATATTCATTCACTTTTCCATGTATTTTTGTACTTAATACCAATATCGGAAAAAGTAATGTAATTGTCAAGATATTTTTATCAGAAAGAGCAAAGATTTTTTCTTTAATTTTTGTATAATGATGAATATTCATCTTTATAAAGTTATCACTTTGCTATGCTTACTCATTTAGAACAATTTCTACCTAATAATGAACCTAGCAGCTTACAAAGCTATCCTTTCTTTTGGATTTCTCAAGTGAATGGTAAATATACACAACTTATTGAAAAATCAATAAAAAAATTAGGTATCGACAATACACGTCGTAAAATCATTTTAAGTACCAATGCTTTGCAACAAGCCAGTATTACCGAAATTGCCAACCTCTCTACCCTTAAATTGACCACAGCAACTAAAGCCATTTATCGCTTGGTTGAAGATGATATTGTGCAGGTTTTTTCGTCAGAGTCTGATGAACGTATTTCGATGGTCAAGCTCACAGAAAAAGGCAAAGAACTGGTAGAGCAGATCAATCAAATCAGCCAAGTGACTTTATCTGGGATTTTAAATGCCTTTGAAGATGAAGAATTGCATCAGTTAAATGCACAGTTGAAAAAGCTATTCAATTTGATGCCATCAAGCTAAAAGCTGTAAATAAACGCCCATTCGCTGAATGCAATGGGCGAATTGTTCGGTTCATCACGTTGCGGACTGTAAAATATTGAACGATGGTTTTAAATTACTTTTTTCAATTCGATCTGAAAAGGTGCGTAAGACATCTTGTTTATATTGATGAATATCCACATCCGCATAATTATAAAAGCCCTGCTTTTCACGAAGGCCATTACGCTGCTGCCGCATATTTTCCGCAATAATTTCAGGTGTACAAAAACGCTCACCCAGCTCTTTTTGCAAATATTGCGAGGCATAATATAAAATATCGCCACCGCCCCAATCAATAAACTCCAATAAGCCTAAAACAGAAAAACGCAAACCAAAACCAGTACGAATAGCAATATCAATATCTTCTGCCGAAGCGACTCCATCTTCAACCATACGTGCCGCTTCATTCATTGCCAAGGCCTGAATCCTTGGCACGATATAGCCCGCCTTGGCATTACAAACCACAGGTACCTTACCAATCGCCTGTAGAAATTGCTTAAGCTGAGTCAACACCTCATTTGAGGTCTGGTCAGAACGGCTTAACTCCACCAAAGGCATGAGATAAGCAGGATTTAGCCAATGTGCATTGACTACTCGCTCAGGATGCGAAATCATTTGCGCAATATCCGTCACTAAAAATGTGGAGGTGGTCGAAGCCACAATACACTGCTGTGAAAGATATTGATCCAGCCAAGCAAAAATTTCTTGTTTGGCTTGTTTTACTTCTGGTACAGCCTCAAGGATCAACGCACAGCTTGGCAATATGCCTGTAGCAGCTTGTTTAGATAAAATCGCAATCTTATCCAAAACAAAAACTTGCTGCTCCGCTTGAATAAACTGAATTTTCTCAAGCAACTGTAACTCTTGCTGTAAATCAGCACGAATTTGAGTTTGATATTGTTCAAATTCAGCTTCACTACGTTGTTTTGCATCAATCAAATCAACGTTTAGTCCTGCATAGGCAAATGCAATCGCAATGGCTTTGCCCATACGTCCAGCGCCAAGCACCGCAATTTTTTCGATCATCTGCATTTTAGACACCTTGTTGCAAAATCGCTTGCAGTTCTGCTGGGCTTTTATCCGCAAGACCTAAACGCTCAAAAGTACGCCCTTGTTGATATAAATCCTTACCCGTGACCGCTGACGCGATATTCAACAATCCTTCAGCAACAGGGGTTGCAACACCTGCCCAACGTCCCACAGAAACTAAAAAAGATAATCCTAAACGAGTGTCTTCTAACATATAGCGATGTGAATCTAAGTCGATATCCTCACGCCAGTCACCGCTGTCGGTTAATTTTCCATGTGCCCCACGTCCATACATCCATTCATCACCCTCACCTTCATGATTATAATGATCCGCCAAAGGAAAATGTGGTGCTGTATATCCCAATGCTTCACGCAGTTGCATTCGTTCCGCATCGAGTTGATTGGTGACACGACGAATTGAGGGTTGAGTACCTTCGTTATGAATATCCCACGCTTCAAAATGTTCAAGTGGACCTGCATTCATCAAAATCAGAGGTGGATGAATAATCGGTCCAGCATTCATCAATGCACCACTTAAGCTGTCTTCAACGGGTTCAACGCTAGGATATGCCTGCTTAAGCACTTGAAATGCATGTTGTGACAATACGCTTGGAAACACGCCTGTGGGTAACCGGGTCGCATAACCACTAATCACAATTTGATTCACCCCATGTTTACGCACCAGATAAGGCAAAGTTCCCGTTTCTGCAAATGCCACTTGCGCAGTGTTGCCTGCTTGTTGCATCGCCTTGGCAAAGATAAAACTACCAAATGTCGCTGGTGGTAAGTACACCACTTGCCCTGCTTTAAAAAATGGCGCTGCTTGATGGGCTAAATCATCATGTGTGGTCGCAGGTAATGGAATAATAATCAACTCGGCATGTTCAATGGCGCTTTGCAAATCATCAGACAAATTAATCTGACTCTTTTCAAAACCCACCGTCACAGTACGATCACCCTGATAATCCTTAATCTTTAATTGCCCAGTGGCAGCAAGTTGTTGTAAAGCATCTGAATCACGGCGCCATAACAGCACCTCATGCCCTTTTTCAGCCATTTCTGCCGCAGCTGCATAACATCCATGGCCGCCACCTAAAACTGTAATTTTCATCATTGCTCTTCCTGATTTATTTCAATTCATCATAGAAGCGCAATAACCTGCTGGCTTATCCAAACACGCAACACGTGTTCGGGTTACGAAAGCATTGTACTCATTTGAACAGGACTCATTTTTAAAGTTTTAGAGGGCAAACACCCATAGCGTTTTTTATACAGCGTAGAAAAATGCCCTAAACTTTGGAAGCCATGACGCAGCACAATATCCGTCACTGTTTCATTGGTTTGTGCATGTTGTAAAGCCAAATGTACCCGTTCAAGTCGCTGATCACGGATATACTCGACTGGGGTTTGTTGTAAATACTGACTAAAGCCTTTTTGCAATGTGCGGATCGACACCTCACAACACTGGCTTAAATCCGCTAATGAAATCGGTTGTTCTAAATGATTCTGAATATATTTTTGTGCTTTTTTTAGATAGCCGGGCAAAATATGCTGTCTTTGCAAATTAAGCTGGTCACTATAGTTATTTGGAATCTTTAATAAAATCAGTTCAATTAAATACTGGGTAAAACTTGCTGAGATAAAGCTCCAATTTTGAATATGATAATAGGCATGGCACAAATAATTGAGGGTTTCAATAATCGAGTCTATGCCTTCCTCGGTACAGGACAGACTCATATCAAAGATAACCAGTTCATGACTGGTATGCCCCAACATTTTAAACAATTGGGTTTCTACATCATGTTGAGCAAGTTTTAAAATAATATTTCGGCAATGCTGATTGGTCTGGATTTGCTGTTGAGTATGTGGATGCGTAATTGACATAATCCCGACTGACTGTAGCACCTGTTGGTCTTCTATACCGACTTTACATTGGCCTTCCAGTGTCAATCGAAATAAATAAAAATCAGAAACCTCATCAATGGTGATTATCACAGGAGCACTGTATTTAAGATCGTACAAGGCACAATTTCCAAAGCGAAAACCATTTAAACGGGTATTTAGCGGTTCACGCACTTCCACCTCAAAACGATGAGGGCTTAAATAATAACTGACCTGATCTTTAATGGTTTGATAATCATCCGATTTAAACAATAGCAGTTCATCCAGATAATCTAATTTGAAAAACTGTTCCATTCTTTCACTTCCTGATTATGGATTGACCAAACAAGTCACGAAGCCCATTACAAAGAATGGGCGTTGTGACTGATTGAGAACACCATTGAATTAAGAGGCATGTTCCTGCTGCATACTGGCACTAAATGCCTTACAGCCCTTTTTCAATAAGATAAATGCCAACACACATGAAATCGTACCCACGATAGACAAAGACATCCCCACCATCAGTGGATTTTCAAAAATTTTATCTGTAATCAATGCCACCAACGTGGTACCAATTCCAACTGCAACCAAATTACTGATCAGCAAAAATACAGCTGAGATTTGTGCGCGCAACTGATTCGGTGCCAGCATTTGCATTGCTGTGGTTGAAATTGGCATTGGGAAAGAGGCAAAAAACATGGCAGGGACAAGAAATACCACAGAAAGCCACAGCTCATTGACTTGGGTAAAGACCATAATTGGTAAAATTAATCCCACAATTCCAATCACACCGGTAATCATTGGTGCGTACTTACGTCCTTTTTGAATAAACCAGTCATTGAGCCAGCCTGCACAGAATACGCCAAGAATATTTGCCACCAATAACACCGTGCCTAGCATATAGCCTGCTTCTGTCGGTGTAAGGCCAAACTTACGCATGTAAAATGCTGGTGACCAACTAATCAAGCAATACAGCGCCATTGCATAGAAAGTAAAACCTAAATAATGGCAAGTAAAAGTACGACTATGTTTTTTGATAAACTTAAACGCATCTTTCATATTGGTCTTTTCAACTTGACCTTGTGCATTTAAACGCTGACCTTTGCGTTGCGGTTCTCTCACCGTAAGCAACACCAGTAAGCCAATAAACACCCCAGGTAAGCCTACGATAATAAATGCCGCCTGCCATGCTCTTAATGCACCAAATAAAGGAACCTGAATGGTGTCCATATTTTTAAGCAAGCCAATCACATAACCACCGACCAGAAAAGCAATCCCTCCACCGACAAATGAACCAATTGAATAGACTGCAACAGCACGGCCTAATTTGTCTTTACTGAACATATCACTAAACATTGAATACGCTGCTGGAGATAAAGCAGCTTCGCCCACTCCAACCCCCATACGGCTTAAAAACAGTTGAATAAAGTTTTTACTTAAGCCACAAAATGCAGTTGCAATGCTCCAAAACACTACCCCGACTGCAATAATTTTTGGTCGAGAAAATCGGTCTGCCAAATAGGCCAGTGGCAACCCCATAAAGGCGTAAAACAGTGAAAAGGCGAGACCATGCAATAGACTAAACTGGGTGTCTGACAATCCTAGATCAGCCTTAATTGGTTCAATCATCAATGCCAGTATTTGCCGATCTATAAATGAAAATATATAAGCCAACATGCAAAGTGAAACAACATACCATGCATATGTATTTGAATGAGAGCCCGTTGACTCTGGTGAATGAGTATCCATTTTTCTTCCTTGTCCATGCATTTTTATGATTGGTATCTTTAAGAAGATGTCGCGTATTTAAGGAAATATCCATTTCCTATCCACCTTCTTGATAAAAGCTTAACCCACTATAGTTATTTTTACATGGAATTTTCCATGTTATTTTAAGTATATAGTTATACCTTTTACTTCACAATGCTCAACTTGAACAAATTTATTTTATTTAAATTATTATATATCAATAAGATAATATATTTTAAAAATTGGAAATTATTTTTTGGAAGGTTCTTGAAACATACGTTAAAAATTTAATTTTAAAATAATATTGAATTTTACATTTATTTTTACATAATATAGAAAATACACCTCTCATAGGAAATGGATATGCCGCTGTCAAAACAAGATGCAATTGAAAGTATACATAGCATGCACGTACTGATTGAACGTATTTTTAACGGGAAACATACAGAACAAGATCTTCCCCTACTTATTGAATATTTTTCCGATCATTTTGAGATGGTCGGTGCAGCTGGAAAGCGCTTGTCCTTAGCCGATGTCAAAGGTCTGTTTAGCAATAATCAGGGCAAGATGCAAGATCTACAGATCGAAATTTATGATGAACAAATTTTGATGCAAACTGAACAAAGCATTGTTCTCACCTATACTGAAAAACATACCAAGGAATCAGGAGTTCTAGTTCGACGTTCATGTGCGCTTATTGAAGAAATTCAAGGAAAAATGCAGTGGAGCTATTTACAGGAAACTTTTTTACCTTAAATAATTGTCAGTCATAATAACTTCATTTTTCAATGCAACGCTTTAAGTTCAATAAGATATCAATTTAGAATATAAATGATCGAGTTGCGACTTAAAGCTTAGACACTGCTTTTAGCAAATACTTTGTCTGTTTTCATCCCCATCATTAAAAATTTTACTTAAAAACAAAATTACGGTGAAGTCCAATTCAAAATACTCGCAAACATAGACGAATTGTCAACAGACCCTATTTATTTCAAAAGTATGCATCTTGTTATGTATAAAACAGATTGAAAAATCCTGTCGCAATCTCCTCCACAAAAATGTATCCAAACATTTAATCTGCATAAAGTGGATAAACACATGGAAAATCTGGATAGAGCCCTTCTTTAAATCGCGGTTCAATCAAACAAAGGACTGATTGAATAGAGGAAGAGCCCATGACTGCACGTAACCTCGCCGAATGGCAAAATTTTGTACACAGCTGTATCGATTTTCGACCAAATGATGGTGTTTATCGAATAGCTCGCGATATGTTTACCGAACCAGAACTATTTGATCTCGAAATGGAACTCATTTTTGAAAAGGTCTGGATTTATGCTTGCCATGAAAGTGAAATTGCCAATAACAATGATTTCATTACAGTACAGATTGGCCGACAACCAATCATTATCAGCCGTGATGGTAAAGGCGAACTACATGCCATGGTCAATGCCTGTGAGCATCGTGGTGCAACCTTGACCCGTGTGGCCAAAGGCAATCAGTCTGTATTCACCTGCCCGTTTCATGCTTGGTGTTATAAGTCGGATGGGCGTTTGGTTAAGGTCAAAGCGCCAAATGAATATTGTGAAGATTTTGATAAATCCAGCCGTGGTTTAAAACAAGGCCGTATTGCCAGCTATCGTGGATTTGTTTTTGTCAGTCTGGATACTCAGGCCACAGATTCACTGGAAGACTTTTTAGGTGATACTAAAGTGTTCCTTGACTTGATGGTTGATCAATCACCAACAGGTGAGCTTGAAGTATTACAAGGTAAATCTGCTTATACTTTTGCAGGTAACTGGAAACTACAAAATGAAAATGGTCTGGATGGCTATCATGTTAGTACCGTGCATTATAACTATGTTTCCACCGTTCAACATCGCCAGCAAGTTAACGCAGCCAATGGCAGTGAACTTGACACACTTGATTATAGTAAATTAGGTGCGGGTGATGCCGAAACAGATGATGGCTGGTTTAGCTTTAAAAATGGACATAGTGTGCTGTTTAGTGATATGCCAAATCCAGCGGTACGTCCTGGTTATGATATGGTGATGCCTTATCTGCTGGAAAGGTTTGGGGAAAAACGCGCTAAATGGGCCATGCATCGTTTACGTAACCTCAACCTTTATCCAAGCCTGTTCTTTATGGATCAGATCAGTTCACAACTGCGTATTGTCCGTCCTGTGGCGTGGAATAAAACCGAAGTCATCAGCCAATGTATTGGTGTCAAAGGTGAATCAGCGGAGGCACGTCGTAACCGTATTCGTCAGTTTGAAGACTTTTTCAATGTATCAGGACTGGGTACGCCAGATGATCTAGTGGAATTCCGCGAACAACAAAAAGGCTTTCAGGGTCGTTTAGAACGCTGGAGTGATATCTCACGCGGTTATCACCAATGGAATTATGGCCCATCACAAAATTCACAAGATCTTGGTATTGAACCCGTGATCACAGGGCGTGAATTTACTCATGAAGGGCTATATGTCAACCAGCATGGTCACTGGCAACGCCTGCTCCTCAATGGGCTCAATAAAAAAGCACTTAAGATGCAAGAAGTCACTTTTTTAAATCAATCTGTTATGGATGAGGTGTAACCATGTCTCTAGAACTTCATTTTGCAGTGTCTCAATTCCTGTATAAAAAGGCAGAACTGTGTGATCGCTATGATTGGGATGCTTACCTCGAACTCTATGATGAAGACAGCGAATATCATATCCCACAATGGATTGATGACCATCACTACGTTCAAGATCCCAATCAAGGCTTGTCCTATATTTATTACCCCGATCGTTCAGGACTTGAAGATCGTGTGTTCCGTATCCGCACTGGAAAAGCAGCTTCTGCAATGCCTTTACCGCGCACTCAACATAATATTCACAATGTACAAGTAAAGACTCAGGAAGATGGTTTGGTTGAGGCAAAGGTAAGTTGGCGCACGCTTTATAATCGTCAGGGCCTTGAAGGATGCTTTTATGGTCATGCCACTTATTTGCTCCGTCCAACTGAAGATAGCTTCCGTATTCGTCGTCAACACAGCGTATTGCTTAATGACAAGATAGATTCGGTTCTCGATTTCTATCACGTCTAAGGAGAAATACAATGAGTCATTCTGTTGCACTCAACTTTGCCGATGGTAGAACATTTTTTATCGCGGTACAGGAAGACGAATTACTGTTGGATGCAGCGGTTCGTCAAGGAATCCACCTCCCGCTCGACTGCCGCGAAGGTGTTTGTGGAACCTGTCAGGGAAAATGTGAAACGGGTATTTATGAACAAGAATATGTCGATGAGGATGCATTAAGCGAACGTGATTTGGCTGAACGTAAAATGCTAGCTTGCCAAACACGGGTTAAGTCTAATGCCGCTTTTTATTTCGATCATAGTTCTGAAATCTGTAATGCGGGTGAAACTTTAAAAATTACCACGGTGGTTACTGCTGTTGAATTGGTTTCAGAAACCACCGCGATCTTGCATCTGGATGCCAGTAGTTTTGACAAAGAACTGAATTTCTTACCGGGTCAATACGCACATTTACAAATTCCAGAGACTGACGATTGGCGTTCTTATTCATTTGCCAATCGTCCCAATGCCAACAATCAACTTCAGTTTTTAATTCGTCTGCTGCCAGATGGTGTAATGAGTAATTATCTCAGAGAACGTTGTCAGATCGGACAAAGCCTGATGATGGAAGCACCTTTAGGTAGTTTTTACCTACGTGAAGCTGAACGCCCTCTGATCTTTATTGCAGGTGGTACAGGCTTATCGGCTTTTTTAGGTATGCTCGATAATATTGCGGATCAACCAAATCAACCCTCAGTGCAACTGTATTATGGTGTCAATACAGAAGCCGATCTATGTGAACAAAAGCGTTTGATCGCCTATGCAGAAAAGATCAAAGACTTTAGTTATTATCCGATCATTTCAAGCGCCTCAGAACGATGGCAAGGAAAATCAGGTTATATCCATCAACATCTGGATAAACAACAACTTCAACAACAACGCTTTGATATGTACTTATGTGGCCCGCCACCAATGATCGAAGCCGTCAAATCTTGGCTAGATGAGCAATCTATCGAAGATTGTTCGATTTACAGTGAGAAATTCTTACAGAGCAATACGGTTAGAACTTAGTTTTAACAACAAAATGCGTGTCATATCTTAAGATATGACACCAACTCAACGCAGGGTTAAGCTCAAGATGATTCAAATCTTAATTGGGCAACAAACCTTATTAAATAGCGAAATCATAGAATGATTTATTGATGGAATTTGGATATTTTTTCTACGTGGTCTGAATATTTCAGTTTGGTGATATCCTGATATTTTCAATAATATGAGGATTTTTAATATAATTATATTATTCAATGAGTTAAGTTAATAAAAACAACCAAAAACAAATTGATCATTTTAGTCAGATTTGCTATACATAGAGATAGATCTTAAGGAATAGGATCATATAAAGAGTACAAAGCATGATCAATGCTATCCTTTATTTTTTTAAAAATACTATGACGTTTTTATTGATTTGATCACGCCAAACTAGACTAAAAATATGTTGTATCGAGGTATTTTACTTGGTCTATTTTTTGCTTAACTTTTTATATCACTGCCAGCCACTTAAAGTTTTAAGTATTGTTTAGTGCATTTTTAATCAGGTCATCATGTGACATAAAGATTAGCTGTAATAAACAAGCCAGCCAAAAGGAATATTTATGAGTCAGGTCGATCCTACTATGGAATTCAATGGACGTCATTTACAGCAATGCCCCATTTTTTCATCACAAAACTTAGTCTTTCACCATCAAGACTTGGGCGAAACCTGCAAAAGTGTTGGGCAAATCTTCAAACCACATCTATTAAAAATCGTACAACAGCAACATGATTTTCACTCATCCATGCACCATCTTAAAGCAGGACGATTATCCATCAGTCGTCTTGAATACAGAGCCGATGTCTATATTGAACCTGACCATTTAGAAAAATTTTATCTGATTCAAATCCCAACACAGGGATATGCAGAAATTGAAATGAATCAACAAAAATTTATTTCTTATCCGAAAGTTGCCTCTCTAATTTCACCCGAACAATCGCTAAAAATGCGCTGGCATGCCAACTCCCCACAGCTGATTCTCAAAATTGATAAAGATGACCTTTTACAGCACTGCCGCCAGCATCTTCCAGACGCACAGCAGCACCCTCCTATTTTTGAACCCAAGCTTGATCTTTCTACCCAAGGCGGTGCTTATTTTTTCCAATTGATGCGTACATTGATGGATGCACTTGCTTGTGAACAACATCCCTTACATCACCCAATGGCATTTAAGCAGTTTGAATCCAGTCTATTCAATGCCCTGATTTACGGCCAACCCAACAGCTTATTGCATCAAATCGATCAGTACAGAGAAAAAGCCATTTCACCTTATTTTGTCAAACGTACTGAAGCCTATATGCGTGAAAATCTACACGCAAATTTAACCATTGAACAATTGGCTGAACAGGCAGGCGTAAGCGTACGTACATTATTTGCAGGATTTAAAAGCTTTTTAAACACCACTCCAATGTCATACTTAAAAGAATTGCGTTTTGAACAAGCGCATATGGAACTCCTACAAAATGAGCATGTCTCAGTCACAGATGTCGCGTTTAAATGGGGCTTTAGTCATCTTGGGCGTTTTTCTCAGGAATATAAACGTCGTTATGGTGAATTACCCTCTTGTACACGCCGTAGCACCCTTGAACAGCAAGATCTCAGGTTTAAGCCATATTCTTAAGCAACCGATGAGATTTAGTTAAAGAGATTTTATTGAATATAAAAAGTTAAAAACCTATTTAGACGTATCTAAATAGGTCAAGTATATCTGTCAGGATATTGCCATAGCGTTTCACATCAGAAGTGATGAATATAACGTAATTGCAAACGAGTTCCTTCAGGACGATTTTTTGCATCCTGTTCAAAATAGGCATTTGTCACGATATGATCATGTTTAGAAAAGCTATACATCGCCCCCGGTCCAATCGCCCACACTTGTTCACGTGTGCCTGTTAATTTTTCACCCTCTACTTCCGTGTCAGTAATTTGCTTGAGCCAGTAACCATTGATCCCTAAGCGTAATTGTGGTGTAAGCGCATAGTCTGTTGCAAAATTGGCATGGATCGCTTGCCCTGCCTGAATATCATCTGCAAGACCGAAGCTATAATTTGGATCATCATTTTTAAAATTGTACAAATAGTGCAGACGTGTAGAAACCGTCCACTTTGGATTAAACCAATAAGTTGCTGCCCAGTATGGATCAAATGAGACAGCATTATTGCCCGGATTAATATTTTTATTCTGATCATATTTCCCTGTCGGTAAATTGACCTGAAATTCAAAACGTTGTACAAATTTAGGACCATCTTTGCCCATGACTGGGTCAAACTGGATAAATGGCCCAATCATCAGATCACCAAAACCCCCTTGGGCTTTAATCGCAGCATTATTTAAACCATCCTCCATATCCATTTTGCTGACAAATGGAATCAGCAAATTCAATCCTAACGATGCGTGTTCACCTACACGCACATCGGACAGATAACTAACTTGTTCAACAATGACTTGAAAATTTAAGTCGGTCTTGGGTAAAGCTAACCGATGAGCTTGATTGTCTTTTAACTTGTTCGAATCATAATTTTGCAGATAAGTTTGAGAATACCATCCCGGCCCAGCAGGCAGTCCACCATCCAGAAAACTGGTCATGCCCAGATTCACCGTCGGCAAGTCATATGCCTGTGCTGCAACCGCTGTTAAGACCACTGTTCCAGCAAGAAAACCTCTTTTGATCACATTATTTTTCATTTTCGATCCCCGAAAAAAATCACGATCAAAATTGATCGTGATTGTTGCTGTTAAATACTCAGTTCTGGATGCGCTGCAGCAATACGATACTTGCCCGCATGAAACACCAAAGGCTCACCAATACGATGTTGATAATGTTCAATCTGACCAATAAAAATCAGATGATCCCCCCCTTCATATTGATTTACGTTTTTACATACCAATGTTGCCAATACATCTTCTAGTAACGGTAAACCGCGCTCACACTCACGATGTGCAATGTTGGCAAACTTATCCTCTGAACCACGGGAAAAATGCCCTGAAAGTGAGTGATGTTCTTGTGCCAGCATATGAATTGCAAAATATTCGGCCTCAGTAAAATCTAATAAACTTGGTGCAGTCTTTGACAAACTCCATAAAATCAGCGGAGGATCGAGTGATAGTGAAGAAAATGAGTTGGCTGTCATCCCAATCTTTCGTCCATCTCGTCCACGGGTTGTAATCACCGTAACCCCTGTAGCGAACTGCCCTAACAGGTTGCGGATTTCTCTTGGATTTTCCGTATCAATCGGTTTTAAATCCAGTTCATGCGATGTGTTGATATTCATAACATTCACCTTTGACTTTGCTTCCCTGTTAAGCCACTTTTTGACAGCTTTTCGATTCGATAAAACGCTGCGCCTGTTCTGGATCAAACCACCATGGGGCAAAATTGCGTGGATTATCAAAATTATTGGCAATACTCGAAGCAATGGCATGGTTCTGCTCAGCCGCCGCCAAAAGCTCAATCATGTGCGGTTGTGGTGGCAACAATAAACTGTTGGTCCAAGCCACGACTTTTTCGGCATATGCCCAATAACGTTCAAATGTCTGTTGCATCCATTCATCTGTAAATGTTTGATTGTCATGCGCTAAAATGGCATCGAAATAAATTTTGCTACACTTGGCGGCATTGTTTGAACCTTGCCCAGTGATTGGGTCGTTCACCACTAACGCATCGGCCATACCAAAAACTTTACGACCAGATGGCAGGGTTAATATCGGTTTACGCACTCCCGGTGGAAAACGTCCAGACAGATAGCCACCAGCGTCGGTTAATTCAATATTTTCACAACGTGCTGCTTCCCAAGGCACATATTTGTTTAAAATATCTTTACTCATTTGCAAATGCTGTTCTGGTGTTTTTGCATCTTGCCAGCAATCCATCGGCCCACCGGGAATGCCTTCAAACACCATAATTTCACAAGCACCTGTAACTGTAAGCGCAGGAAAACAGAAATATTCACCAACTTCTGGAATTACGTTAAAAGTCACACGTGAATACGGCGACATTTGCTTCATACCTGTCACATAGGTCAAGGCAAGCGCGCGTTGTGGCTTATCAAAACAACTACGCGCTTCATCACGCTCGAACTGTTTAACTACTTCCCCCTTACCTGCGGCCAGTAAGACCAGCTCATATTCAGCAGTGAGCTGTTCCAGTTCCTCTATCCCAACATCTTGAATAATCAACTGACCACCACGATGCTCAAACATTTCCATCCAGTACGGCATCTTGACGCGCTGATCTACCGATTGTGCATAACGCTCCAATCGCGCACTCCATGCAAAGGCAGGCTGTTTTGTTTCTGGGTTGACCAGTGTAAATCCAATCCCTTCCACCGCTGGACATTGCTCTTCCCAAAAATTAAGTCCAACATCACGCTCTGTTTGCAAGGCTGTGTGAAACATACACTGACTTGACATGACTTTGCCCTGACGAATTTCATCACCAGTACGGTTGGTGACAATCGTCACCTCATAACCTGTGTCTAATAATCCTAAACCGAGCTGCAATCCAGATTGACCAGCTCCTACTATAGCGATACGACGCATCATGGTTCTCCCATATTTTTTAATTCATTGAGTGTTTTAAATGTTTGATTTGCTATCACGCGTCATCGGCTAAACGTGGAATAGCAGGTTGATTCCCTTCAGGCCCCATAACGGAGTAACCACCATCGACGGAATAATCTGCGCCTGTCACAAAACTTGCGGCTGGCGAGAGTAAAAACAGCACCACATTGGCCACTTCTTCGGGATGACCTAGACGTCCCAGCAAGTGGTAGTCAGCTGCTACGGCATCAGCTTTGCTTCGGTTATTGCCACTGACTTCAGCAATCACCCGTGACCATGTCCAACCAGGTGATACCGAATTAACCCGAACCCCATCTGCTGCAAAATCCATCGCCATGGACTGGGTAAGTTGTCGCATCGCTGCTTTTGAAACGGGATAAAGCCAGCGCCCTGTTTGCGCAAATTTGGCGGAGATCGAGGTGAAATTGACAATCGCACCATGCTTGGTTTTTAAATCTTGATAAAACGCACGGGTCAGTTCGACTGCTGAAAGCAGATTAATATTCAATGCTTGTAGCCAGTCTTCACGTGAGGATTTAAAGCCATCATCCAGATAGGTACAGGCCAGATTGACCAAATAATCAACTTTGCCAAAGCTGTCGTGAATTGTTTTTACTGCGTTTACAATCGCCACATCACTGCTTAAATCAGTTTGAATAAATTGCGCCTGCCCATGCATGGCATCCGCCACTTGCTGCCCTTGTTGGTCAATATCCAGAATAATGACTTTTGCGCCTGCATCGACCAATGCTTGAACCACGGCCTGACCAATCAGGGTGGCGCCACCACTGACCACAGCGATTTTCTGATTCAATTGAATATCCATATTCCACTCCTAGATAGTTAAAACGATTTGCCTTCGCTGCTTGACCAAGATGGCATGAGGGTATTGGATGGCAAATCTTCATCCAGTAGTTTTTGAGCAGTTTCTACACCAGCAACAGGTAGCCCTTTAGGATTGAGTAATCCAATTTGAACCAGAACGGATGCCTGATCCCAGTAGATATGTTCATGGCATAGTTTTGGGCCACGGAACTGGATCACACCCAGCATAGGAATCTCAACATACTTTTCTGTTGGCGCGACACCCGGCAGTAACCAGTCAATTTCACTGTCATGGGTAAAACTCATAATGAATTCATCCACCACCTGTGTTGAACCAACAGTGCGTGAGATCGACGTGATCTTCATATCTTTAGGATTTTGATGAACGAAGTGATATTGATAGAAGCGGGCAAGTTGGCTATATCCCACACCACCTGTCAATGTTGGAATATGATTGACATAGGGTTGCGCCACCATGGTTGCCATAGTGGCAGGTACATCGCGTGTATCAAATTCATAACGGATATGCGCTTCCCAAAGTGCAACCAAATCATAAACTGGTCCGATACTTTGATGCAGTGCGGTAATACTGCGTTCATGAGCAAAACGTGCGGAGGGTTTGTGATAATGTTCGCTATTTGGTCGGGCAAAGGCATGATCTACACCCTCATAGACATAAGCCTGAACATTGCTATATTGGGCGGTAGCATCCAGAATCTTTTGGCGTGCCTCTGGCGGTGTAAACTTGTCTAATGCAGCAATATGTAAAACTACTCGCCCTTTGGCATTTTCAAGTTCATCGAGTGTCTTCTCGATTCCTACCCCGTAATAACCCACAGCACAGGCCACTTCAGGAATACGACAACCTGCCAGATACGCCAGTTTTCCACCCAGACAATATCCCACGACACCTAAGCCTGCACTGGCATCGCAACTCTCTAAAGTTTTGAGAAAATTCAAGCTATCTTGAATATCTTCGACACCTTGATCTTCATCATAGTGTTGATAAAGCTCGAAGGCTTTTTGAAAATCTTGCTCGGTATAACCCAGTTCAATGCGGGGTGCAGTACGCCAGAATAAATCTGGAACCAATACGGTATAGCCTTCCTCAGCCAAAAAATCAGCCTTGATACGCATTGCTGCATTCACACCAAAAATTTCCTGACACAGTACAATTCCAGGCCCTTTTCCGCCTTCTGCACTTGCCAAATACCCAGCAAATGACTTCCCTGTTTGTGTTTTTACTTCAATATATTGACCTGACATTTCATCCATTCCAGACCTAACCGTTAGCGTTATCATGTCTGTGAAAGGTATTTAACGTCTGTCCAAAATCTGCGAGGATTATCCAATCAGTGCGGAATACTATGAAAGATGCAAATTCATTGCATAAAATTTATTTTAGAAATCATTAGATCTTTTTCATAAATCAAAAAATGAGCATATTGAGCGAATCGTTTTGATATTGAAATTACCTTTGGGCTGAGACGAGGATGAGAGGGCTTTTATGTTGAATTATGGTTTTAATAAGGACTTATGATAGAAGCTGATTGTCACTTTTTATAAATATCTTGTCATCTACTATTCTGAACAACATTATCTTAAACAAGATTTTGCTCACCAGATCAGAAAGCCATAGTTAAATAAATAAATCTGCAATTTTGCAAAACTTCTCAATAGAACTCATTATTAAAACCATCTCACTTAGCAATACATTGCAACAATACCCTGTTGTTCAGTAAGCTATGTCTAACGCTACATGTAATGCACGCTTCTGTGTGATTCGTCCCAACTTCTATAAAGCTGATTCTACCAAGCTGAGTGAATATATTAGACATGGTTTCTGATTTATTAAATTCTAATATGCAGCCTGCATTTTCTGACAACAATCAAGTTCGTGTAGTAACGACTTTTTCAGAACTTATAAATACGACATTTCAAGGCGAGATAAATGCTATTTGTTGGAACAGAGATTTGCTGGGTAATTTTAAAGAAATTGTGTCTAAACTTGAATTAAAAGAAAATATTACCGAAGTTTCTACTGAAGATCTTTTAGCATTACAACTTTCAGAAAAAGGCATTCTAGCAAGAGATATCATCTTAAGGGATATACAGCTTCTAACTGATTTCGGCGCATCGCCTTCACTGAATTTACTTAAACATTATGAACAGGACCAAGATCTGGATTTCATTTCTACAGATGTGTATTCGTTTCATGTTGATCGTTCGCCCATTGAAACAGATACTTTTTTATGTACCTATCATGGCACTGCCAGTGACATCATCTCCAATGATCAAGTAGAACAAAAGATTTTAATTCCAGAAATCAGAGAAAAGCTTAAAGCATTACATGACGGTCCTGAAGCAGAATTTGAAACCTTTCTGCAAGAGTATTTTTTTGATCTGCATTACCAGCCAAAACCCGACTCAGAACCTGTAAACTTAGGATCAGGACATCTTTGGCGCTTAGCAGTAGATCATCCAACACAACAGGTTTTACCTTGCGTTCATCGAGCGCCCATTGAAAAGGATGGCGAGTATAGGTTGTTGTTAATTTGTTAGATCAGCATCTGATCTATAGAGAAAAATTGCTTCTCGATATGACAAGTTTAAAAAGAATGATTAAAGCACCAGTTTGTAAAGAATGCTGATTAATTCCATTTTAAAATAATCAACGACTCGTACTTTAAGTAAGAGATTAAAGTAGTTTATTAGCGCTTTTAAATTTTGGATAAAATCAGTTTAAAAGCACGAATATATTAACAAATTATATTTTTACTCGATTCTTAGTTTCACTTGGATTCTCTCCAAATTCTTCACGATATTCATGTGAAAAACGGCCCAAGTGATTAAATCCCCAATCAAAAGCTAATTTTGAAATGGAGATATGTTTATCCATAGAGGTACTTAAAGTCTTATAAACTTGTTGTAAACGATATCTACGTAAAAAAGTCAAAGGACTTGTTCCATAATACTGTTGAAATTCAGCATATAATTTAGACTTTGATACGCCAGCTAATCTTAGCAGATCTTCTGCACGAATCTCTTCATGGGCATACTTCTGAATATAGTCGCACACCTTACGTAAGTATTCTGGCGCTTGTTGATCAGATAAGGATCTTAACAAGCTCGAATAATTATTTTCTTGCGAGAGTAATAAAGCTTTAATCAGGAAATTTTCATAATCCTCTGACCAAAGTTGTAAGCCCTGCATACTTTTGTATTGAGATCGAAGCAACAAAAAATGATCAATATTTTGCCACCACATCCCGATCCCCTGATCAATATTCAAACTCATTTCAGGATTGAAAACCACGGGCTCTTCAACAGGCTGTCGTAGTAATTCGCCTAACACCTTCTGCATACTTTTCTCAGGAATAACCACTTGATATTTTTTACAATCTTTATCAATCGCTAAATCTTGTAAATCTGCATTAGATAAAATTAGCCCTTTATCGGTACTAGAAATATAATTGGTACCATTTATGGCTAAAGTCTGCTTACCTTGGATCGGTAAACTAATACTATATGCTCTTAAATTAGACGTGTTAATGAGTACATTTGCGCCATAACTGACCTTACCGATTGCCATACGCTTGTGGGGTAATCGAATCCCTTCATAATGAAAATCTAAGACATTTCGACCACATGTATCTAAATGGTGCTCCCCACATATTGAGGACATTAAACTGTGTGCAAATTCTGCCTGACGGGAATAGTGATTTAGATCCATCTCTTGGCTTAGTGATAACATATTCTTTTCACCTAGCTAACACTCAATATTTGTTTTAATTAGCAAATTATGCGCCAATCTCTTTTATTTAAAATATTGAGTAGTATCCATTTATAAACAATGTACAAAATCAATTTTGTATCATTCTTTATAACAAATTTAATTGAGAACTTATATACTATTTGGGTATGTAATTTTCACGTAAAAGTACCCTTTGAATAGACTCCAAAATTCTAGACATATACAACTAAAAGGTGTCTAAAAAATCAGTGGGTATTCAGTGTTGTGGTTCCATCAGCATATAAATTTTTGTATTTTTGTCATAACCAAACACATCATTGACAATCAATTTTATCTATAATATTCAATAAAAAATGGATTTGTGAAATGAAAATTGATGAAGAGTTAACCTTAAAAAAAATCCAGATATTTCTCGCTTTTATGCGTTGTGGTAGTTTATCTAAGACCGCTGCTGAAATGGACCTCAGTAATGTCAGTGTACACAAAGCCCTACATTCCTTAGAAAGTGCATTGCATTGCCCTCTGTTTAAAAATGAAGGGCGTCTACTTATTCCATTAAAAAGTGCCTATGTTTTACAAGAACACGCACAAAAAATTGTGCAAGATATTGTCATCACAGTAAATAAAACTCGTGAAGCAGCAGGCTTTGCTGCTAAAGTACTCAATCTAGGCTCGCTCTACTCGTTAACAGTCAATACTTTACCAAGTGTGATCAGTGGTTTAAAACTACGTCGCGGTGAACTGGATATTCAACTGTTATTAAGTTCTAATCGTGACTTGGTTAAAAAACTTAAGGCGACCGAACTGGATGCGATTATTGTTGCACTCAATGAGACGACGCAAGATCAAATTTTTGAACATTTATCTATGTTTGAAGATGAAATTTTTTTAGCAGTCAATAAAAATTCAACTTATGCCCAATATCCAGAAATTGATTTAAGTCTTCTTAAAAATGAAACTTTTTTGACCTTAGCAAAAGGGTTTGCTACTCGCAGTGATAGTGATGTTATTTTTGAGAAAGCAGGAATTGACCCAAAAGTTTTCTTAGAAGTCAGTGATATATTCACCTTGATTAGTATGGTCAGCTCGGGGGTTGGGTTTGCTTTATTGCCAGGACGTATTTCTACCATTTATGAAAGTTCCGTCAAACTTATCCCACTACACACTTCTTATAAAATTAAGCAAGAGATTGGCTTGGTATTTTTAAAAAGTAAAGAACGTGATCCAAATTTACTGGCTCTGATCGCTGAATGCCGAATGTTTACCAAAAAGCTGCGACACTAAAAAATAAAGGCAGTTCACCTTGTCAGGAGAATTGCCTTTTTTAATTTTACACGGTGGATTTTAGCCGACCAGTAGTTTGACACATAAGTATAGAATTGTAGGTCCCATCAAACAACCTAATCCTGTATGAAAAGTTGCAGTTAATGCACCATATGGAACTAAACGGCGATCTGTTGCTGCCAAACCTGCGGATACACCACTCACAGTTCCTGCAAGGCCACCAAAAATCATAGCAGAACGAGGATTATCTAAGCCCATAAATTTGGCAGTCATTGGAGTAGACACCATCACACAAATTGCTTTAACCAAGCCTGTCGCAATAGATAAAGCCATCACTTCTGAACTTGCACCAATTGCAGCCCCCGTAACAGGACCAACAATATAAGTCACTGCACCTGCACCAATGGTAGTGATACTGACTGCATCACGATAACCAAATAACCATGCAAAAATACACCCTACGATAAATGGTAAAATCGTGCCTAAAAATAGTGCGAGGACACCAATAAAGCCTGCTTTCTTTGCTTCTGATGCTTGCACTTCAAATGCAGTCGCAACAATTGCAAAATCACGCAGCATTGCCCCCCCCATCAAACCAACACCTGCAAATAATGCAATATCGGTGATACCCTTTTGACCGCCTGTGACACTACCACCGACATAAGCCAGAATTAAACCAATCACAATTGCGATTGCAGATGCATGTACTCGCCCTTTGGTCAAATATTTAGAAAGCTTTGTAGAGAGCCACATAATCAATGCGACTAGAGCAAATGCAGTGACTAATCCAAGATGAGTTAAACCGCTTAAAATCGTTTCAGCCATGAGCTTTGCCTCCTAACTCTGCCAAATTAAACTCTTCTTCTTTTGGAAGAGGCTCACCTTTTTTATAATGACTCAGACCTGCAATTGTGAGGGTGCAAACGATAACAGTGGCGACGGCAGCAAAAATTGCCATATGCCCACTTGAAACTGCTGAAATCACATTTTGTTGTGCTGCCATTGCAACCACAATCGGGATATACATGGTTCCCCAAAATACCACCCCTTTTTCAGTTTCTATGGTCATTAGACCACGCTTATCCATCCATATACGAATAAAAATAAGTAAAATCATGGCAATACCAACACCACCAACATTAGATTTTACGCCAAATAATACGCCCAACATATCACCTACAACGACACCAACCAGTGTACAGAGTGCAAGCAAACCAACTCCATATATAATCATGATAAATTCCTTGTTTCCTTTGACATTTTTGTCCGTTCACTGCTTTAAATTTTGACTAAAACGTGTGAGCGCGTTCCTTTTGCATTTCAACGATTAACGTATCTAAACGTGTTCCTTGAAAAGACATGACGGTTCCATCTGTAAATATTTTTTTTGCCAAACCTGTCAGCACAGTTCCTGGCCATGCTTCGATTTGTAAGCGTACTCCTCTTTCCCATGCAGATTGAACGGTACTTTCCCAATCAATCATTCTGCTCATGTTAAATGTGATGTCATCGATAATTTGGTCCTGATGCACCAGTAGCCGTGCAGTCGTCCCACTTAAATAACGAATTTTTGGTGAACCTGTGCTGATTTTTTTAACCTCAGCATCAAGAGCTTCAGCTTGGTTCTTTAATAGCTCACAATGCGATGGGACTGCTACGCTCAGCTTTTTGCTCAACACACCCTTTTGGCGTGCGATGTCAGCGACATGTTGCATCGCAATGTCTACTCCTGAAATCACGATCTGGTTTACAGAGTTGATATTGGCAACAAATACATCTTGTTGATCTTGCTGCACCTCCTTTACCCACTCGCTTACACTGGCTTTATTCGCCCCAATCAATGCCATCATTCCATATCCTGTCGGATATGCGTCTTGCATTAGGGTTGCCCGGCGAGCAACCAGCTTTAGACCATCTTCAAAACTGAGTACTTCCGCAACTGTAGCTGCGGCCCACGCACCAATTGAGAGTCCAGCAACATAATCAGGTTTGAGTTGCTGTTCAGACAATAAATGTCCACTGACCACACCCGCGATATAAAGACAAAGTTGTACTGCATAAGTCGACTGTAAAGCTGCTTGCTGATCTAGAAGCAACACATCCTGACCCAAAATATCTGATGCACGCTCAAGATATTGATGCACCGACTTTATCTGAGGTAGGTCATGTAACATGTTGGGCTTTTGCGCACCTTGCCCCGGAAACACCCAAATCGAACTCATTGACTTGCCTTATCCTTGCCAAGGGTTATTGACTAAAACAGCACCTTGGTTGCGTTTGAGTAGGACCTTCCCTGTTGCTCTCACCCAATCTTTTAATGCCACACCACCTAAAGGCGTTTGTAACTGAACATCCAAGGGCAAACCCGTCAGTTGCAATTGTTGCCATATTTTCAAAGCTCGCGCTTTAGTCAAATCTTTAGGCGTACGAATCAGTACATCGAGATCGCTCTGTGCAGTCACAGTTTTACGCCCCGTGGCTAACTCGAACCCCATACTGCCCGTGTAGCCCCATGGCAACAAAAGCACGTTCATCTGCATTTGTAAGTGCAGAATTTGCATTGCCCAATGCGGAAATTGCGAAACTCCCAACTTACAAAGTTGTTCAGGCTTTATGCATTTTTCAATTTGCTGCTCAGGCATCATCAAAGCATAACGTTGGGATTTTTGCCGCCCCCGAACCCCAACAGGAATCATCCCTGATACACAAACTGCACGACGAACTACTACAGGATCGCCACTTTGAATCACATGACTCACCCAATCTGGCACATCCAAAGGAAGATATTGCTCTGTCAGTCCCCAGAGGAGATCATGTGCCTGTGGCTGCATTAGATCGACCACTGTGCACGCATTAACTCACGTACACGCTTTGACATTTGTCTATTTTCACCATTCAAACGTTGCTCTAGCCCAGTCGAGTTTTGCTGTTGAATGTCAGTGATTGCTTGTGTGATCACCTGTTTTACATGGGTCAGATCATTTGCTGTAGGCTGATCCGCATTTTCAACATCAAGACATGCTGTCAACAATCCTAGCGTGGCATAGCTTTGAATGTCATACGCCATTGGTGGAATACTGGCTGCCAATTTTTCTAACTCTTCTACAGTCCGAAGTGTGACACGAGCTGCCGACTCTTTACCCATGGCATGAACCATGACACCATCATCATGGAGTGCAAAAATACGATTGGCTTGATAACCATGAGCTAAAAATGCCCCTGACATGGATTTGCCCACTAACAAGCTGATCACAGGATGTCGTGCTAGCCGAGCACGCGCATAACTATCTACTGCACCGGCAAGGGCTTGATGTATGCCGAATAACTCTTCACGTCGTCCATAGGCCTGACTTGGTACATCAACAATTGCAACAATCGCGCGTTTCTGAGTGGTATGCTGATCTACTTGTATCACCTCATCTACCGCTTTTGCCAAAGTCCAACCTTCCAATAAACCGACTTCGCCTGCACGTGCGCGAGGGAATTGGTTCTCCGTATTTGCAACTACTACAATCAAACGAGTAGGCTGATCACCCAATAGACCATCAGCCACCCAAACAGATTTGCTATATTGTGTTTGTTGCTGAAAACCTTCACTCAGTGCAATAAACCAGTGTTCACCTCGAAGAGAGGCTTTCACTGAACGAACATCCATATTCATACCTGTTCTCCTCGATATGTATCCAGTACATTTTGTGGGGTTGCTTGTTGTTCCGTTGCAAGCTGCTGAAGTTTTGGCAAATAGAACGCATAGTTTGAACTACGATGAAGTTGCGGAATGCCTTGTTCCAAATAGTCGATAATGTGTTGCTTAATCTGCTCACGATCATCTTCGAGGAAAGCATCAGCTAAACCTGTTTCTACTCGCTGTTCGCCACCAGTAATACTCCAAATAAATGGGCGATCTTTTGAATCGTACTCGTTCACACCAGCTTCTTGCTCAATGACTTGTGGACCATTCAATCCCAAGCGACCTTCTTGAGTCATGATCAAATAACTACACAATGCAGCGGCAATTGACATTCCGCCAAAACATCCAACACTCCCAGCTATGATGGCAACAACAGGTTGATACTGTCTTAACGCAACAATAGCGGCTTGAATTTCGGCGATTGCAGCAAGCCCAAGATTGGCTTCTTGCAAACGAACACCACCTGTTTCCAATAACAAAATAGCTGCAGTTGGAATACCCTTTTGATTGTCTTCAACAGCAAGTTCAAGCGCACTCGCAATTTTTGCTCCACCGACTTCACCTAAGCTTCCCCCCTGAAAACCACCTTCAATTGCCACAACAACCACAGGACGATTTTCTAAATAGCCTTTCGCAACCACTACACCATCATCTGCTTGCGGTACAATATTTTGTTGGATCAGCCACGGTGACATCACTCTTGAAAAGGGATCAAGTAACTCTCGAAAGGTTCCCTGATCAAGTAAAGCTTTAGCACGTTCTCGTGCACCTAGTTCGATAAAGCTTTGCTTGTTCAGTAAGATTTCTAAATTAGCCACAGTTCACCTCCTCAAAAGCTTGCTCTAAACGTAAACGTACAACCCCTGGTGTTGCGCCAAAATCATGGATCTCAATATGTACTGCTGGCGGAGTTTGCTCTGTAAACATACGTTCAAATACATTTTTCCAGCGTTGTTCACTGCCATCGACTGAAGTTGTCACTGCGATTGAAAGTTTTCCTGCCAGATTAGGTTCCATTAAAATTTCAAGGTCTCCTGAACCCACACAGCCCACCAATACCTGCTTATCTGGTGCTGAGCCAGCAACAAATTCAAATTTGAGTATTTCCATTACGTTCCTTCCTCATTAAGATTATGCTCAACCCAATCCAAAAATAAGGTTGCTGCAAGTAAATCTGCTGCTCCACCTGGCGAAGCACGAAGTCGCATTAAATCCATTTCTAAAAAATTCAGCGCAGATTGCCCTGCAACAGTTGCATATCCGCCACAACGAAGTACATAACGTGCACCTTTTTGCATACGGTTTAGCCCAATTCGCCCTGCACGGTACAGTACACAGGTATCGTCCAAAATGCTCATCAAAGCCAATAAGGCATCAACTCGAGCAGCAAGCTCGTTACCAGAAATCTTTCGACTGTAGTGAAGTTGAGGTAATGCATGCTCGACAATCGCAGGAAAACCCTCTTGTGCTTGAGCTTTAGCTCCTTTTATACCGAGTTTTTGCTGTACCTGTTGCCCATGGCTTGACTGTTGTAGAGGAATCAACCTATCTTCTAATTTTGCAATTTTTCCAGCAACCTTACATAAATCATAAGCATAAAGAGAATAGTGATTATGTATTGCTAGCGCTGTCGCCGTGACCAAAAGCCCCAAAGCCCAAATTGCACCACGATGCGTATTTACACCGTATGTGGTTTCGAGCATTGCTACTTCACCAGCGCGTCCTATTGCACCAATCACTTCTCGTAAAGTCTGCAAACAGTCAGCATGTAGAAATGCAGCTTGTGCCATTTGTAAAAACATAGGTCTTAAGCTATACGCAGATTGCTCCATCAACACTAGGCTTAAGTCATCATGTGCTCCGCTACCACGTCGATCAACCAACGCAGGCTTCGGCGTTAAATTAACTTCGGCAATCAATGCATTTACAGCTAAATCTGCCAACAATGCACATTGTTGTTGTGAGTATGATTGAACATAGGCATTCATTACCAACTCCTGAATTTTGCAGGCGGTTGATATAAACCATCTGACCAAGTGACTAAATCAGCAATATTTTTAGCGGCCAATAACTCACGTGTGGCATCAGTACGACGAATACCTAAATCTTCTGGAAATGCAACCAGTCCTTCTCGTCTTAAGCGTTCCGTAGTTTTTGGATTATGATTGAGGCCAATATCAGTCACTCCTGCAACGGCGGCAATCATGTCTTGACGTTCTTGTAAACTGCTGGCTTTGTATAGGTACGCAATACCATCTTCAGTCAACAAATGGGTAACGTCATCTCCATAAATCATAATTGGAGCGAGTGGCATTCCTGCTTTTTTCGCAACATCCACAGCATCAAGCGTATTTACAAAAGTAGGTTTGCCACCTTCTTGAAAGGTTTCCACCATTTGTACCACCAACTTTTTACCACGTGCCAAAAAGGTATCAGTCTCATTTACCTGAGTAGGACGCATATCCATCCATGCGGGTGTGGCATGTCGACGACCCCGCGGATCATGTCCCATATTCGGTGCACCACCAAAACCAGCTAAGCGTCCTTTGGTAACTGTAGAAGAATGTCCAGAACCATCAACTTGTAAAGTTGCACCAATAAATAAATCTACTGCATATTGTCCCGCAAGCTGGCACATCATCCTGTTGGACCTTAATGAGCCATCACGACCTGTAAAAAATATATCTGGACGAGCAGCAACATATTTTTCCATCCCTAACTCAGTACCAAAGCAATGCACACTTTCCACCCAACCTGTTTCGATAGCAGGAATGAGTGTAGGATGCGGATTGAGTGTCCAATTTCGACAGATTTTGCCTTTTAGTCCCAATGACTCACCATAAGTTGGTAGAATCAATTCAATCGCAGCCGTGTTAAACCCGATACCATGATTGAGTGATTGCACATTGTGGCGTTCGTAAATTCCCCGAATCGCCATCATTGCCATTAATATATGCACAGGCTTAATATGTTTGGGATCACGTGTAAACAAGGGTTCAATATAAAATGGCTTATCCGCAACCACGACAAAGTCAACCCACGATGCTGGAATATCTACCCGTGGTAAATCCTGTACGTCATCAACCAATTCATTGACTTGAACAATAACAATGCCATCACTAAACGCAGCAGGTTCGATTAAAGCAGGTGAATCCTCAGTACTTGGGCCTGTATAAATATTGCCATGGCGATCAGCCATAAAGCCTGCTGACAATACAACATTGGGAATTAAATCAACCAATAACCGCGAATAGAGTTCGATATAAGTATGAATGGCGCCGACTTCTAATAAACCATCTTCGATTAACTGGCTGATGCGTAAACTCTGTGTCCCAGCAAATGAAAAATCCAGTTTTCGGGCAATCCTTTTTTCAAATAAATCTAGATGCTCTGGACGCCCAACACTGGGCATGATCATATGTAAGTCATACAAAACCGAAGCATTGGTTTGTGCCAGTGAACGTGATAAAAAATCAGCTTGTTTTTGATTGTTCCCTTCAAGAACGACACGATCGCCTGGCGTAATCAAAGTTTCCAAGACCTTGATAATGTCCTGTGTAGGTATAACCACCCCATCGGTATATTTACGTGCCATATCAACTTTGAGTTGTTTTGCGTGTCGACGTGTATTCCAGACACGTTCTTTGTTTTGAACTGATCCTTCCATGTGACTTATCCTGATGTTGTATTTTGCTTTGAATCTATAAAAGCTTTTTCTTAGATTTTGATCAATCAACCTCAATAAGAGTTCATTAACTTTAAGTTAATATAAAAACATCAAAAATAGACTCAATACTCATGACTTAATTTCGAAGTTTGAAACAGCCCATTTATTTTATTTTTTATAAAAGTATTTTAATTCAACCTATTTATTCAGAATAAAGTACTTATTTAAGTATTTATTTTTCAAAGATTTTTTAATAATTTTAGCCACATACTTTTTTTATTTTTAATTTCAAGGGGCTTTGTTGCACAAACCTATCTCTAAAGGCTGATTCCACACTATAATTTTCAAATGAATAAGCCTCGCCCTAAAGTTTACCGTACTCTTAATTGGTCTTCATACAACCGAGCTCTCATTAATCGTGGAAATATTGCCATTTGGTTTGATCCAAATACTCAGTGGTATGAACAACCGCATGGCAAACAAGCTCGAAATCAAACCTATTCAGATACAGCAATACAATGTTGTTTAATGATTAAATCATTATTCCGTCTGTCTTTACGTATGGTCACTGGCTTTGTTCAAAGTCTCATTCAACTTTTTGGCTTGGATTGGGCAGCACCAGATTACTCCACCCTTTGTAGAAGACAAAAGCATATTGATATTTCGATTTGCTATCAAAGAAGTAGTGGTGGACTCCATCTATTCATTGACTCTACTGGTTTGAAATTTTTAGGTGAAGGTGAGTGGAAACGTAAGAAACATCAGCTTGAATATCGTCGACAATGGCGTAAATTACATATTGGTATCGATGCTGAAACCCTGCAAATACATGCAGTTCAGCTCACTACAAACAACGTCAGTGATTCCCAGGTACTCGGTGATTTACTTAATCAGATTCCACCAGCTGAACCAATTGATTCCGTTTATACTGATGGAGCTTATGATACGAAACAATGTCGAGAAGTGATTTCCGATCAGCAAGCTCATACAGTAATCCCCCCCAGAAAAAATGCTAAACCTTGGAAAGATACAAAGATTAGCTCGTTAGAACGCAATGAACTGCTTCGAACAGTTAAACATTTGGGTAGGACTATATGGAAAAACTGGTCTGGCTATCATCGCCGAAGTTTGGTTGAAACCAAGATGCATTGCGTCAAATTATTAGGGGATAAACTGACTGCAAGACATTTTCAAAGTCAGGTCAATGAGATTCATGCACGTGTAGCAGTATTATATAAATTCACGGATTTAGGAAGACCTCATACCCGAGTTGTATCTTAAATTTAGATAACTTAGGGGAACTTTAATTTTAAATCTTTGTGCAACAAAGCCACCGTAGACTCATAGAATCAAACCACTTAAATACGAAACGTATCGTATCATTAAACCCTAAAAAGGATTTATTTGCTATTCAATATTTTAAGATGTAATTAGCAGACAGATATCTTTACATTATTCTGTTTTAAAAGCATCAATCACAATGATTTATCTATTTTTTTTAAATATTAATATAGCTCTCTGTGCGATTAACTCTATATCCTCATCTGAAACAGAATCACCAATGATTACAACTCTATAAAATAGTGGAGAAGCAGCCCATTCAAAAAACTCCCTTACTTGAGTTGTTTCAGCGAGTTCGCCTCTTTGAATCGCTCGATCAATTAATGGTGTTGCAAGCAAGAAACGTTCATCCCAGAACTGTTTTCTAGCATTTATAATATTTTCATCCCTTTGATTTAAAAGTGCACGTAAAATATTCAATGTAAACGGTGTACTTATAGTTGAGGCAATCATTTTTAGAAATATATTCAAATCATCAATTAGGCATCCTGTATCAGGTAAAGCCATGTCTACTTTCAAGCGTGTCAAAACAACGTCTAAAATAAGATCCACTTTAGTGGGCCATCTACGATAAATTGTTGTTTTATTTACATTTGCTAATTTTGCAATATCTGGAATTTCGATTTCTTCAAAGTTAGTTTGTTGAAGAAGAATATAAGTTGCGTCATGTATAGCCAAAACCAGCCTTTCAGCTCGACCACCTGGTCGACTTTGTTTAATTACTTTTGATTCCGAACTAGAAGCATGACCATCCATCTAAAATTTCTCCAAATATATTTACCCCAAACCATAAAGCAACTATAGTTGCTTTATGGTTTATTAAAGGGAATCTTCTTATGCATTCTAACATTCATGTCTATATTAACGACCAAAAAGTAGCGAATGAAGACATCATAAAATGGGAAACGAAAAGAGCTAATATCGTTTTAAAAAAATTAGGATCTAAGCCTTTAAGTCAGAATATTATGTCTTTAAGACATCAATTACTTGAACGAAAGGTTGAGCTTGGTCAAAAGAGAATCAAAAAAATTCTGAAGAATGAACTTATGCTTTCTGATCAATTTGCAAAATTGACAGCTTGGCTATCTTTTGGTCTAAGACGTTATAGCATTACAGAAATATTTGTTGAAAATGCACAAGCAGAACAATTTGTTGAATGGTTTGAACAATGCGGTAAAACAAATAATGAAACTGCTATGCTTGCAGGTACCCCAGATCATTACGTCATCGCAACAAATAAAGACCTTCAGGAAGTTATAGAAACTAATGGTGGTTCACCTTTAGTAGCAAAGTTCTATATTGATTATGAAGATTTATCGAGCCTACGTTCTGAAATTGATCCATCATTTCCCTTACAAATTGCAGGTGTCGCTAGATCATCGGATGGTCTTGCAATAGGCGGTGTTAGACATCAATTCCGTAATGAAAAAAATGGATTTAGAGCAAGATTAACTGTTGAGTATCCATTACTTATTCTTCCATCAATCATTTCCGGTCATCAAATGCATTTAGCAGATGAATTTTCTAATTGGATTTGTGCTGCATTTAGTTGGGACTTTCAATAGCAAATAAAAGTGTTTTCTTGCCTATTAAAAAATAAATGTACGACGATATATTTTACTTCTAAGTTTAGGTATCTTATCTAATACCAGATTCAGAAAATTCAAATGAATATATTAATGCCATTGTTGTTGATCCAGAGACAGGCAAGGCTTACCAAGGTAAAGCTCAGTTCAGATGGCAACAAGTTGACATTAATAGGTTATATTGGAATTTCGCTACTTGAACGAGAATAAACGTGGATTAGGCTTAAAGACTGAAAAAAGAGCATTACCTACTTTTTTTAGTTTTTAAATATTCAATCTGATGTTTTTAGGATAATAATGGATTAATAAAGCACTCCTAAATGACATTGATTGCCGGTATTTAAAAAGGCCTTTAACTCTACTTAGCTTCACTGAAAGCTCAAGCCCTGCTCCTCTCCCCGTCAATTTCTTATCCAAGTAAATTTAACTTGGTGTGTTGAAAGAAATAAATCGTAATAAAAATATAGATCGAGGCTAATTACCTCCATCTATATTTATGTTTAATTTAAAACCTGAACTGATTGCTGCAACTCTTTCTGGATTTTCTGAAAATGGTTAAGGGCATACTTCTACTGCTGTTATTTAAACATCAATCCGTAACCCTTGAAATATGATATTCAATCTCAAGGGTCTATTGCTTAAGCTTTATTTTTTGTATAAACGTCAATCAGTACTGCACCGAGCAATACCAATCCTTTAATAACTTGTTGATAGTCAACGCCAATTCCCAAGATCGACATACCATTGTTCATAACACCCATAATAAATGCGCCAATGACTACTGCAAAGACCTTACCAACACCACCAGAAGCTGACGCACCACCAATGAAACAGGCTGCGATAACGTCTAATTCAAAACCATAACCACCCGATGGCGTTGCACTATTCAAACGAGCTGCAAAAAGAAGTCCTGCAAATGCAGCCAATATACCCATATTTACAAAGGAAAAGAAAATGACACGTTCTGCATTAATCCCAGAAAGTTTCGCAGCTTTTGCATTACCACCAACCGCATAAATACGACGACCTATTGTCGTTCTATTCATAATAAAAGTGTATAACGCAACCAGAATGCCCATAATAATCAAAACGGTTGGCATACCACGAGAAGATGCTAACAAATAAGAAAAAACTATAATGACTGCACTTAATACCAAGTTCTTCACTACAAACATGCCCATCGAACCATTATCAATACCATGCTGTACAGCTTGTTTACGCTGATGTAATTCGATCACAAAAAAAGCCACACTCACGACAACACCCAAAAGTAGAGATGTCACATGCAGACTTTCAAGACCAAAGAAATCAGGAATAAACCCCTAAAAACTAACATGCCTGCTAATGTCACAATAAATGAGGGAACTGCCCAATATGCAACCCAATAGCCTTGAATTGCTCCAATGACAGCACCAGCAAGAATACATAAGATCATTGCAGGGATAAAAGACATTTCATGTGTGACCATTAAACTGGCAGCCATCGCTCCAGTAAATCCAACCACAGAGCCAACAGAAAGATCAATTTGTCCACACACAATCACCATGAGCATACCTAATGCCATGATGACAATATAACCATTTTGCAAAATCAAATTTGTTAAGTTTAACGGTTGTAATAAAACGTTATTTGTCGCGATCTGGAAAAATACTACAATAATCAGCAAGGCACATAATAAACCGTACTCCCGTAAACCCTGTGCCAATATATTCGTATTATTTTTTTTACTTCCAGAACTAATAGTAGGATTAGAAATGTCCGTATTGCTCATGTTAGTTTTCTCCATTCTTCATAATAGATCGCATAATGGCTTCCTGGCTTGCATCTTTTGCCAGAAACTCCCCAACAATTTTCCCGTCATTCATGACATAGATCCGATCACACATCCCCAATAGCTCGGGCATCTCGGATGAGATCATCACGATACATTTACCCTCTTGGGCAACCTGATCAATAATCGTATAAATCTCATACTTTGCACCCACATCCACACCACGTGTAGGTTCATCAAGAATAAGTACGTCAGGTGCAGTAAATAACCATTTACTGATCACTACTTTTTGCTGATTCCCCCCCGACAAATTGCCAGTATGTTGTTCCACATCTGCACTTCGAATCCTAAGCTTGTTTCGAAACTCTTTTGCAATTTTGGTTTCTTGATGCTCATTCGTCACTAGATGGTTAGAAATACCTGACAGATTAGCTAAAGGGGTATTTTTTCTAATACTTTCATCAAGCAACAAACCATACCCTTTCCGATCTTCCGTGACATAAGCCAGACCATTATCAATAGCCTTTCGGACCGTTGATACATCTATAGCCTTGCCATGAATTGAAACCGCACCACGAATATTTTTTCCATAAGATTTGCCGAATATACTCATTGCTAATTCAGTACGACCTGAACCCATCAGTCCCGCAATCCCAACAATTTCACCTTTACGTGCATTAAGACTAATTCCTTTTATCACTTCACGTGCAGCGTGGTTTGGATGATCAACACACCAGTCTTTGACTTCAAATAAAACTTCGCCAATTTGAGAACTTCGTTTTGGATAACGGTCTTCCATGTCACGACCAACCATCGCTTTAATAATTCGATCTTCACTGACTTCTTCAGTACGACAATTCAGATAATCAACAGATGCTCCATCCCGTATAATGGTAATACTGTCAGCAACTCTAGATATTTCATTTAATTTATGTGAAATAATAATTGAGGTGACACCTTGCGACTTCAGCTCTAATAACAGAGTTAATAACCGATCACTGTCATTATCATTTAAACTGGCTGTTGGTTCGTCCAAAATCAATAGTTTCACTTGTTTTGATAATGCCTTAGCAATTTCAACTAATTGTTGTTTACCAATGCCAAGATCGCTAACAAGTGTATCAGGTGAATCCAACAAACCAACTTTAGCAAGCACCTGTTTGGTTTTGTTATAAGAGCTATTCCAGTCAATCACACCAAATTTGGACTGTTCATTACCTAAAAAAATGTTCTCGGTGATAGATAGCATCGGCACTAATGCCAACTCTTGGTGAATAATGATAATCCCTCGTTGTTCACTGTCATGAATATTAGAAAATTTTTGCACTTCACCTTGATATAAAATTTGACCATCAAATGAGCCATGAGGGTAAACACCACTCAAAACTTTCATTAAGGTCGATTTACCAGCACCATTTTCACCACAAATTGCATGAATCTCCCCAGTCTTAACTACCATATCAACGTGACTTAGTGCCTGAACATGTCCAAAACTCTTTTTAATGCCACGCATTTCAAGTATTGTTTCCATACAGCAACCCTCTGCTGATCAGCAACCTGACCAGCATTTATCCAAATTAATAGCCTTATTTTCTTTCTGAAAAGCTTGCAGAAAGTGATGACTGAATAACTTATTTCAGTTGAGTTGCTTTGTAGTAACCTGATGTTACAAGTGCCGCATTCCAATTACTCTTCTCAACTAGAACAGGCTTCGCTAAATAAGTCGGCACGACTTTGACACCGTTGTTATAAGATTTTGTATCATTAACCGGAACAGATTTACGTGTGACAATTGCATCAACCATATCAGCTGCTGCTTTGGCTAATAAACGAGTATCTTTAAATACGGTTGATGTTTGATCGCCGCGGATAATGGCTTTGATATTTGCAATCTGAGCATCTTGACCGGTAATAACAGGCATAGGCTGATTAGGACGACCATAACCAACCCCTTTGAGCGAAGAGATAATACCTGTTGCAATATTATCATTGGGTGCTAAAACAGCATCTACATGGGTACCACCGTAAAAAGCACTGAGCAGGTTATCCATTCGAGCTTGGGCTTTTGCACCATCAAATTGTAGAATCGCAACTTTGTTAATATCAGTTTGTTTACTGCGTACCACCAACTTGCCTTTGGCGATATATGGATTCAATACAGACATTGCACCTGCATAATATTTATGAGCATTATTGTCATCAAGAGAACCAGCAAAAAGCTCAATATTAAATGGCCCTTTACCTTTATCTAATCCAAGTTTTTTAACAATCGAAATACCTTGAAGTGCACCTACCTGAAAATTATCAAAAGTTGCATAATAATCAACATCCTTGGTTTTCAATATCAATTTATCATATGAAATTACAGTAATACCTTTTTGTTTTGCTTTACGTACTACATTCGAAACGGTTGTCCCATCTACTGGAGCAATAATCAGGACTTTAACACCTGCCGTAATCATATTTTCAATCTGAGAAATCTGAGTTGGCACATCATAAGTTGAATACTGTAAATCCGTCTTGTAGCCTTTAGCTTTAAGATTATTGACGATATTATTTCCATCCATAATCCAGCGGGCTTCTGTTTTGTTTGGCATAGCAATACCAATTAACTCACCTGCGGCATAAGTACAATTAGCAAATGTTGCTAAAGCTATCGCAGCTATAGAAGTAGAAAGAGTCTTATACATTTTCATTTTCATTTTCCTTTAACTTAATTAAGCACAATTTTTATCTGCAGATATCTTTAATTCCATTCAAAATCTGCATGATCGCTTGAAAAAAGATAGCCTGAAAGCATCAAATTAGATGCCTTAAGACACTTGGTTAACAACTATAAATTTATTTGTCTTTTGAGTAAGTTATCAAACTCACTTCTCCCTTATATTTACGACGTTCCTGTCGCACTTACTCACTAATCAATTTTTCCAACATTCATTTGTTGGGGGATGGTTCTTATCAATTGTTTTGAAGTATAGGAGCGCAAAAACTGGAAAAAAATGTCAAATTAGAAAATGTCTTTTGCATAATCTGGAAAAATAAAGGGTTTTAATCTGCCTATAAAAATGCTAATGGAATGCAATCTGGTAATTTCAAAAATGAAAAAGTGTTTTTAGAAATAGCTATTCTTTTTCAAAAACGGCTTGTATACCCTAATTATCAACAGGGTATTTTTCATGATTACCTATTTTCTAAAAGGAAGTAAGAAATGTTGAGAGTTGCTATTTTAGGCGCAGGACGTATTGCTCAAATTCATTCTAAAAGCGCTTTTCTTAATTCGCAATGTGAATTGAAACTCATTGCAGACCCATGGAAAGAGGGTGTGGAAAAGCTTGCCAATGAACTTAATTGTGAAGCATGTTATGACTATTACGAAGCAATTGATAGAGATGACGTTGATGCTGTTGTAATTGCAACGGCAACAGATTTACATGTTGACTTAATGTTACATGCAGTAAAACGTAAAAAACCTGTTCTCTGTGAAAAGCCAATTGATCTTGATTTTGAACGTTCTATTGCAGCAGTTCAAGAAATTCAAAGTCATAATGGTAAAGTAATGCTCGCTTTTAATCGCCGTTTTGATGAAGATACAATCGCAATTAAAGATGCTATTTTGAACAACGAAATTGGTGAGATTCGCCAAGTTATTATTACAAGTCGTGATCCTGGTATGCAACCCGTCGAATATATGAAGACCTCAGGTGGTATCTTCAAAGATATGACAATTCATGATTTTGATACGGCCCGACATATTCTCGGTGAAGAGCCAGTTGAAATCTTTGCTACAGCAAGCCGTCTAGTAGATGAAGAACTAGCGAGTATTAATGACTACGATACTTGCAGCATTACATTGAAAACCAAATCAGGTAAACAGTGCATCATCAATAACTGTCGTGAGGCTGTCTATGGTTATGATCAACGTATTGAGGTACTTGGTTCTCAAGGTTTATTAAAAACCCAGAACCACCGCCCTTCTACCCTGAAAAAATACACTCACGATTTCACTAGCTCACAAAAGCCTCTATTAAATTTCTTCTTAGAACGTTACACGAGCTCATATAGAAATGAATTTAATATCTTTGTATCCAGCCTAGTGGAAGGACAAGAGTTCCCTACCAATTTATTCGATGGACTCCAAGCGCTTTATTTAGCAGTTTGTGCAATGGAATCAGTAGAAAGTAATAAAGCTATTACCGTAAATGCAGAAGGTCCAACAAAGTCACTTGCTGCATAAGTTATTTCTTATTTAAGAGTAAGGTTCTTAACGACTTAATTAAATAGCTCAAGAAATATGCTCTAAGCGTATTTCTTCGAGGGGCTATATATCATTTGCAAGGAAACTAGCAATGGATGCGAGTTTTAGTAAAATTACAGTTGCGCCAGTAAACAAGAAAGCAATTACGTTAAAAGCGACAATGATCATTGTTACAGCTTTTAACTTCATGTGGGCATTTTCACACACATTACTAGATGTATTGAATAAACATTTTCAGGATGTTTTCCATATATCACATGGCCAATCTGCATTTGTTCAAACAGCATATTTAGGCGCTTATTTTTTATCTGCAATTCCTGTGGGATTGCTTATGAAAAAATATGGCTATAAAAACTCAATTATTGTGGGATTAATGCTGTTCGCCATAGGTTGTATGGGCTTTGTTCCTGCTGCTCAAATTGGAACTTTTTCAGCCTTTCTAACCGCAATCTTTATTTTAGCGACTGGCTTGGCCTGCTTAGAAATTGTTTGTAATTTATATGCTACTAAATTAGGTGACCCTAAAGATGCAACTCGCCGTTTAACTATGGCGCAGGCATTTGGCGGTATGGGGGGAATGTGTGGTCCTTTAGTAGGTGGAGCCGTATTTTTTATTCCAGCGGGAACTGTGGGAGGCTTTTATGTTGAGCCTGCAACAATGACTTACGCTGTGCTTTCTATTCTAGTGTTGTGTGTCATCGGATATATTATTTCGATTAAGTTACCAGAAACAAATAATGAAGATGAAAATAGTATTGCTCCTCGCCCAGAAGATACTGTTTATGAAAATATTCCTTTATTAAAAATTAAGAATGTGCGTAAAGCTATGCTTTCCCAATTTTGCTATAACGGTGCACATTTTGGTATCGGTGCTTTTTTCATTAACTATGTGATTGAGCATTGGCATGGAATTACTCCAAGTAAAGCTGCTTATTTCTTATCAATGGCAATGTTCTGTTATATGACTGGCCGCTTCTTAGGCATCTTTATCATGAAGCGTATTGATCCTCGAAAACTCCAAATCTTTAACAGTTCTGTCTGCGTGATTGGTTGCCTATTTGTAATGCTAGGTTATGACTATATTTCTGTTGTCGTACTTATCTGTATCTTCTTGTTCAAATCAACTTTATATCCAACTATCTTTTCAATGGGCGTTCGTGGTCTAGGTAAAAAATCTCAAATGGCAGCATCTCTTATGGTGACGATGTTTGTTGGTGGTGCAATTTTACCGCTTGTCATGGGTTACTTATCAGATATCACAAGTATTTCAACAGCATTTATTGTTCCTGCTATCTGTTACGCACTTATCTGCTGGTGTGCAGTTACTCAAGACCTTACTGGTTATAAACACGTTCGTTTTAAATAAACACTTTCAGACATGAATTAAAGGAAAATCTCATGAATAAACCAGATTTACTAGCTGCATATTGGACATTAGCTGGAAACGTATATCCTGGTGCACCGACAGAAATTAGCCCATTTTCATTACAACAACGTGTAGAATCTGCATCTAAAGCAGGTTGGAAAGGAATCGGATTAGTTTTAAGTGATCTGCAAGCAAATCTCGAAAAAACGAGTACAGCAACTCTTCGTCAAATATTAAAAGACAATGATATAAAATACTTTGAACTTGAAATTTTACTCGATTGGTATTTGGATGGTGAAGCTAGAAAGGTATCTGACTATGAACGTTCTAAAATGATTGAGCTTGGTGCTGAATTGGGTATGTGTAACCTTAAAATTGGAGCACGACCATTTGAAAATTCACCAAACTCTTTAGAGAAAATGTCTGACGAATTTTCAAAATTATGTAAAGAAGTTGCTCAAGTTAATGCAAATGTAGCTTTAGAAATTATGCCATTCTCTCGCTTAGCAACTCTCGAGGATGGTTTAAAGATCGTAGATACTGGCGATACTAATGGCGGTTTATGCTTAGACATTTGGCATTTAGCACGTGGCAATATTGATTTCGAAAAAATTAGCACTGTTCCTGCTCATCTTATTAAATCTGTTGAATTAAACGATGCAGCAGAGGAAATTGAGATTGACTTATTTAATGATTCTACACACCATCGGATGCTATGTGGCCAAGGTTCGTATGATATTCCTCTATTCTTGAATGAAATTAAAAAAGCGGGTTTCAATCAACCTTATTATGGCGTTGAACTAATTTCGCGAGATCATCGTACTTTACCCCTTGATGAAATGGCAAAAAATGCTTATGAAACTACAATAAATGCATTTAACTCTGTAACTGCATAATATTAATTATCCACCCAATAGTTCTTTTATAACTATTGGGTTTTTATTTATAAGATATTAAATTTCCTATTCTATAAAATACCATTTACAAGATATTTAATCGTATGTTTTCATTTTTAGAAAAACTGTTTTTAATTAATGTTCTTTTAAAATAAAGAATTCAATTTAAAATAAAACTTAGGAAATTAAAGAAAACTTTTCTAATCTAAAATTAATCTAAAATGGAGTTTTATAAATGAGTCTATCCCAACAAATTACATTTGACATGCCTGAAGCAGTAATTCTTACTGGCACATCTTCAGGTCTTGGTGAAGCTATGGCAATTGCATTAACTCAAGCAAATGTAAAAGTTTTTGGTCTAGATATTGCTGGAAAAACAGCAACTTTAGATGCATTAGATCATTATCAACATTTCCAAGGCGATATTACAAATCCTGAATCATGGGTTACCCTGACTGGTGCAGTAAAAGCAGGTAATTTTAAGCACGTAGGATTAGTACCTTGTGCGGCAGTGACAGATATCGACCGTATTCTTGATGTGACACCAGATCGTATTAAGAAAGTATTTGACGTAAATATTTTAGGCACAATTCAAGCGCTTCAAGCTGCCTTACCATTAATGCTACCAAACAAACAAGGTAGTATTGTTTTGATCGGCAGTATATGTGCAACGTTTGGTGAACAAGGCTTACCAATTTATTCTGCTTCAAAAGCAGCTGTCCGTGAACTTGCTCGTACCACTTCACTAGACTATGCTCGTGATGGCATTAAAGTCAACATTGTGAGCCCAGGGCCAATGATGGCAGGCTTGTTCAAACGTCATGTTGAATCGGTAAACGATCCAAGCTTCCATCCTAAACGTGCAAATCGTCAGCCATACGGCCAGATTCTTGAAGTAGAAGATGTTGCAAAAACGATTCTATTCTTATTATCTTCAGGTTCAAGTGCACTATTAGGTGCCGATCTAATGGCAGATGCCGGTTTAACAACTGGTTTTGACTTCTATAGTTAATCATTCAAATGTACACAAAAAAGATCTAAGACCAAATCTTAGATCTTTTTTTATTTACTTCACTAACTTCAATTTTATTATTGGCTTTCCTACTTATGAATACTCATCCAGCTTCGTCATATTCTCTCTTATGGGTTATATTCGCCATTGCAATGGGTGGATTCTGTATCGGTACAACTGAATTTGTTGCTATGGGACTTATTCAGGAAATTGCAAAAGATCTACAGGTTTCTATCCCTGATGCTGGGCATTTTATCAGTGCTTATGCTTTAGGGGTGGTCATTGGAGCACCTATCATAGCAATCTCATGTGCTAAACTTCCTCGCAAAATGCTCTTACTTATACTTATGTTATTTTATGGTGTAGCAAATGCTTTTACAGCTTTAGCGCATGCACCTGAAACAGTATTATTATCCCGATTTATTGCAGGGCTTCCTCATGGAGCCTACTTTGGGGTGGGCGCCTTGGTAACTGCTCAACTTGCAAATCCTAAACAACAATCCACAGCAGTTGCTTTAATGATGATGGGATTAACCAGTTCAACGGTGGTTGGGGTTCCCTTGGCAACCTGGATGGGGCAACAATTTGGCTGGCGTGCTGGATTTGAATTTTCAGCGACTATCGCTGTTATAACCTTAATTGCAATTATATTTTTTGTCCCTAATATCTCTGTCCATAAGACGGCAAGTGTCAAAAATGAATTGGCAGGACTTAAAAATATCAATATGTGGTTAACGCTTGCTGTTGCTGCTATTGGCTTTGGGGGGATGTTTTCAACTTATAGTTATATTTCTCCAATTTTGACTGAATATACACTAGCTGATATTACCGTTGTGCCTATGGCACTTGCAATTTGGGGAGTTGGTATGGTCATTGGTGGACTTTTATCAGGTCATTTTGCTGATAAGAATCTTAATAAAACCATTGTTGGTATTTTAATCAGTTCAGCATTAACATTTATTTGTGTGTGCTTTCTAATGAAAAATCTTTATACAGCCATTATCGGCTTATTTTTTATTGGTCTGGTTATTATTGGATTGAGTAATACCTTACAAATGCGACTTATGCATGTGGCAGGTGATGCACAAGGCTTAGCAGCTTCACTCAATCACTCTGCATTTAATTTAGCCAATGCACTCGGAGCATTTTTAGGTGGATGGGCGATCAACCACCATTTGGGATGGCTTTCACCAATTTGGATAGGTTCAATATTCAGCTTAGGTGGATTGCTGATCTTAGCAATAGCCTTTATGATAGAAAAGTCCACTCAAAACTCTATAAAATAATTTTTAATGAGACTGCTCTTTATGAGAAGAGTCTCTCATTTAACTATTAAGGATTTTTATGGGAAGAGAACAAAAAAACACCATAAAACTAAGTTCTTTTTAGCCAACGCTCCCCAAACATAAATAAAAATAAAACAAGAAACATGCCCTCCATCCCAACAAACTTCTACCAATATACAGTTCGTATTGGCATTTGGACTAACCCTTGGCTATCAATCACTATCCCTGTCACGAATTTTCCACTAATGAAAAGAAATATCGTATTTATTATTCCTTGTTTTGAAGCAAGAAAACAGACGTAAAGATAAGACTTGCACCTAGCTCTTCCCCTATCCAACTCCACTAAGGCTGTAAACTAATATTCTGATTCAGACTATGCCAATCAGCCTGTAATGCCAGAACAAATAGGCAGACGCCCCCAACTGCAAAAGAAATAAGTGCAGAAATAATCAGTTGATCGCCAATATCTACACTTAATCTACTATTAATTGCAGCTTGGATAGATAGTGCAATACCACCTAATAATGACAATAGGATATAAATTAAATTCATTACGTAAACTTCTGACAATATTAAAAATATGAGTACTTTCTCTTATCTATCTATCCATTCATACGAAATAAAAATAAACGCTAAATTTGGTTATTAATTTTTTTCGATAATATGAGTATCATTGCGCTCAACCATACTGCCTACTTTTTAAAACAGGAAATAAAAAAAAATTTTCAAATATTTATCTAGATCATCCTTCGTTCTCTACTTCTCAAAAAATATCAATGTGGCAGGGTCATGTATTTCTTGGTGTAATTCATATTTTAAACAACCGATTTCTTTTCACTTCTGATTCACAAGTTCTTTAAATTCTTCAATAAATTTATGAATCTGATTTCTTTGAACGACCAATTTAGCAACAACTCTAATCTCTTTATTCATCATCATATCTCACTGTAATATAATCACTTACCTATACATGCTTATAAATTTAAATCATTCAATTCAAAATTAGTTTAATAGTTTCCCCCTAGGTCTTTGAGCGGTTTTCCATCCAGTAAGTTTTTCTCAATATGCTCTAGCGGTATATTTTTGTGTCTGCAACAAAATAGTAAAAAATACTAAAAATTAAAGGTTCAATATCGCTAAAAAAGTAAAAGTTTCACCTGCACCAAACTGTGCTGCTACAACCAAAAAAATATCTTAAAATCAACAAATTAATATCGAATAATCAATCCTAAAATCATGATCTTACAAAGGCTGAATTTCAGAACTTAATATTCAAACGACAGGCCCACCTGAAAATGAAAAGCCAATCATAAATAGAACTAAGCTCAATAGCACAAATATTGGAATATTATTAAAAAGACCATATGCGACAAAACCTAGACTCACTTCAATGGCACTAAAACCACCATATAGCATTGGTTTACGGCCACATTTATCAATAATCATAGATGCAAAAGCATTGAAATCAACTTTTACATCAGCCAATAGAACAGTTGATAGCAACTGATTTTGAAGTCAAACACAACCTGCTAATTCAAATAATATAGGGGCAAAAAACAAGTACAATACTAATGCCCGTAAATTGCCCAATCGCATACAAGCTACCCCCTAATCCGATTGAACGTTTAAAATTTTTATTAGAAAGAAATAATTAAAAACCTTTACTCTCACTTGTTTTAGCAATAGTTTCATATATTTTTTTGAGTTCTATTACTGCTTCTTGACCAGTAGCCCTAATCCTCTTTAAGACGGTTAAAGCTTCTTGATTTCGCTCTTTTAATGCTAAGCATCTTGCGCTTCTCAGCACTGTAAAAGTTCCAACAAATAATATGATAGCGGGCACAAAAAGAACGACAAACATTTCCCTCCAACTTTCAAGAAACTAAACATTCAATTACAGAAGAATGTGGCTAAAATGTCAAAAGTGATCATGAAATTAAAGATAGAAATTGCTTTACCCCCAACTGTTCTAGGAGCGACTTCGGGCACATATAGCGATGCTGCAAAAGAAGAGATACCAATTCCCCCCATTAATTAATACTGTAATTGATTGAGTGAATACAATAAGATAAACAAGTACCCAAAAAATAATCGAAGAAATCAGGGTTGCAGCTCTTCTACCCTATTTTTTGAAAATTTGTCCTGCAATTAATTCGTCTAATACAGCCCCAGCCATCAATGTTCTGGCAATCCATCCTTTCAATAGTGGATTCAAATTAAATTCTTTATTTAATAAAGGTAAAGCACCCGAAATTACACCTATATCTGTACTAGATAATAATGCCTCTATTGCGGATAATCCTCCAGATTGCTATTTTGTGGCGTTTTTTTTTCCATATAATTATCTCATCCATGATACATATATTTATAAATATAAAAAAATCTTTATAGGGTTTATATCATTGTTTGAGCAAATGACTTTTTCACAGTAGAAATAAAAAAAGACAGCCATGGCTGTCTTTTTTTATACTAATTAATTATAAAAAAACCTCAGTTCCCTTATTTCCTGCTGATTCAAATAATTTTGCTAATAGAATAGAAATATTATGCGCTTGCACTGCAGGAACCTGAGAAGGTTTTTTATTTAAATATGAATCAAGAAATGCATTTAATTCACGATCAAAATAAATTGGATTACCAATTTCTGCAATTTCTGGTGAATATTCTGTCTTCTTTGTTGCCCAAATTTCAGGGAAACTTGTTTCATGCCACTCTGTCCAACCTTGTATTGTTCCTTCCACTTTACCTGTTTGGTAAAGCTTATAAGATGAAGGTAATGAACGAGATGACATAATACCTTCTGTTCCGTAAGCAGTCATATCCCAGCTTTCAGTCCAAGGTAATACATCCCAAGACATAAAATCAACGACTACAATTTTATCATCGTAATTTAAAATTGCTCCAGCAGCATCTTCTCGTGCTTCTTCACCTTTGAACCCATCAAATTTGGTAATTCGAGCATTCACAGATTTAGGCATACCAAAATGATGAATAACTCGATCAAATAAGTGGCAACCAATGACAAAAAAAGCACCACCTAAATCACCTGGTTGACGCATATGAGCTGTTTCTGCTTCATTATGTGAACATCCAGCATGCGCACGAACTTGTAAGACTTTACCAATCTTACCTTGCTTTAAACAGTCTTGCATTACATTGATAGAGGGAGCAAAACGCCAACAATACCCAACCTGAACAAAGCCATTATATTTTTCTACAGTATCGACAATGCGTTGAGTATCTTGTACCCCTCGTCCCGCAGGTTTTTCAACTAGAACAGCTTTACCTTTTTCTAAAGCAGCAATAGTCAAATCTGCCATTTCATAGCTTTTAGAATGTACTAAAATAATGTCAATTTCAGGATTGTTCAAAATTTCTTCTTTAGTACGCTCTACTAAATTTAAAGCATCACAGAAAGAACCCAATAACTCACTATCATCTGCGGCACCATATATTTCAACATCATGCCGGCGTTGTAATGCTTTTACACGCCCGGAGGTATGAGGGTGAGTAATCCCTAATAAAGCAACTTTTAATTTCTCTTTCTGCACGATTTAACTCCTGTAAAATCTCGTTAATACTCCTAATGAATGCAAATTAGCTTTTTCTTTTATGTGTATAAAGAGCTTTTAAGGAAAAGATTATTTCATCATTGAAATAATCTCTATTTCAATAGTCCATAATTTAAATAGTATAATTAAAATCAATATATTACTGAATGCTATTCCAATATCTTTCATATTCTTTGTTTTTAAAGTCTTCTATTAAAAAGTCAATAAACAATCGATTTTTGATAGGCATGAATTGACGACTTTGAAATGCGATATTTACAGTAAGTTCAGGTAGCTTCCAGTCTGTTAAGATTGGAATTAATCTCCCCTCTACAATATCTTGATAAATAATATATAAAGGTTGAATCAAAATTCCAGAACCACCTAAAGCAGCAGCCCTCACAATTTGTCCATCATTTGTTTCAAGAATAGGATTTATTGCAAAGTTTTTGATTTCATCTCCTTTTTGAAAACTCAAATTCCTCGGATTATTTGCATGGCTGTATAGTAAAATATCATGACTTTCGAGTTCTTCAATTGATTTTGGTTTACCTCTTTTCTTTATATAATCATAAGATGCTGCAAGAATTCGATGGGTAGTAGCAAGTTTTCTAATTGTTAAATTAGAATCTGGTTCAAACTCTCTAGTACGAATGGCGATATCAATATTACTATCTATAATGTCATAGTAACGATTAGCACCGACTATATTTATTTTTATTTTAGGATATAGCTTATTAAATTTTGGTATTAAAGGCGTAATATGCATAATAGCAAAAGAAATTGATGAGGTAATTGTTACCGTACCTTCAGGTTCAACCGCTGAAGAGGTTATTTCTGCTTCACTTTGATCTAGCTCTGCTAGAAATGACTTACACTTTTTATAATATTCAATTCCAATATTTGTTAAAGCTAATCGTCTTGTACTTCGTTCAATTAATCTTACATTTAAACGGGTTTCTAGTGCAGTAATATGACGCGTTGCTGCGGCATTTGAAATATCCAGTTTCTCTGCAGCTTTATTCAGAGTTCCTAACTCAGCAACTGCCACAAATAATTCCATGCTCGTAAGTCTGTCCATCTACTTCCCTTCTATCATTATTTCCAAAATGAAATAAAGATTTTCCTTTGTACTGTTTTATTACATTTTACGTCAGATTAGCATGAGGTAAATGGAGAAAAGTTACTTTTTTATGGAAAAGCCAATGAAAAATTTAGATGAAAGAACAATCACACAAGCAGTTATAGAACGCAACTCCTTCTCATCCAATGACCGCCTAAAAGATATAATGCATTCCCTTGTAAAACATTTACATTCTTTTGCTCGTGAAGTTGAACTGACCGAAGAAGAATGGGAGATTGGTATTAAATTTTTGACTGATGTCGGGCAAATTTGTAGCCCTACACGTCAAGAATTTATCCTTCTTTCAGATACTTTAGGCCTATCAACCCTAGTGATTGCTCAGAACCATAAAAAACCACAGGGATGTACAGAAGCTACCGTATTCGGCCCCTTTCATGTTCAAAATGCTCCAATTTTAGAATTAGGCTCGAATATAAGTGAAGGTGTTAAGGGTACTCCTTGGTTTGTGAATGGAAAAATTAAAGGTATAAATGGAGAACCTATACCCAACGCAATTATAGAAGTTTGGCAAGCAGATGATGATGGTTATTACGATGTTCAAAAAGAAAATCTAAATACATACCAAGGACGAGCCGTTTTAAAAGCTGATCATGATGGCCATTATCATTTTCAAACAATTGTACCTGAAGCCTATCCAATTCCACATGATGGGCCAGTAGGCAAAATGCTTAAAGCTTTAAATCGACATCCATGGAGACCAGCCCATCTTCATTTTATGATTACATCTCCTGGTTACCAACGCTTAGTTACTCATGTTTTTAAAGAAAATGGAGAATATTTAGATTCTGACGCAGTATTCGGTGTTCGCTCCTCTTTAATTGCTCAATGGATTCGTCATGAAGAAGGATTAGATCCTAATGGACAGTTGCAAAACTCTCCTTTTTACACTTTGGAATTTGATTTTGTTTTAAATAAACAAAAGGTTATTGGATAGAATGATTAACAAGATTAGTGCATCTGTAGAAAATACCTTATCTCAAATCAAAGATGGTGCAACCATTATGATTGGTGGCTTTGGAACAGCAGGACAGCCCGCAGAGCTGATCGATGGGCTGATTGAACTTGGCGTTAAAGATCTGGTGATTGTCAATAACAATGCAGGCAATGGCGATTACGGTCTAGCGAAACTGCTTAAATCAGGTGCAGTCCGTAAAATCATTTGTTCTTTCCCCCGTCAGTCTGATTCTTGGGTATTCGATGAACTCTATCATGCGGGCAAGATCGAACTGGAACTGGTTCCTCAAGGCAATCTCGCCTGTCGTATTCAAGCCGCGGGGATGGGTTTAGGTGCAGTCTTTACCCCAACAGGCTTTGGTACTTTATTGGCAGATGGCAAGGAAACACGTCATATCGATGGCAAAGACTACGTACTTGAATATCCGATTAAAGCAGACTTTGCATTGATTAAAGCACATCAAGGCGACCGTTGGGGCAACTTGGTTTATAACAAATCAGCACGTAACTTTGGTCCAATTATGGCGATGGCTGCAGATGTCACCATTGCACAGGTTTCAGAGGTGGTTGAACTGGGTCAGCTCGATCCTGAGCATATTATTACCCCAGGAATTTTTGTTCAGCATGTGGTTGCAGTTGATGCAGCCAATAGTAATGGAGAATAACAATGAGCTACCAAAAACTAAGCCGTGACCAAATTGCTGAACGTGTTGCCCAAGATATTCCCGATGGTGCATATGTCAATTTAGGTATTGGTTTACCGACCAAGATTTCAAAATACTTGCCAACAGACAAAGATGTATTCCTGCATTCTGAAAATGGTTTATTGGCTTTTGGTCCTCCACCCGCCAAAGGTGAAG
>NZ_JBIMCW010000026.1:0-62694 GCF_048552295.1 Acinetobacter legionensis
TGCCATAAAATACTCCATATATTGATGTTTATAACATCATTTGGGGAGCAAAATATCACTTATAAGTGTTGTTCAAATTTCCTGATCCACCTCTGTTCATCATAAGTATTTTTCTGATGTTCAATAAAATTATTTTTCATTAAAGGTGCTGTCACTGCATTACTCATTTCAACACTAGCCCCATTACTCATAACAGCAAGATCTGAAATTTTTAAATATTTTGAACCGCAAGTTGAACTATCACCATCAGCTACAGCACTCTTACCACTAACAACCACAAAACCTTGATTAGAAGCAATAGCCTTAGATTGAACTTTACATTTTGGACAAAAGTGAGTCATACCATCTAGATGCACTGCTTTACCTTCCACAAGAAAAGAAACATCACCTAAAATTATGACTCCGCCATGATCAGTCTTACAACCAACTATAATTAATGCTTTCATTATTATTTTCTAATTTAATCTTGGTTAAAGAATGTTCGATTTAAACATAACAATTTAAAAAAATGAATAGTTTTATTACAAAAAAATCTAATAAAAACAATAAATAAAATGAAAAATCAATAAATTAAATCAGCCGAAAACCAATAAATCAACTTTGCCTTTTATTCAAAAATCCTCTTAGTCAATTCTTCTTTCCACTATCTCAAAACAACTAAACAGTATGAGTTCAGCAAAAAAACACTTGTAATTGTAAAGTATCAGCCGCCTTTACGATTATTCATAGAAAAGCTTAATCCAACTTAATTTATAATAAAGATATTGTAAAAATTTAGTTTGAATCATAAGAATTCTCAACCTCATCAACACCACCAATGACCATTTGAAGCCAATCTAATAATTGAGGAAATTCCTGATACCCATCACTGGCTAGAAAATGTCCAGCATTGGGAATAATTTCATAAGGAAACTCTAATTTTTCAGCCAGCGAGATACTTAAATCAGCTGGAACATATTGATCATTACTCGATATAAACATCTTCCGATGCAATATTTTATTTTTAAAAGAAAAATCCTTATTCGTCTCAGCGATATATGAATCCAGTTTAGGTAATACTGCCAATTTATTCGAAAATCCAGATACACAGACAACACCACCTATCTGTTGAAAATCCGATTCAGACAGGAAATCAAGCAGCGTAATACATCCCAAACTGTGCGCAACAAAAAATGTATGCTGATCAATTTGAGCAACATTATTTTTTAAGGTTTGCTTCCACTGTAAAAGCTTTGGATTGCTTGAATTCGGTAACGCGATCTTTACAACTTTAGTATTTTTATCTTGTAAATTTTCCTCAAGATAATTAAACCAATGATCATCCACATTTGCACCATAACCATGAATGATATAGATATTATTTTGAGCATATGCAGTATTTAGCAATAAAAAACTGCTTAAAAGAAAGATGATTAATTTCATTTATCGATCTCTTTGAGTTAGATAAGATCTGTATGCTAAAGTATGACAGTAGTGTCAATGTCAATAACTGTTTGAATAAAATCACCCTATTTCGCATAACAATTTGAAATAACGCTTATCAGAGCACTGCTAGAGATGCAGATCTAAGTTTATTTTACTTATTTAAAAAAAAGATAATAAATCCTAAAAAATTTATATATTATGAATAAGTATAAAATTTAATCATTTATCGTTTAGCATTCAACAAAAGCATTTGTTTTCTTTATTAAATTAATAAAAACATTGATATTCATGCAACGACATCACCACCCAATGTCAACACGCAGCCACTATGTATAATTTTCATTTATTGATATGATAAACAAATCTTTAGAGTTTGTTTTAAACAATTAAAATTCTTTTAAAACAGGCTGCTAATCCTCAAATGTAAAGAATATAGATAGCGCAATCAGACAAGTACGTCACCGCATTATTTATTTTCAAAATGTTAAAAATTCGATTTAAATGATCGAGAATGCAAAGGACAAAATTCTACTGCATTTGCTACTTAGGACTTATTCATGAAAAAGCTGTTTGGCGTTTTACTTAGCGCGTCTGTGCTCACTCTTTCTGCTTGTGGAAAACAAGAAGCTCCAAAAAATGATGCTGCCCAAGCAGATGCAGGTAAAGAACAAGTCGTTACCATGGCTTCTACAGGTTCAGATGCAGATATTTGGCGCTATATCGCAACATTACCAGAAACAAAACAAGCTGGAATTAAATTAGAAGTTAAAAACTTCACTGACTATGTTGCAATGAATACAGCTGTGGCAAACAAAGAAGTCGATATCAATGCATTCCAATCTTATGCATATCTTGTTGCTTTCAATCAATCAAACAAAGAAAAAATTGCACCAATCTCTACAACATATTTAGAGCCAATGGGTATTTATTCTAGTAAAGTTAAAAAAGTTGAAGAATTTGCCAATGGTGCAACCATTGCTATTCCAAATGATGGCGCAAATGAATCGCGCGCATTGTTACTTTTACAATCTGCTGGTCTCATCAAATTAAAAGATGGTTTTGATTTAGTCAAAGGTACACCTGCTGATATTACTGAAAATGCAAAGAAAATTGTAATTAAACCAATTCAAATGGCGACTGCGGTACGTGCTAAAGATGAAGTTGATGCAATTGTTTTAGGCAATACTTTAGCAATGGAAGGTGGTTTAAACGTGCTTAAAGATTCAGTTTATTATGAGCCAGTTGACCAAACAACCAAAATGAATGTCAACGTACTTGCTGTTGCAGATGCACGTAAAGACGATGCCCTCTTGAAAAAAGTGGGTGAGTTATATCATGTTCCTGCTGTAGGTAAATATGTTCAAGAACACTTCGGTGGAACTAAAGTTGATGTGAATAAACCGGTAAGCTATCTTACAGAATCAAAATAGTTTTATAATGGATCAGGTCAATTGACCATTCTTTTATGAAAGGTCTATAGGCCCTCATAAAACAGGCAAAGTGAATTTGCCTGTTTTTTCTTTTTGCTATAGTTTTTGACGATATGATTGAATTTAAAAACATTTCAAAACACTATGAGTTGAAAGGTCAAACCATACGTGCACTGGATCAGATTAATCTTGAGATTCCAGCGGGCAGTATTTTTGGCATTATCGGCTATAGTGGTGCAGGTAAAAGTACCTTAATCCGTTTGATTAACTTGCTTGAGCGTCCTAACCAAGGACAAGTCATCATTAATCAAAAAGACTTTACGGCACTTGATGCACGTGCATTACGTCAAGAACGTGCAAATATAGGCATGATTTTTCAGCATTTTAATTTGCTACAAACCAAAACTGTAGCTGACAATATTGAAATGCCGTTAAAATTGCTTGGTGTCAGTAAAGACCAACGTGAAAAACGTTTAAATGAGTTACTTGAGTTCATTGATCTAAAGCATAAAAAAGATGCTTTTCCAGACGAACTCTCGGGAGGACAAAAGCAACGTGTCGGTATCGCACGCGCCTTGGCCAACCACCCCAAAATTTTACTTTGTGATGAAGCAACCTCTGCACTTGATCCACAAACCACGAAATCTGTTCTCGCTTTGCTTAAAAAGATTAATCAAGAGCAAGGGATTACCATTGTCATGGTTACGCATGAAATGGATGTGATCGAATCTGTTTGTGATTTTGTTGCCGTCATGGAACAAGGCAAAGTGATTGAAACAGGTTCTACCTTAGAAATTTTTAGTCAACCGCAACACCCCACGACTAAAAACTTTATTCAAACCGTTTTACAGCAACAACTCCCTGTTAATATCTTAAACAATCTCGAAAATCAAAATCATAAAAGTATTTATAGTCTGCAATTTTTGGGTACTTCAGCGCAAGAAACTGTGGTACAAGCAGCAATTAAGCAATTTGATGTCAGCTTAAATATTTTATTTGCCAATATGACTGAAATTAATGGTTCAGTGATCGGTCAAATGTTTATACAACTTTTGGGAGATGCTGAAAGCATTCGGCAAACCATAGATTTCTTTGAAAAAAATGGGGTCAAGGTGGAACAGTCAGGAGTTAGACTATGAGAGAACTCATTGTACAATGGCTCACTACGCTCACAGCACCATTTTGGAAAAGCTCTTTAAGCATTGACCAGTTTGTTACAGCGATGCAAGAAACCATCCAAATGGTCATTTTTGCAATGCTGTTTGGTACCATTTGGGGCTTTATTCAGGCAATTACCTTACTGGTCACTCGCCCTAATGGCATTTTACCCAATCGCGCTGTTTATCAGATTTTAAATCCTATCGTCAATGCACTACGCTCCCTCCCTTTCATTATCCTATTAATTGCGGTTTTCCCACTCACCAAAGCGATCGTGGGTACAACTATTGGTACTTGGGCAGCGATTGTGCCGTTGACCATTTATGTGGGTCCTTATATTGGTCGTCTTGTAGAAACATCATTGCTTGAAGTAAATGAAGGGATTATTGAATCTGCACAAGCAATGGGTGCTTCACCTTGGCAGATTATCTTTAAATTTATTATCCCCGAATCTCGTAGCTCACTCATTCTGAGCCTTACCACAGCAACCATTAGCTTAATTGGTGCAACAGCAATGGCGGGTGCTGTAGGGGCTGGTGGTATTGGTGATTTAGCAATTTCCTATGGTTATCAACGTTTCGATCAAAGTGTGGTTTATCTCACTGTGATTGTCTTATTGATCCTTGTACAAATTGTACAGAGTCTTGGAAATTGGTTATCTAAGCTTCGATAATCTTTGCATCTCATTTTCAATTCTTCTTACTTCTAAAATCATACCCTCCTTGTTGAGGGTATTTTTTATTTCTTGAGTTAGCTACAGATATAAATACTTATAAAATTTATAGATCCTTTTTAATTCTACTCATTTGATCATCTGCTCTTGATCAATCCTTCAGAACTGATTAAGTTATAGAAAACTTAAGAAATATTTGAAATGAATAAATTTACTCAAACAATCGCCTCACTACTCCTTTTGCTACCTATTTGTAGTTTTGCGCAAGCTTCAGACGATTACACCACCACAGTAAAAGTCAATGGTGTAGAGCTCAACCAAGCGCTAAGTGCAACGCAAATTGAAAAATTGCTCGGAAACACCTCTCAAAAAACTATAAAAGCATTTTCTGAATGTAGTGGGAACTATGAATATTCAAGCTCTACTGCATCAGGGAAAAAACTGATGTTTGAAATTTATAGTGAAGACAATCCACAGATTAAGTCTAACTCCTTCTATAAAACCAAAAATAATTTTCAACAACTTGGCACAACCAAAGGACGAGTTTGGCTTTCTTGGACAAATGCACCAGCAATCACAGATACAATCCTGATTAACAATAAACCCATCACTAATCTATATAGCATCAATCAATTTAAAAAAGACTTCCCAAACAGCGCCAAAACTGGCACCAGTGTTTTAATTTTAACGGCATCGGAAGCCAAAGAGTTTTTAAAAAATCCTGCTGAGTTTGAAGCGGGCTATCTCGCCTACGTCAATTTTAATTTTAAAAATGGCAAACTAAGCAAATTAGAAATCAACCAAGGGATGGCCTGTTAAGTTTTATTGAGAATAGCATATTGATCTATATGCTATTCTCTAAAAGAATAACCTACCATATGACTTGTTTGTTTAAGCAAATAACATGTCGCACTATCGAATTACATATGTTTTCACATAAAAAAGACTGTAATCAGCTTTCTAACTTGTCTATAGCCTGATTTTGCTATTAAATTTGTGTCAGCATATTCATGGAATTAAACGATGCAATTTAAAATTCACGTCATAGATGTAAAAAATCAATTACAAAACTATATTTGGCTGATCGAAGAAAGTCAAAGCCATGATATCGTTGCAATTGATCCCACTGAAGCATCACTCGTTGAAAATTATTGCCTTGAACATCAGCTGAATTTAAAACAAATTTGGCTCACACACTGGCATAAAGACCATATTGGTGGTGTTCCAGAATTGATCGCAGACCATAATATTCCTGTTTATGGGCCGCGCGCTGAACTGAGTCACATTCCTTTTATTACCTACCCACTACAACACGATGATCAATTTGAATTTCATGGATTAAACATCGACATTATCGCAGTACCAGGTCATACCCTAGGACATGTCGTTTATTTTATTGATGAATTAGACAGTGTTTTCTGTGGTGATACCCTTTTTGCTATGGGTTGTGGACGTATGTTTGAAGGAACTGCTGAACAATTTTATCACTCTCTCAATCGACTCGCCGCTTTACCACCAAGAACCAAAGTTTACTGTACACATGAATATACCCTTTCTAATGCACAATTTGCTTTGCATATCGAACCAGAGAACCGAGCAATACAACAACGTGCCGAAGAGATCCAACTGCTTCGTGAACATGGGCAAATCACATTGCCCAGTACCATTGAACTTGAGCTTGAAACCAATCCTTTTTTACGTGTCGAAAGTGCTGAAGAATTTGCGCGTATTCGCGCATTGAAAGATAATTTTTAAGCAATCACGATTATTGTCCTCACAATGTTAAAACTGCGCCAACCTAAGCCTCTGTTTTTAAAAGCCTCTCAGCGGGCGGTACTGATATTACATGCATATACCAGTACCGTTCAAGATATGAGGGCCTTGGCAAAATTTCTGCATCAAAATGGCTACACTTGCTATGCACCTAGCTACGCTGGACATGGTTTAACGATTGATGAGTTTCTCACTTACACTACAGAGGATTGGTGGCGAGATACACATAATGCTTATCAATTCTTAGAAAATCAGGGTTATAAGCATATTGCTATCATTGGGGTATCTTTAGGCGCAATTTTATCATTAAAACTCACTGAGTACTTTCCGATTGATGCTTGTATTAGCATGTCTGCACCACAGGATCGAAATGTAAATGATCTCTTTAAGCGATTAAAACACTATGCAGAATATCTTCATCAATTTCAGAATAGCGATTTAGAACTAGACATAAAAAGCTTAGAAAATAAAGCAACAATACAACTACACCAATTGCATCAGTTTATTGCCGTAACCATAAGCAATGTTTCTTTAATTCGCGCGCCTATTTTTTTATTGTATGGTGAATTAGATGATGTACATTATCAATCCAGTGCACAAATTATTTATAATCATGTCAATTCCACAGAAAAACAGATTAAAAGCTATCCCAAGACAGGACACCTCATGACCTTAGGCAAAGATCAGGCTGAATTATTTAGTGATATTTTAGATTTTTTACAACAACATCATCCTGTTCGACTGCAATAATCTATTCTTCTGTTAAATTTACTTACATTTATTCAAACTAAAAATGAGAAAATTTCTGCTTTTAAAAATAGATATCTTTGCATCAAAATATTACAAGGACAATTTCCACACTATTTTAACAATTTGTTTTATTTAACTATTTTATAATAAATTCACATTTTATTCATATTTATAGCAAAAAAATACGCAATGATACAAAAGCCTCATTTCTCAAATTGCTCAAATATTGATATAAAAAATAACTTTCATCAAGTTTCCCCTTTAAAAATTTAATGATCACCCCTATTAAATTTATAGGCAGGAATTAAGGAGATCTTCTGTGAAAAAGGTTGTAAAGGCAAAGAATTTAATCGCTTTTCGTATTTGGTTAGAAAAATTAGGCTATTCAGTAAAAAATTTAGCTGATGGAAAAGGATTTACTTTCAGCTTTAAAAAAGAATATGGTTTAGTCACTTGTGATTTATCAGGTAATAACTTAGCGATACAGCTCGGTGAAGAGTTTGAGGATCACTTAAAGGCTTAGTAAGTGTGTAAATGAAGTTTCTCTTTAAAAAGACCTAAACGATTTCGTTTAGGTCTTTTTTTGATTTGGATAAAATTAAATTCCCAAACCTATGACTAAGATAAGATACAGCATCATCAGAATAAAATTTAGGCATAAAAAAAGCATGATTTTCATCATGCTTTTTTAAATTTGGTGGGGACGGAGAGACTCGAACTCTCACACCTTGCGGCGCTGGAACCTAAATCCAGTGCGTCTACCAATTTCGCCACGTCCCCGAATAAAAACTAACGTTTTAGTCTTTTTAAATAACTTGGCAGAGGATCAAGGACTCGAACCTTGACGAACGGTTTTGGAGACCGTCATGCTACCATTACACCAATCCTCTATAACACTTCATTTTGCTTTAGTACCGCAAAATGAATTGCTTGGTGGGGACGGAGAGACTCGAACTCTCACACCTTGCGGCGCTGGAACCTAAATCCAGTGCGTCTACCAATTTCGCCACGTCCCCAATGGCTGTGTATATTATAGAGATCGTTTTATTATGACAAGCCCTTTTTTCGAAAAAGACACTCGTTTGTTTAAATAAAAAACAAATGTTGCAAATACTGCTTTTTGTTTAAACAATTTGGCTTAATACTTGTTTTATTTGATAAATATTTGAACAACGTTGCCCTGTTTTTTTCATTAACATTGCTGTTAATACCATTTCAAAAATTTTAAATCGCTCTGGTAACACCACATTTAACTCCTGACAATGCAAAAATGCCCAATCTTGATAGCTTTTTGCAGATAGCCGCTGTTGTGTCAACCACTCCAACCAAACGATTCCCAGCGCATAAATATCGGATTGAAATGATTTTACTTGCGCATGAAACAATTCTGGTGCCATATACCTTGGTGTTGCTGTATGTGTCTCAATACTTGTTAGATTTGCGTCTTGAGCTATTTTTACAGCCTGTTCAAAGTCAATCAAATAACTTTTTCCACCCTTAACCCGAAAGTGCTCAACTTTGATATCGCCATGCAGATAACCATAGTCATGCAGATGTTCAAGCACATCTAAGCTGAGTATCAATCGTATACCAATTTCAGCCAAGCTAAGTAAATCAGGTGCATCCTGAAAAAGCTTTGGGACATCTTCCACCCATAAAGCTTGATCAATGACCTCTTCTTCAATTTTAAATTGCTGAAATGGATCAAATATTGAAAAGTTTAATATTACAGGCTGAGATTCTGTCTCCAATGCATTCAATTTGCTATAGCAGTTTAGCTCATTGAAAAAGTGCTGTTGATAACAGCGATTCGAATTTTTGAGCTGCAATTTCAACCAAAACCATTGCTGTCCCTGTTGAATTTGATAAACACGGCGACCAAATTTTTGACTTTGGATTGAATTATATGCAACTGGAAGAATTCTGCTTTGGCTCATACTTCGATCAATTGTTCTGCTGGTATATCTTTCGTCATAGGATGATTCAAAACTTCTAGACAATGTTGGATTGTTTTACCAATACGTGCATGTGTTTCTATACTTGAAATTTTTGGCCAAGTTGCACGCTCACCTTCTCGTTGCAACAGCTTAAATAGATATGGGCGTGGGTTCTGTAACATATAGCTATAATGGCGTAGACTATACTCCCCAATAATATTGACATCACCATAGTAGCGCTGGTCAATAATACCGTAACCGTGATCGAGTAAACGACGCATAGATGGCACTCTTCCCATACGACCTCGAGCAAAATCCATGATCCCCATTGCAGCCATGCGTCCTTGACTACGTACGATACGTTCAGGCCAACTCAGTAAATCTCTACGGTAACGTTCTTCATCATTTTGCATAAACGGTACAATATGTGGATTAACCTGACTGGCAATGGTGTAATTCAAATTATAAAGACGTGACATGCGCTCTTGAGGGAAATCATTTCGTACGCTGCCATCCACCCAACGGGTATTGGCCAAATAAGGAGTATGTACACCATCGTAACGTTTACTAATTAAACGCACAGGTGGAAATAAAACAGGTACAGCACAGGATGCCAATACTGCACTCCAGACCAACAAATCTGGTGAGGTATATTTATTCATGATGCGTACATCTTCTTGAGAAACATCATAAGGTGCAACGGTGACATTAATATCTAATCCTGATTTTTCAAAAGCCTCATGAAAAGTCACATCGCCTAAATTTTCAACCAAGAATTTTTTAAGATATCGGACATCTGCAAAACCACCATTGCCTTTGATTAATTCTTTTACACTACGAAAGTGAAAAGCTTCGCTATAAAATTGGTCACCATTGAGTAAGTTTGGAATTTCACCTGGTTCATTTACCCCCAACATCGCAGTCATAATTGCGCCAGCACTCGAACCTGAAAGTACTTTGGGCATCAAGTCTTGTTCCATCAATGCTTTACAAACGCCACTATGAAATAAACCTAATGTAGCCCCACCTGAAAACATCAATGCAGGTTGACCATAGGCCTTTTCACAGTTTTCAAAAAACTTCCTTTTACTTTCATGACATAAAGTTTGGCAACCATCTGACGCGATGAATGCCAAACTATTACTCACTTCCTCAATATAATCTTCAATTATTTTTTTTGTCCCAACATAGGTATGCGCAAATAACATCGGGTGCCCAATATTGGCAACATCATGACTAAATCCCTCTCTAAGGATATACATCAAGTCTTGGGTTCGATTTTGCATTCGGTAACGGCGTAATAAATTTAATCGATGGGAAATAATTTCAGCATCAAAATATGGTGAGGTATTATCTAGCTTCCACTCCTGTGCCCCCGTTTCTTCATCCAGTTTTAACGCTATAGATTTCCACTCTTCATAGTTTTCTGCATGTTTCAGTTTTCTTTTTAGTTTTTTAATACGATAAGCCTGATGCGGATTTAAATCTTGAGTAAGTTCTAATAACATTTCTAATATTCCTTTGATTTTTAATCCGACACTTTTAAATACCTGTCGATAAACTATGCTGAAAAATAACCAGATAATCAATTACCATAAGTCATTTAATTCTTGCTTTAGATTCCAATTATCGCCTATTGAGATTAGCTCAATAAAATTACTGTGCTAATATCAACCACACAATGTAATTTCTGAAAATAGCGAACGGATATGGCAACTTTCGACTTACCTGACAATATCATCCAAAAATTATCCACTGTTCTGGATCAGTTACATCAAGTCCTTCCTGAAAAGAAACAAGATACTGACTTTGAAGCAGTGGCTTTTAGGTGGCACGATAAACAACTCAAAGCGATTTATAACCCGAAAGCAATGCATTTGGATGATCTTAAAGGGATTGAACGGCAGAAAGCTAAAATTTTACAAAATACTGAACAATTTCTACACGGCTTACCTGCCAACGACATTTTACTGACTGGCTCACGCGGCACAGGAAAATCATCCATAGTTCGCTCTTTACTTACTCAGTATGCAGAACAAGGCTTACGTTTAATTGAAATTGAACGAGATGATTTGTCTGACTTGCCAGAAATTCAAAAAATTATTAAAGATCGACCAGAAAAGTTCATCGTTTATTGTGATGACTTGGCATTTAATGCTGAAGATGAAAATTACCGTAGTTTAAAAAGCGTTTTAGATGGCTCGCTACAATCTGGTTCAAGTAATTTTGTGATTTACGCAACCAGTAACCGTCGTCATTTATTGCCCGAATTTATGCATGAAAACACGCCTGTAACCAAAGTCGATGTGCCGCAATATAAAGAGTTGCATCCGCAAGAAGCCATCGAAGAAAAGATTTCATTATCAGATCGTTTCGGTATGTGGTTGTCTTTTTATCCAATGGATCAAAATCTTTATTTAGAAATTGTGGAACATTATTTGGCAAAAGCAGCAATGCCCTTTACTGAGGATGTTCGTGCGGAGGCTTTAAGATGGTGTCAGGCACGTGGTCAACGTTCAGGTCGTGCAGCATATCAATTCTCTAAACATTGGATTGGTTCAGAACGTTTAAAGGCATTATAAGCCCAACTTTTTTAGATATACAAAGCTCTAACTGAATAATAGTCAGGGCTTTAAATTATTCATCAAATAAATCGGTTCAATATACATGACCAAGCTAAGCGAATAGCAGACTCTCCAATAAAAGATCATATTTTTATTGGCTTAGTCATCCTAAACTTATTTATCGCACATTAAAGTGTCCCTGCGTGTTGGTCTCATCTGAACACAATCGCACGGACGAACACTGCTACTTTATTTAATCCATATGATTCAAATAAAGCTTAATTTCTTTATTCCCATGCAAAACCGCCTGCTAACATATAACTCAAACTGACTGCTGGTTAATCATGCAACTAAAAGCCAAAATTAAAAAATTCAGTATATTTAGATATATTTCAATAACTTAAATGCAAATCAATAATTCATCCAGAACATTTTATTTCAGCACATCACAGTTTAAGCGTGATAAAATAGCCGGCAGTTTCATATAGGATAGGTCTATGCAGTTTGTTCATCTTGGTATTCATACCGAATTCTCTATTACAGAATCGATCGTACGTATACCTGATCTGATTAAAGCTGCCGCATCTGATGAAATGCCTGCTTTAGCCATTACAGACCTATCCAATCTGCATGCAGCAGTTAAGTTTTACAACAAATCGCTGGGGAAAGGGATTAAACCTATTTTCGGCAGTGTAATTCGATTAAACGATGCCAACCATAAAGCAACTTTACTGGCGATGACCAATAAGGGATGGCGTGGGCTGACTGAAATTGTCTCTCGTGGCTTTATTGAAGGACAACAACTGTCGATTCCATGTGTACAAAAAGAGTGGGTGCTTGAACAGTCTCAAGACATCATTGTACTTTTGGGTCTACATAGTGATGTCGGAGAAATGCTTTGTGCAGCTTATCCTGAAAAAGCCGAACCGCTGTTAGAACAATGGATCGAAAAATTTGGCAATCGTGTTTATTTAGCATTGACGCGAACAGGTCGCCCATTAGAAGAAAGCTTCAATGAAGAAGCAGTTAAACTTGCTGCAAAATACAATATTGGTGTTGTGGCACATAATGATGTGCATTTTGTTAGACCAGAAGATTATGAAGCACATGAAGCACGCGTTTGTATCGCAGATGGATATGTTCTAGGTGATAATAAACGCCCTAAGCACTACAGCCCTGAGCAATATTTTAAAACCTCTGCTGAAATGATTAAGTTATTCGCAGATATTCCAAGTGCGATAGAAAACACCTTACAAATTGCAAAGCGTTGTACAGTTTCACTCCGTTTAGGATTCCATGATCTACCAGACTATCCGATTCCGGAAGGGCATACCATCCATTCTTACTTTGAGCATCTTTCTGAAATTGGTTTAGAAGAACGCTTAGACTTCCTTTATCCTGTTGAAACACGTGATGAAGATTGGGCTGAAATTCGTAAGCCTTATGATGAACGTCTGGCCTATGAGCTTGGCATTATCAATAAAATGGATTTCCCCGGTTACTTCCTCATCGTTATGGACTTCATTCAATGGTCTAAAAATAATGGTGTTCCTGTAGGCCCTGGTCGTGGTTCAGGTGCAGGCTCACTGGTCGCTTATAGTTTAAAAATTACCGACTTAGACCCGCTGCGTTATGACCTACTCTTCGAGCGTTTCTTAAACCCAGAACGTGTATCCATGCCCGACTTTGATATCGATTTCTGTATCGCTGGGCGTGATAAGGTCATCGATTATGTGGCACGCCATTATGGTCGTGATGCGGTTTCTCAGATTGCAACCTTCGGTACCATGGCTGCTAAAGGTGCGATTCGAGATGTAGCAAGGGTTTTAGGTAAATCTTACGGTTTGGCAGATCGTATTTCTAAAATGATTCCGACTAAACCTTTAGGTCTCACCTTAGAAGAATCTATTGAGGCTGAACCACAACTTAAAGATATCGTTACCAATCCATCCAACCCAGATTATGACGATGCTGCTGAAATCTGGGAAATGGCGCTCAAGCTTGAAGGCATTACCCGTAATACTGGTAAACACGCTGGTGGTGTGGTCATCGCACCAACCAAAATCACCGATTATTCGGCAATTTTGTGTGAAGCTGATGGTACAGGGCGGGTTGCCCAATTCGATAAAGATGATGTAGAAGCTGCAGGTTTAGTAAAATTCGACTTCTTGGGTTTACGTAACCTTACTGTAATTGAAGATGCGATTCAAAATATCAATAAGCGTATTCAATCTGATAAGCCGTTAAATATTTCAAACATTCCCTTAGACGATCCTAAATCCTATGCAGTATTTGCTGATGCAAATACCACCGCAGTATTCCAGTTTGAATCCGTGGGCATGAAAAAAATGCTTAAAGAAGCACGCCCAAGTAAATTTGAAGAAATTATTGCCTTCGTATCCTTATATCGACCGGGTCCAATGGACCTTATTCCTGACTTTATCCATCGTATGCATGGTGGTGAGTTTGAATACTTACATCCGCTGTTAGAAAGTGTACTCGAACCCACTTATGGGATCATGGTATATCAGGAACAGGTGATGCAAGCCGCACAGTTCTGTGCAGGCTATACACTGGGTGGTGCAGATTTACTTCGTCGTGCGATGGGTAAAAAGAAAGTCGAGGAAATGGTCAAACAACGTGCCACCTTTATTGAAGGTGCTGCGAAAAAAGATATTGATGAAGGTACAGCCAACCATATATTTGACTATATGGAAAAATTCGCAGGCTATGGTTTTAACAAATCACATGCCGCCGCTTATGCTTTAGTTGCCTATCAAACGGCTTGGTTAAAAGCACATTACCCTTCTGAATTTATGGCTGCGGTCATGTCTTCGGAAATGCAAAATACAGATAACATTGTATTTTTAATTGATGACTGCCGAATCAACAACTTAGTGGTATTGCCGCCATCGGTAAATATGTCGTTCTACCAATTCTATGCCAGTGATGTAAACACCATTATTTATGGTTTAGGTGCAATTAAAGGTGTCGGCGAACAGGCCATGCAATCCGTGATTGATTCACGTGAGCAAGATGGTCCTTTTAAAGATTTATTTGATTTCTGCCACCGTGTAGATTTGAAAAAAATCAATAAAAGAACATTGGAAGCATTGATTCGCGCTGGTGCACTGGACTGTTTGGGAATTGAACGCTCAAGTTTAATGGCTCAACTTCCTGAAGCTGTCCAAGCAGCTGAACAAGCACGTTCAAATCGTGAAACGGGTATCATGGACTTATTTGGTGAAGTTGAAGAGGTTCAACGTAAGCCTGCTAAACCTGTAAAGCCTTGGTCAGATGAAGTGCGTCTAAAAGGCGAAAAAGATACACTAGGTTTATATCTGACAGGTCATCCAATTGATGTCTATCGTGCAGAATTAAAATCCTTTATTCCAAATAAAATTAATGAATTAACCCCAACTCGCCGTGGTGTAACTACTGTTTTCGCAGGTTTAGTGGTCGATATTGCCAATTTCCCAAATCGGATGATGATTACCCTTGATGACGGCACAGCACGTATCGAAGTCTCTGCAAATCATGAACGCTTCCAACGCTTTAAAGACATTATTCAAAATGAAAAAGTGGTTGTGATTGAAGGTGAAATTTATGAACGTGAAGGTTTTGACCGTCCTATGGGACGTTTGACCAAAGCATTCACTCTCAATGAAATTCGACAAAAGCGTGCCAATAGCATTGCCATAACACTGAATACTGAAGTGATGACTAAAACTTTAGCCTCGGATATTCAAAAGATCTTACTGCCCTTCTGTAATGTCGATATGTGCCAACATATCCCAATGCAGATCCAGTTAGATTACGACTATGCCACAGCTGAGTTACATTTAGGTCAACAATGGAAAGTTGCCCCATTAGATGAGTTACTTTCGAAATTACGTGATTACTTCGGTAAAGAATCTATTCATATTGAATACCAAGTCAAATCTAAAGCGGCAAAAGCCGTTGATCATCGTGGACTTGCCCAACCGACTCAAGTTGCACCGCCACCAGAAAATATGAGTATGGATGATGCAATGGATGACTATATGGCAGATGCAGGCCAATTCTCTTAACCTCCCTATTTGAATTTAAAGCTTAATATTTTGGAATATTCATGGATATTTTCGACAATGCTGTGATTTCACAGCATTTAAGTCATGTACGTATTGTCATGGTCAATACCACACTTCCTGCCAATATTGGAAGTGCTTTACGTGCGATGAAAACAATGGGCTTAACTAAACTTGTGCTTGTTGCGCCTAAAACCTACCCTCACCCAGATATAGATGCGTTGGCAGCTGGTGCAGCAGATCTGATCGAGCAAATAGAAATTGTCGACAGCTTAGAAAATGCCATTAAAGATTGCCATATTGTATTTGGAACCAGTGCGCGTAGTCGCACCATTCCGTGGCCTTTGCTTGATGCACGCCCTGCGGCTCAAAAATCAATGCAAGCGGTTATTCAACACCAGCAAGAAATCGCTATTGTCTTCGGTCGTGAAGATCGTGGTTTAACCAATGAAGAGCTTGCACTGGCAAACTTTCACGTTACAGTCCCAGTAAATAGTGATTATGGCGTGTTAAATGTCGCTCAAGCAATTCAAGTGCTGTGCTATGAAATGCGTATGGCAACGTTAGAACTGGCTGATAAGAAACTGGATACTGAAGCGATGATGCGTGTAACAGATTCAGAAGATATGCACTGGGATGAACCTTTGGTCACACACGAACAAATGGAACAGTTTTATCCGCATATTGAAAAAATGTTGGCTGAAATCGAGTTTTTAGACCCTAAAAACCCACGTTTACTGCCTTTACGCTTGCGTCGATTATTTGGGCGTATACAATTAGATAAGATGGAATATCATTTATTAAGAGGCATTTTTAGTCGAGTTCAAGCCTTAAATAATGGTACATGGAAAAAGTCAAAAGATGAGGATCAAAACTAATGCTAAAACAGCTTAAAGAAGATATCCAAGCTGTATTTGCGCGAGATCCTGCTGCGCGTAATACATTTGAAGTTTTAACCACATATCCTGGGATACATGCATTAATCATGCATCGTGTTGCCCATGAATTATGGGAAAAAGATTGTAAAACTTCAGCGCGTATTTTGTCTTCTTTTAGTCGTTTTGCAACAGGTATTGAGATTCATCCTGGCGCTAAAATAGGTAAACGCTTTTTTATCGATCATGGCATGGGTGTGGTAATTGGTGAGACAGCAGAAATTGGTGATGATGTCACCCTGTATCATGGAGTGACTTTAGGTGGCACAACATGGAATAAAGGTAAACGTCATCCTACTTTAGCTGACGGTGTTGTGGTGGGCGCAGGTGCAAAAATCCTAGGCCCTTTTGTGGTGGGTAAAAATGCTAAAGTAGGTTCAAATGCTGTGGTGACAAAAGCTGTACCGGATGGCGTCACGGCGGTAGGTAATCCTGCTCGCTTTATTAGCAAAGATAAAGAAATCATCTCAACACCTGAACCAAGTTGTCCAGAAGAAATGAGCAGTGTTATTGAAAATACAGAATTTCAAGCCTATGCAGCTGTACCAGAACAATCCGATCCTATGCTTGATGGTATGCGTGTTCTATTAGATCGCTTAGAACAAAATGAAAAGCGCCTCAATATTTTGTGCCAGCGTTTATCAATTTTAGACCCAACGTTCAATTTACAACACAATATTGAGCAGCCTTTGAGTGAAGATGAAATCAAAATCATTGAAGAAGTTAGACGTGAATGTGAGGCGCAAAACCATTCATCGAAAGCATAAGGCTGCTTGGGGTCTGTTGACAATTCGTCTACGTTTGCGACTACGTGTGTTTTTTAGGCGATACTAGGCGCGAAATATGAAATTTAGTCATTCTAAATGATGAGAAACATTGTTTCGCAAACTAACGAAGTAGCGGCAAAAAATACGCTAGTCCCCCGCTGTGCCTTGCGCTGCAAACAAAGCAGTACTTTGTTCTTGCTCAGGGTAGTGGCTAAAATTATCTCAGCCTTCGTTATGAAACTCGAAAACAGTCTCGCTATTCTCTTTGTTTCATCCCCTGCCTGCTCAATTTTAACCTACAACGCAAGCCATTTATGAAATGTCAACAGACCCAACTACTTTACAAAATGAAGTGTCAATAGACTGTAATGTATAATTTTTAATAATACGAACCAAATCAAGTTGCATGTTCAGACGTCTTTTCATAGACTGATGCCCATGCACGTTTTTTAATATAAATTAATGGAAGAAACACATGACGATTAAGCCTTTGGCATATGCATTACTCGCAGCTTCAGTACTTACGGCGTGTTCAACAACACCCATCAAGCAACAAAACAAAGTAGATGTAAACGAGCCTTTTATTTACACTGAGCCTGAATTGTCTCCTCCGTTCTATGCACTAAACCCTTTCGATTACTCTCAACCACCTGTTTTTGAGTTGGAGTTAAAAAAAGCATCAGCTCAACCTGTAAACAAACTTGAAGTTACTGATCCAGCAAATCCAAACCAAAAAATCATTTTAGATACCAATAAACTAATTGTACCTACAGTGAATAGCTCACAACGTGCTATGAAGTATGCAGTACTTGCGGAAAACAATGAAATTGACATCACTGCTATTGATGATTTCTTGCAAATGGTTGAAGGCAAAGCACGCCATTACCCACCACAATTTAGTGACCGTAAAGAGCGTAAAGGCTTTGAGGGTAAGTTAAAAGAAGTCTCTACTCAGCTTGACCAATTAGCCGCTGCACCAAATGCTTCTTTTGATATTTTGATTCGTGCATTTAAAGCAAGTATTTTGGGCCGTAACCTTGACCTTGGTTCATCTTATACAACTAAATCACTAGAATATGCTCAACGTATCCTTAAAATCAACAAAGATGATGCTGAAGCAAACTTGTGGTTTGGTTTCTCTTTATCAGAGGGTGGCGGTCAAAAAGAAGCCATCCCATATTTAGATAAAGCTATCAAACAAGGTGTTCAAGAAGCCTATTTATCTTCTGCAAATAACTTTATTGGTATGGAGCAAAAGAAAAATGCAATCCAAACCTTGAAAAATTATAAAGTGAAATACCCAGAAGAAGCTGAAGTTGCAGATCGTTTAATTGAAGAAATTGAAAAACAAGGTCGTTACAACGTTTGGCAGGTATTAAAAAATCCAGCACAGGCAAAATAAATTTATAAAATATAAAAAATAGACTGAACATTCAGTCTATTTTTTTTGTTTATCAATTGAATAAAACTCACGTATGATTCAGACAAAGATTGATCTAGTTAATGATTATGCAATACTCAAAAAACAATATTTTGCTTTGTGCTCTGGCAATTTGTCCATTGATTTTATCCGGATGCCAAGTTGTCAGTGTAAAAAATCAAAAGGTTAATGTAACTATTGCCAATGAACGTGACAGCATTTTGACACGTTCAAAAATGAGTGAAGCCAGCTTAAATGTTTTGTCAATGACTGGACGAGAAGCCAAATCATGTACAGATGAACCCGAAAAATGTGTGGCAGATTTAGCTGAAATCCCACAGATTCAAGATGAACAACTACTTTCGACCGCAAGTGAAATTTACTTAACCAAAGCAATCAATCTGGGCGACTCATCAGATTGTAAAGTCAGTCTTTTTTCTAAACATCAATCCACTGACAAGCAACAATCCTCCCAAAAAAACTATGAGCAATGTTTAGATCAGCAGATGGTGATGTTAGATAATAGCATCCGCTATAGTTATGCCTATTTATTTAAAACTGAACGCCAACCCCAAGACCGTATTTTTAATAACCGACAAGTTCAGATACGTGACTTTTATAATCAAGCATTAGCTAAACTGATTTCGACATATGCCCTAAGAAATAAAAACCAAAAAGTAGCAAAACAAATTAAAGTTGGCAAAAGCACTTATCGTATTAATTTTAATGGCTATCCTGCACTGGCTCAGATTGAACTTGAGGATCTTGTTTCGAGCTATAACTTAAACTTCTCAGGGTTACGCTCAATCAACCGTAGAGACGGTTTCGGTGCAGAATTTGTTGCAATTTTACCCAACACCACAGCACCTGAAGAAAACAAATATATTGTAAATCCATTTGATTATAAATACAAAAATGGCATGAATCCCAACATTCATCAACCACGTTATTTATCGGTCAGTATTGTAGCACAACCTGAAAATTCAAAGGAATCACTACAAAACATCTTACATAACCCAAATTTTCAACTGAATGTTTATGATCCTTATAGCATTGAAAATTTAAAAATTGGTGGCAAACAATACCCGCTTGCGGCAAACTTTTCAGCGCCCTATGGTCTATGGCTGGCTCAAAATAATTTAGGTATTGCGGCTTATCTGAGCTTAATTGATCGCGATCAAAGCCTGACTATGCCTCATTTGTATATGCTTGAACCATACAACCCAAATAAGAAAGTGATTGTTTTGGTACATGGTCTCGCCAGTAGCCCGGAAGCTTGGATTCGCTTAACTAATGATATTATGGGCGACAATGTATTACGTGAGCACTATCAAGTTTGGCAGGTCTTTTATTCCACTAATATGCCGATCTTAGAAAGCCGTTTTCAGATCAATGCCATCATTAATCAAGGTTTTGCTTCAATTAATCAAAATTCTGCTTCTGCTAAAGATGCTGTGTTGATTGGGCATAGTATGGGCGGGATTATTGCGCGCTTACTCGTCAGTGATGCCAATCTGACACAACCAGCCTTAAAGATGTTGAACAATCGTAAATTTGATAAATTTAAAGATGATCCAATGTTCAAATCTCGTTTGACTATTCAATCTATACCTAATTTTGATCGTGCTATTTTTATTTCAGCACCACATCGTGGCACTGCATTTGCTGATCGCTGGTTCACTTTAGCTGCTCGTCGAATTATTAAGTTGCCAGGTGCATTCTTGGGGGCTTTAGCTGACTCTATTGATGATCGTGATTTAAATGCAAAAAACTTTTTAAAAGATGTTGGGCATGGACTGATTCAAAATGGTCCAAGTGACTTAAGCCATAGCTCAAATTTCACCAAATTGACTGAAAACGTTATGCCGAAGAAAGACATGATCTATCACTCAATTATGGGCAATATCACCAATAGTACAGATCCTAACGTAATGACCGATGGAATCGTTCCATATACTAGTTCACATTTAGACGGTGCAGTATCTGAGAAAATTATCAAAGGTGGTCATTCGATCCAAGAGACACCTGAAGCGGTATTGGAACTTAGACGGATTTTAAGATTACATTTGACTGAACTTGGACTTTATAAACCATAAACTCAGCTTCTAAAGAAATAAAAATGCCAGTCAATCTTAAATTGGCTGGCATGGAGTTATTGGTTTTATAAAAATTTATCCGAATCAGTGAATAACGCACTTATGAATCAATGGTTCCGGCAAATAGTGCAATCACATCTGCTTCGGTTAATTTTTTTGTCTCATTGTTAAATGCATAAAATTCGGGCTTATTGTCTATAAAAATTTCCATATTAAATTTTAGTTCTTGAAGCTGTTGATCCAGAGCAAATGCATTGATATTGCAATAGCTTCGGTCTTTGGTCCGCCAAAACAAATTCGTTCCACAACAATTGCAGAACCCACGTTCGCCCCATTCAGAAGAATTATAAATACTTAAGTGATCATCTTGAGTAAACTTTAAACTACCCTGTTCTACATCAATCGTCATAATTACACCGCTCGTTTGTCTACGACAAATTGAACAATGACACGCATGAACATCATGATTTTTTAATTCAACCGTAAAAGTTGTTGCCCCACAAACACATTGCCCTTTCATAATAATTTCCTTATGTTTTATAAATTTTCAATAAAGATACTACAATGATGTAGAGAAATTATAGTGAAACAGATATTTTTTATCATACTCATGCTTTTTAATTGAAAACCTAAATGATTCACTCTAAATTAGTCAATACAACAATTTAAATATAATATTTGGAAAAGTATGCGTTATAAAATTATAGATGTTTATCAGCTCCAAAATATTCAACGGTATATTGCTAAGTGTTTAAAGACACAATCACCTCAATTCATCGTAATTGAAACTGATCAGACCTTATGTAAAGAGCTCGATATTATTGATGTCGACTTACAAGCATCTATTGCAACTTGGGCAACGGGTGAAAGAATTGATTTAAAAATCATTCATCAATCCAATCATATAGAAAAATTCTACGATTTTGAGCATTAAAAAACCAATTCAATCTTTCAAATTCAATAAAAAGTTTGACTGTAATTCCCTCAACATCATATTTTAAGTTCTATTTTAGAACCCTATATAAAGGATCAATATATGAAACACCCAAAAGAAATGACAGGGCTTGAATTCCTCCAAGCAATGATGGATGGACAAATTCCTAGAGCATCAATTAGTGAAACCATCCCGATGGATTTAGATGAAATTTCGCATGGCCATGCAAGCTTTAAAGTCAAAGCGGATCAGCGTCATTTAAATCCTTTAGGTGGCGTACATGGCGGTTTTGCAGCAACAGTTTTAGACTCAGCAACAGGTTGTGCAGTACATACCACCCTAGAAGCAGGCGTAGGTTATGGCACCATCGATTTAAATGTAAAAATGTGCCGCCCTGTACCTCAAAATAAGCAATTATTTGCTATTGGACAGTTGATTAATTTAAGTAAAAGTCTTGCCATTTCTGAAGGGAAATTGGTCGATGAAGATGGCAAATTATATGCACATGCAACAGCGACCTGTATGATTATTCGTACATAATTGACTGCTTAGAGTGCTATTTATATTGAATAGCACTTATTCAGCATTAGCCTTCGGTTCATCAACATACATCTTACCCATCTTCAACTGTTTTAGGCTCTCATCCCATTCCAAATTACGCTTACAATTGATTGCTTCTGCACGGCTAATTTCTGCCATGTTTTGCCCACAATATCCCCCACCAACTTCGACTTGAACGATAGCTTTGGCTTGATTATTGATAATCTGATAAGAAAATACCGCACTGTTAAAAATTTCTTGTATGGTTTTATGATCTTTAGATTGGTAGATCACCAGCTGATCTCCCCCATGCCCTCTAAATACACCATCTTCAACACACCGAATCGAGTCAGGTTCATAAATATATTCTGGCTGATCATCCCCAATTAAATCTACAATCGTAACAACATCTTTCATATCAACCGCTACAGCTTGCTTACAATGTTTCTGTGCATCTTTTACCTGCTGTATAAGCTCATCAGGATAATTTAACGCTTTAGATTTATGCTCTATTTTTGCTTCAGTAACAGTCGTAGGAATTTCGACTTCAATCTCACTGCTTGCCTTTCCTGTATCAACTTTTGCACTCTCAACTTTGTCATTATCTGCTGCAATCGCAACTTTTTTCGTAGACTCTACTTGAGCTGCATTCTGAGAATTTTGCTGAGAGCAAGCACTTAAGAAAACAAGTCCTGATAAACTCAAAATATTAATGATGTTCAAAATATTTTCCTAAATATAAATAGGGTTTGATGTAAAATTTTATGTAAGGTTTAATAATGGAGTAAGTACTTAATGATATGAGATTTAACTATAAAAATGAAATCAGCAAATCCATAAAAGACCGAATAATAACGATTTCTATGCTGATCTAGATTCACCTTTAAAGTTTTGACAAATTTACTTTCGCATTTTGCTCAAAATTTTTTCTAAAATATTCAGTCTGATACAAAGGTTGCATGTGAAAAAAATGCTGTAAAACTTCTGCTCTTTTGACTTTATAGATTTCAGCATCAACCCACGCGTATTCTTGTTGAATTTGCTGTTCATATTCTGCAAAACGTTCAGGGGGGCTAGCCAAAATTGCCAAATCGATATCAAGTAAATAATTTAAATCATGTTGATTAGACGGCTGATGTTCTTGTGTTGCAATGATCCATTGAGAAACTTTTTTTAAGACCGATTGCGTTAAAATATCCGTACAATGCTTTTGCATTAAGTAAGCACTTTGTTGTTCATTATCTTTTGCTTGTGGATTATAAACGGCATCATGAAACCAAATTGCCAACTCAACAGCAACAGGATCATTCAATTGCGCTTTTACTTGGTGAAATAACTCAAGGCATTCGACAATATGTTGAACCGTATGATAATGACGTTGTGGCTCAGTATAAGCAGCAACAAGCAACTGCTGTAAAAAAATACACTGCTCTGTTTCGATTTCTATCTGATTCGCAAATTCAGCCCAATATTGATTGAATGGTTTGAGGTAATTTTCTGTTTTAGCTATGATCATATTTATAGAACATCTAAGACTTTATATATTAATACAACACTTTTGGCTGTTATCCCATGATCAATAAATCAAAATTTTTAGCCCCTTCTCATTTAGACAAATTTGCTTGTTATAAACACGCTGACTATTTTCAAGATCTCATTGATATTGAATGGCGAGGTCAAATACAGTCCTCCACACAAAATAAAAGATTTAAAATCAAATATTATGGAGATATTTTTGAAGAATATCAGTTCATTTGTGGGACAGACTTTGCACCAGAACTCATCTACGCGGTAGATGTAGAAAGCAATGAAGAAATTTTACTTTTTGATGGTACGCAACATGGCTATGATCCCATGTTCTGCGATGAGTTTACACATAAACAAATCACCGAAAGACCGTTAATCCATTTTTATAAAGATCAGGACAATCAGGATCAATTCGAGATCATTTTTAGTGTCTATCACAATATAGATTATGATGAAGAACTAGATGATTTTCTCAATCAAGACGGTGAAATTGAGCTTATTTCGGGGGAAATAATTTCTGTTGAGAGATTAAAATTAGATGGCTTTGATTTTGTTCAAATCAAAGCGGTAAATTCGCTTGGTCATGAATACATTATTTTTGAAAAAGAGCTGGCTTAAAACAAGCCAACTCTCTTTCAATACATTAAACGATTGAAATACTTAAGCAACTTGCTCATCACGCTTAAATACCAGTTCACCTTTCAATGAACTCTCGGCATCGAAATAATAACCATCGGTATTAAAGGATTTAAGATCTTCCATTTTTTTCAATTGATTTTGAATGATGTATCGAGCCATTAAGCCACGCGCTTTTTTAGCATAGAAGCTGATCACCTTATATTTACCATTCTTCTGATCTAAGAATACTGGTTTAATAATATCAGCCTGAATTTTTGCTTCCTTGACCGATTTATAGTATTCATCAGAAGCAATATTGACCAATAACGTTGAGCCGCTTTGTTGCAAATCCTGATTGATCAAATCGGTAATTCGATCCCCCCAAAACTCATAAAGATTATGACCACGGGTATTGGCAAGTTTTATTCCCATTTCCAAACGATACGGCATCATTAAATCAAGAGGACGTAATAAGCCATATAGGCCAGATAAGCTGCGTAAATGATCTTGCGCAAAATTGAGATCGTCTTGTGACAAACTATATGCATCCAGACCTGTATAAACATCGCCTTTAAATGCAAAAATTGCTTGTCGCGCGTTGGCAAAACTAAAGTCAGCATTCCAGTCACGAAAACGCTCCGCATTGAGATTGGCAATTTTTTCACTGACACTCATCAAACTGGCAATATCTGAAGCGGAGAGTTTACGACTTAGGTCTATAAGCTGTTGAGATTGATCCAGCAGTCTTGGTAGAGTGTGCGTATCGGTCGGGAGTGCTGACTGGTAATCGAGCGTCTTAGCAGGGGAAATTAAGGCGAGCATGGTCTTCCTGATCAAAAAATAACTAATCAAACTATAACAGTCGGGATATTTTAATTCCAATTCATGTTTTCTGTGAACAGAATCGGTAAACTATCGCACTTCCCTGCTTATGATCGTTTAAATTATGTCCGAACAACTGTTCATTCAAGGTTCGGTTGGCAAAATTGAAGTTTTTGTTGACTATCCTGTGGGCGAAGTAAAAGGTTTTGCTGTCGTTTGTCATCCTCACCCACTGCAAGGTGGTACACCTCAACATAAAGTTCCTGCTTTACTTGCACAAATCCTCTCTGAACAGGGTTGTGTGGTCTATCGCCCAAGTTTTCGTGGTTCTGGACAAAGCGATGGAATCCATGACGAAGGCTTTGCTGAAACTGAAGATATTCTAGAGGTCATTAGATACGTTAGACAATTACACAAAAGTCTACCTTTCTACGTTGGCGGTTTTAGTTTTGGTGCACATGTAATGGCAAAAGCCTATCATGCGCTACCTGATGAAATTAAACCGCAACAAGTGATCTTATGTGGTTTACCAACATCCACTGTAGATGGTCTGCGTCATTATGTTACCCCAGCCATTAAAGGCGATATCCTGTTTGTACATGGTGAAGCAGATCCGACGACTAAACTCTCTGATTTGCTTGAATGGGCAAAACCTCAGCGCCATTTAATTACAGTATTGCCAGGCGCAAACCATTTCTTTACAGGTTATTTAAAGCAGTTAAGAATCGCAATTTCGCGTTTTCTTCTTGTGCCATAAATCTGAATTTAAAAAGAATTCTAGGATAAATAAGGTGAATGAGTCACTTTATTTATCCGTTCACATCATCCCAACTCAAACCAAATTTCGCCAAATACTTTTTCACGCGATCACTGTCGTTGGTGGTTTGTCTTTGCTCGCGAGATACAGAAAATAAACGCCGTCCAGCATCGGCCATGGATTTCGATTTTTGGCAAACCTCAATCACCCCCTGCAATTGAATACGATCAAACTCATCAATCTGCGCCACTTGTTCAGCACTTAAAATTTTCATCAGTGACGATTGGGTTAAAGCCTCTTTATTTTCAGCAATATTCCAAATTTGTTGTAGTCGGCCAATCTCAGCATTTACTTCATGTAAACCAATACGCTCACCATTGGCTAAAGTCGCCATACGTGTCACGCTTGCAGTTAAATCACGAAAATTCCCTTGCCAACTGGCGTCTAAAGATTGCGCAAATTTTAAATATTTTTCTAAGGCGTCGGTATGAAAACGCAACTGCCGTTGATGCGCAACAGCAAAACGTTGTAATTCAAAGGTGATATTCGGTTCAATATCTTCTACGCGATCTTTTAAGCTCGGTAAAAAGAAGGTCCATGTATTTAAGCGAGCCCATAGATCTTCACGGAACCGCCCTGCACGGACTTCCTCACGTAAATCTCGATTGGTTCCTGCAATCAACTGAAAGTCAGCCTGAACCTCTTTATCACTTCCTACAGGAAAGAATGACTTATCCTCCAAGGCCTTGAGCAACATGGCTTGCTCATCCAACCCTAGCTCGCCGATTTCATCGAGGAATAAAATGCCATTATCCGCACTTTTCAAATAACCCGTACGTGCTGCAATAGCGCCTGTAAATGCACCTTTACTATGACCAAATAATGTCGACATCGCACTATCACCAACCAGTGTTGCGCAGTTCACATCAATAAAGCGTCCTGAAAAATGAAATTTTTCCTTTTTCAATTGATAAATTTGCTTGGCTAAATGCGACTTACCAACCCCTGTTGCACCCATAATCAAAATTGGCGCACTTGAGCGTGTTGCAACCAATTCCACTTCTTGAATCATTTGATTAAAGTTTTGGTTCTTCGTGGCAATATTGGCTTTTAACTGCTGCCAATTTTCAGATTGTTCATGTTCAAACCGCTGGGTTAATGCTGCATATCGAGATAAATCTAAATCTATAATCCGATATTCACCCTCGGGTTGTTGTTTACCTGTAGGTGCACTTTGAATGAGTTTGGCTGGTAAATAATGCGCATCAACCAGTAAATACCAACATATTTGCGCAACATGAGTACCTGTGGTGATATGTAATAAATAATGATTGTTCTCAGTATCAAAAGAATATGATTTTACAAAGTCATATAATGCACCATACATATCTGAAAAATCCCAAGGATCACGGATACACACCTTATGGCCAGTAATCTGGGTTTGCGGTGAGATTTCTAACGCATCTTGCCGCAAATGATCAATTAAGCTGACATTACGGCGATCATGTAACAAAACCAGCTCATCAATCACTAAATCTTCATGCATCAACAAACTTATGGTGGGACGCCAGCGTTGCCAGCGATCAAGTTTTTTCCCTTGATCTAAAGTAGAACCCACAAAACCAATCACGACTGTTTTTTTAAATTTTTGCATATTTCTATAAATCTATAAAATTTTATATATCTTGCTTAAAGCATAGTTTTATTTTGTCAAAAATCAAATACTGTTTATACCGTCATTTTTAATATTTTAAAAATCTCAGTTTCTCTTTTGAATATAATGCGACTATACTATTGATGTACAAAGCTTTTACTCACTTCTCCCATCACCGTCTGATTCGACACTTTTTGATGGAATCCACCCTGCTTTGTTGTAAAAACAATCATAGAAAACATTTTAAATATTCAATAGGTTTTAATTCCTCATGTTACAGTTTACATTCTTAGGGACATCCTCTGGTGTGCCCACATTAACACGCAATGTGTCAGGTTTAGCGATTCATTATTGCAAAAGCAAAGACTGGATATTGGTTGATGCAGGCGAAGGTACACAGCATCGTATTCAACAAGCAAAACTCTCTTTACAACATTTAAAAGCCATTTGCATTACGCATGTACACGGCGATCATTGTTATGGCTTGATGGGTTTACTGGCAAGTGCTGGTATGAATGCACGTAAAGATCCAATCACGCTAATTGCACCCAAAGAAATTCAGCAATGGTTAGAAGTTACCTGTCAATTCACTGAACTTTTTCTGCCTTATCCAATACATTTTATCGATGTAAATACTTTGACGAATCCCTTTCAATTGGATGAGCATATTTCCATTAACGTTCATCACTTACACCACCGTGTGACAAGTTATGCTTATGGTTTTAAAGCGACACAAACTCAGCGCAAACTCAATGTTGACGTTTTAAATCAACTCAAAATTCCAAAAGGTAAACTATGGGGTGATCTACAACAAGGTCAAAATATTGAGTGGAATGGGCAGTCCGTCTTAAGTCAAGAGGTTCTCATTCAAAACACTCAAAGTGTTTATGCCATTGTCGGTGGAGATAACGATCAGCCAGAATTACTATCGAACGCTTGTCAGGATGCAGCACTGCTGATTCATGAAACAACCTATACTCAATCGATATTAGACAAAGTAGGCGCAGGCCCAATGCACAGTTCTGCGAAAATGGTCGCTGAGTTTGCAGAATCGATTCAACTACCTAATTTAATTGCAACGCATCTCAGTGCCCGTTACCACGATGCACAAGGTGTGCAAACCATTGGTAATGAAATTGCCCAGTACTATCATGGCAATTTTTACATTGCTGATGATTTTGATCAGTATGAACTAAATATGCATGGCGAATTAACACCGTTTCGCACTGGGAAACCCTGGGAAAAGTAATTTTCCCAACTTCAATTTAACGCTATGCAATATTATTGAATCATAGATGGTCGTTCTATCGTGTGGAGATATGGATATCGCCCATTGTGTAGGAATGCTGGGTACAGGATCTATCCCTCGCCCAACATGAGCAAAACAAAGCTCAGCTTTGTTTGCAGCGCAAGGTTTGGCCTCATCTCCAAAAGGTGTGGCAGTGTAAGCTTTTTATATTCAAATAGTTTATTCCGCCATGCAATTAATTTAATTAAAAATATGAATTAAAAAAAACATCTTTTTGTGCCTGAGTTTTTAATAGGTTGACTATATCCCAACTAACTTTGCTTTTAGCTGGAGTTAGTGTCCTTTTTTATTTGCACAACATTAGGCTCATTGATTTTTATTTTAAAAATAGAAATAAAGATAAAAATCTATAAATAAAGATATTTTATTTTATACCTTTTAAATTTAAAAACAAATAACCACTGAACTTTTAAATTTTTAAACTTATAAAATCAGTCACTTAAAAATAAAATTTCATTCCAAAACAAAACTTGGCACACTCTCTGCAATATCTATCTCAAGAAATTAAAAAATCACTTGAGGATGCTGTCATGGCGAACAAGACAATTTTTGCCTCTAAACAACAGGCAAAACCAAAAACCATTGAATACAACGAAGCTGGTGGTCGCGCATATAAATTAAAATCTCGTGCCGCATTAGCGCAGCTTGCTGCAACAGGTACACTGAATCAGACCTTTTATCAAAATGCACAAGTGCAACTTGATAATATTCTAAACCTAGCGCTTGAAGTAGAGCCTGAATTTGTGGCTAAAACTGCAATTTATGCACGCCAAAAGGCACATATGAAAGATACACCTGTAGTGTTATTGGCTTTACTTTCTGAACTTGATGCAGAATTATTTAAGCAAGTTTTTCCTTTGATTATTGATAATGGAAAACAGTTGAGAAATTTTGTTCAAATCATGCGCTCTGGAATGATTGGTCGTAAGTCATTAGGTTCATTACCGAAACGTATGGTCAATAAATGGATTCTTTCAGCATCGGATCAACAATTGATTGCGGCCAATATTGGAAACAGCCCTTCACTTGCCGATGTGTTAAAAATGACTCATCCAAAACCAAAGACAGTTCAACACGATGCTTTTTTTGCCTATGTCTTAGGAAAAGAATACCAACTTGTCCAATTACCGACTCAAGTGCAGGCATTGGAAGAGTTTCGATTGGGAACAGCAACACAAGTACCTAAAGTACCGATGCAGCTTCTAACCAATTTAAATTTGAATGCGAAACAATGGGCCGAAATTGCAAAAAATGGTTCTTGGCAAATGCTACGTATGAACTTAAATACCTTCTTACGCCATGATGTTTTTAAAATCAAAGGAATGACAAAAATCATTGCCGATAAATTGATGGATGAGCAAGCCATAGCCAAAAGTCGAGTATTTCCATATCAATTGATGATGGCTTGGTCAGCACTTGCAGAGGATATGCCACATGAAATTGCCAATGCGCTAAAGTTTGCTATGCAGCGTGCCATCGCCAATGTACCGAAACTTGAAGGAAATGTGGTGATTGCGATTGATGTTTCCGGTTCGATGTCAAGTTCTGTGACAGGTTATCGTCAGGGTGCAACCTCTCAGTTACGTTGCGTAGATGCTGCTGCATTATTTGCTAGTGCATTTAAATATGTAAATCCAAATATTCGTTTGATGCCGTTTGATACTGAAGTTCGTCAATTATCCAATTTCAGCAAAGTACAGGAATATTTAAAACGAAAACATTTTGGAAAACAGCAAAATTCAGAAATTGATATTTTTGCTTTGGCTAAAAAGTTTGCCAGCATGTGTGGTGGAGGAACTGATTGCTCTAAGCCTTTGGAACTGTTAGTGAAAGAAAATGCCAAAGTTGATATGGTAATTTTCTTCTCTGATAATGAATCATGGGCAGATCAAGTTCCAAGATCACACCGAAAAACTGGGATGATGCATTATTGGAAACAGCTAAAACAGCATAACCCAGATGCAAAACTGGTGTGTGTTGATCTGCAACCCTATACCACTACGCAAATGCCTGAACATAGCGATGTGATGAATGTCGGTGGGTTTTCCGATACGGTATTTCAACTGATTGAAAGTTTTGCCAAAAATGAAATGCATGCAGATCATTGGGTAAACGAAATTGAAAAAATAGATATTACACAAACTCAGCTTTATGCAAGTTGAATGTATAAACAAATTTGATCGAGTCTCTTCAAGTGTTTACATTTAACAATGTCCACACTTGATAAGACTGGGTTAGATAAAAAGCACAAATGCCATAGGAACTACATTTCAAGATTATGCTGTTTCTATATTTAATTGTTGTGCTAAGTAAGAAATTGCCAAATGCAGATAGAACTACATTACTTTGAATAATTGATGTTTTATCGACACCTTTGTTGGCAAAATACATCGCATAAAATGCGTTAAGGACTACATCTTTAATGCGTAGGTCGGTGGTTCAAATCCACCCTTTTCACGCTTTTGCAAGTTTGAAAAGTAGCTCAGTTGGATAGAGCAACGAAACGTCTTTAACATTTTGTTTATGCAAAGCAGTAAAAGAATCAAATGCTTCAAGGACTACATCTTAAAATTGACGTCATCGGTGGTTCGAATCCACCCCATCATTTCGATGATGGTCGCCAAGCGGTAAGGCACGAACGTCTTTGAAAAACTTGTTGATTCACTTGTAGGGCAGTATATGAAAATATACTGGGGTCATCAGTCCATCAAATACGCATAGGACTACATTAGAATTCACAGATCAGAGGTTAGATTCCTCTGCTGTATATACATACAGTCGCTTAAAGCAAAAGCGGTGAATTGTTTGTCTTATAATCAAATTTGTTGATGGGCTTAGACCTATGTTTAAACGATCAAATGCCTGTTGGATTACATCACGATCTCACGCACAGTATTTCGGGTACTGCACATATCCAACACCAACTTTTTTGATCTTGTATAAGCAATAATGAAAGTAGATCAAATGCTTTGAGGACTACATTACGCGTTTGTCGGTGCTTCGATACCCCCCTGTATGACAAGATACAGTAGCTCAGTTGGTAGAGCCACGACTGTCTTCAGCCTTTTGTTGATGTACTCTCATTATAATAAATAGATTTACACGATAAGCAGTCACGAATATAAATTGGATTACATGGTAACGCCTTAGTGCAGGGTTTAAACCCTCCTATCGTGTTCACTCACAATATCCAATCTTAACGTTTGTGGCTGCTTTTCTTTTTAAACTTATCATGTTTAAAAGCGATGCTTGTGAATCAACAAAAAATTTGCTAGCTTGGAGTCTCAACTTAAAACCAAAGACAGGTGTCAGTCTGTAAAACGCAAATCATGTCTATACAAGTTATTGTTGACGATAACAATCTTGATCTTGCTTTAGAGAAACTAAGAGTCAAAAAGTACTATTTAGAAACTAACCACTGGTATAAGAAATGCCAGAACTATCATGAAAAACCGCCAAGTAAAAGTCGTAAAAAAAGCGAACTGAAACTTTTACATGGGCATAGTCAAATCCTAGAAGATGATCCTCTCGCACTGAGGTTAAAAATCCATATCGAAGAACATTATCAACCAACTGATGATAATACGATATGGGATATGAACAAAAATTAAGATTCACAAATTTCATCAAATCTAGTTTGGGAGAAGAAATTCTCCCAAGCTAGGTTTCATACTATAATCTGTAACATGATAAATATCCTGAATAATAACAATGCGTACTTGGTTTGCTTTCCTCTTATTTCCTTTAGTAATTTTTATATTCTTATTTTTCTTCTACGTCATTTTTTTGCTTTCACTCACTTTGGGTTGCGGTTTCCAGCAAGAAGATATCCCAACCTGCTCAAAAATTTATTATTTTTCAATTATATCAACATTCCCAATAGCTATTTGGCTCGGCTATTTTACAACTAAATTTGCACCACATTGCGGAAGATATTTCCTTAGTAGTATTTATAGCCTAATATTTTCAATCACTTTATTTGCCTATTTACAAGGCTCTAAAATAAGCCTCATCTTTTCAATTGGTTTTAGCCTACTTTTCTTATTATGTCTAGGAATTGGTTGTTTTATATTTCATTTAAAATATAAAAATAGATAAATTACTATCTAAAATAATATTTAAATTAGCATAGTTTTTTTAAAATATACATTTTAAATAAAATTTAAATTTATCTATTTATTATAAATCAATATCTTATAAACCAAAATCAATTGAAAAACAAAGTTGGCACACTCTCTGCAATATATAGAGCATACATCATGAGATGTATATAAATATCACCTGCCTGCATCCGCTTGGCAGGCAGGTTTTGAAAAGGATCAAAGCAATGACGATGTTAGTCGCAGAAAAAATCGAAAAACAAACTTCCTTAGCACAGGAACGTACTTATAACGTAATTCAGGATGCTAAAGGTGTTCCTATAAAAATGTGGACCAAAGGTGTCCCTGTTGATGAGAAATCGAAAGACCAATTATTAAAAACAGCGCAAATGCCTTTTATTTATAAATGGATGGCAGTAATGCCAGATGTACATGTAGGAATCGGAGCAACGATTGGAAGTGTAATTCCAACCAAAGGCGCAATCATCCCTGCTGCTGTCGGTGTAGATATTGGCTGTGGAATGATGGCTGCACGTACTTCGCTAAGCGCATCAGATTTACCAGATAACTTATACGCACTGCGTACCGAACTTGAACGTTTAATTCCGCATGGTATGACCAAAGGTCGTGGTCGTCGTGACCAAGGTTCATGGGATACACCTACTGCACGTGTTGATCAGGCTTGGGCTGAGTTGGTGACTGATTTTGAATATATCTGTGCCAAGCATCCCCGTTTGAAAAATACCAACAACCATAAACAGTTGGGTACTTTGGGAACAGGAAACCATTTTGTTGAAGTCTGTTTAGATGAGCATCAACAAGTATGGATTATGTTGCACTCAGGTTCTCGTGGTGTAGGAAATGCGATTGGTAATCACTTTATTGAGCTTGCACGTAAAGATATGCAAAAGCACTTTATTAATCTGCCTGATAAAGATTTAGCTTATTTAGTGGAAGGGACTGAACACTTTGATGATTATTGGTTTGCAGTGGGTTGGGCACAACGATTTGCCATGAAAAACCGTGAGTTAATGATGGAAGCTGCGGTTCAAGCTTTACGAATCATCATCAACAAACCATTTAATGCCAAAGTTGAAGCCGTTAATTGCCACCATAATTATGTGGATAAAGAAGAACACTTTGGTCAGGAAGTACTGGTAACACGTAAAGGTGCTGTACGTGCCCGTTTGGGTGAGTATGGAATTATTCCGGGTTCAATGGGTGCCAAGTCTTTTATTGTCAAAGGTAAGGGAAATCAGGAGTCTTTCTGTTCATGTTCGCATGGGGCTGGGCGTGTACATAGCCGTACTGCGGCAAAAAAGTTGTTTACTGTGGAAGATCAGATTGAACAAACCAAAGGTGTGGAATGCCGTAAAGATGCAGCCGTGATTGATGAGATTCCATCTGCGTATAAGCCAATTGAAGATGTGATGAAAGCACAAAGTGATTTAGTGGAAGTGGTTTATACCTTAAGTCAGGTTGTTTGTGTAAAGGGTTAGTTGATGCATAAATTAGGGAGATTAAATCACTCATTTATTTCTATTGAATTAAAAATGTTTGATCATGGCTGGGCTGCTTTAATTTTCAAATATGATCAACTAGAAATCTCAATAGATTTATCAGATGTTTATGATCCGTTTCAAGATTTGGTGAATTGGGGGTGGAATATTCAACAAAATATTCTGCCAGCCTCTATTGAGATAGATGAAGAAGGTCATGTTGTTAAAATTGTTACAGAAAACTCGATTATAGAGGATCAATTAATTATTCGATTTATTGCAAGGTCTTTTGTGCATACTCTTAAATTGAATAAGTATTTTTTTCTGAACACTTTGAAACAAGAAATACAACGTTTTTTTGAAAATGATTTTAATCAACATGAATGGCATGAAATTTACCCAGTACGTAATCTACCATTTTTCTGTATTAACGACTGGGTACTTAATCACACTTGGATTAATCAAAATGAGTAATACCAATGGATCGCTCTAAACAAGTCAAGATCAGTCATTACGATCTTTTGGCTAATCAAGCAATCCATCTTGAATTACCACAAGAGCCATACATTGTTGTGCTAGCAATACATAACAACAATGTAACCAATGATTGGCGCAATCAATGCAGTGATTGGATTGTAAAATCTGAACAATGCTATTGGGCTTTAGCTTGGGGCCATGAATGTTCAATTTGGGATGATGCATTGGATTATTCTTATTTAGAATTTTGTAATTATGATCTACCTAAAGACGATGATTATAATTTCATGACCACTTGGCATGAAAATCAAACTTTAGAAGATGTTATCAAATTTGCCGGATCAATCCCAATTGATACTTTACCCCAGCAAACTTTATATGAAATCGTTGTGTTAAATATTTATTGACTATTAAAAGCGATAAGGAAAATAAAATGAAACTTGCAGAAGCACTTTTATTACGAAGCGATCAACAAAAGAAACTCGCTTCATTAAAACAACGTATCAATGCAAACGTATTGGTACAAGACGGTGATGAGCCATCCGAGGATCCAAATGAGTTATTAAAGCAAGTATTTGCATTAACTCAAGAATCCCAAAAACTTGTTTATGCCATTCATCAAACCAATGCTTTGGCAAAATTAACAGATGGTCGTTCATTATTGGCTTTACTTACTCAACGTGATGAGCTTGTAGAGCGTCATAAAATTTTAACGTCTGCTATCAGCAATACACAACGTGAGCCTGATCGCTATAGTACACGTGAAATCAAATGGCATAAGGTCATTCGAGTATCATCATTGCAAAAACAATCCGATGATATCAGTGCCAAATTACGCGACTTGAATGTATTGATACAAGCCACCAATTGGCAAGTTGATTTACTTGACGTTTAAAGCCATCATTTAAAAGCTTTGATAGGGCTTACCCTATCAGATCTCGAAATATATTGGGCGAGTACAAGATCTAAGGCTGCATAGATTGAAATAAAAGTCAGCATCATTTTTGGGTAATGACAGCGAAGCGGATTTAGAGCGGAAACGCACTAATCAAATCCATCACCTATCAGCACTTAAACCTTTGTGAATCAGAGTGACTATTTACACAGCATTACCACGTACTGACAATATATTTCACCTTTTCTCAAGTGATTCGTCATTTGAGAAAACCCGAACATACTGGGCGAGTGCAAGATCCCCTACCTCCACAACACAGGATTGAAAATAAGGTGTAGTGGCTTGATGAGCGAGCGGGTTAGCTTAAAACTTTAAGCACAAATCAACCCATCACTACGTACAAGGCAAACCTTTGTGAAAGCAAAGTTACAATGCACCGAGCATCACCATGCACTGACAGTATGTTCACCCCTTTTTGGAATTTTTAATGAATTACCCTTGTTCTTGTTGTCATCATTACACGAGAGATCAACCTTCGGGTAATTTTGACTTTGAGATTTGTCCAGTTTGTTTTTGGGAAGATGATCCTGTACAAAATATTCATCCAAATTCAAAAAGTGGTGCAAATGCAATCTCATTAGCAGAAGCACAAGATAATTATCAACAATATGGTGTAAGTGAATTACGGTTTTTAAAACATGTTCGAAAACCGAATGATTTAGAAAGAAATGATGAAGAACAAAATGAACACATTAGTAAAAAATAAAGCCATCCAAATTGATGGCTCACAAGGCGAAGGTGGAGGGCAAATTTTAAGAACTGCCCTTTCATTGTCTATGTTAACGGGTATTCCATTTGAGCTTGTGAATATTCGTGCAGGGCGCAAAAAGCCGGGCTTAATGCGACAGCATTTAGTCTGTGTACAAGCATCACAACGCATCAGTAATGCCATTGTGGAAGGTGCTGAACTACATTCACAAAAATTATATTTTCAGCCCCAACAAGTTCAGGCGGGTAAATATGATTTTCATATTGGTTCAGCCGGTAGCACAGTATTGGTTTTACAAACACTACTGCCTGCACTGATGATGCAAAATGAAATCAGTCACATCAGTATCCACGGCGGAACACATAATCCAATGGCACCGACTGCAGATTTCATAGAGTCTTGTTTTCTACCTGCTCTTCATAAACTTGGAATAAAGGTTGATTTTGAATGTGAACGTGCTGGTTTCTTTCCAATTGGTGCGGGTCAAATCAATATTACTACTTATCCTTGGATAGATAAGCTTGAATATTCAGTATTAGATAAAGGCAAATTACTGGAAATACGTGGCTATGCCGCTGCCTTAAATATTCAACAGAATATTGCGGATCGTGAACTGGAAGTATTGCATAATAAATTGAGTTTAAGCCAACGTAATAGACTAAACTTTCAAGGGATTAGCCAAGGGAATACAGCTTTTGTGGTGTTAGATTACCAACACCATCAACAAGTATTTTCTGCGTTAGGTGAAATGAAGAAAAGTGCAGAAAAAGTAGCGCATGATTTAGCCAAAGAAGTTAAATCCTTTTTAGCTTGCGATGCTGTGGCTGACGAATATCTAGCAGACCAACTTTTATTGCCTTTAGCTTTAGGTAAAGGCGGTGCGTTTACTGCTCAAGTTGTCAGTGAACACACCACAACACAAGCTGAAATGATTCAAAAATTCTTAGATTGTGAAATTCACTTTGAAGCAATCAATGATATTTTTAAGGTGAGTGTCATCACATAAGCTTCAGCTATGCTAAATCCAGTTTACAAGCTCATCAATTGCTTATCTTTATGTGCCAATTCATTTTAAATTTCATACTTATTGGCACATTATGTAAATAAATGACCCAACTATTCATTATATAATCAACGCCTTAAATAAGTATGATTTTTAAAGTAGAAAATACCCACTTAAGGAATAAGGGAAATGATGAGAGTTTTATTGGGGACAGCATGTATCGCATTTTTAACATCGACAGCTTTTGCAGAAGATATCGTGGGAACTTGGCGTTATATCGATGACAAAACTGGTGAAGCAAAGGGACTGGTTAAAATTGAAAAACAAAGTAACGGTACCTATGCGGGTACAGCATTAAAAGCAACACCACGCCCAGGCTACACCCCAAAAGAATTTTGCACCAATTGCCCTGCACCTTATACCAACAAGCCAATTATTGGCTTACAGGTAATCTCTGGGCTAAAGACAGATGATCATGTGAGTTATACTGATGGGAAAATTATTGACCCAGTTTCAGGTAAAATCTATCGATTAAAAGGTAAAGTCAGCCCAAATGGCAAGAAACTATTTCTTCGTGGATATTTAGGTATTTCAGCGGTAGGTCGTAGCCAAACATGGTTACGTGTCGAGTAATAGCATAATTTAATTCATAATAGAAATGACAGTTTTATCTCACTCAAACTGTCATTTCTAAGCATCTATTTTGAATGATTTTTAAATCAGTTATTCACAGCAAGTTGATATAAAAAAGCTAAATGTGTGGCTGCATCACCTTTATCTAAATTGAGATCACTAGCACGCCCACCTAATCTCAGTGCAGGAAGATAACAATACATTTGATTATCAACTAATTTACCATATTGAGTTTGTGCCTTTGCTAAGGCTGATTTTTCTAAAAATTGCTCAATGATCTCATCATCACAAATCCAGTCATTAAAAAAATCTGTTAATGACCAAGCTGTTACCCCAATTTCCGAGTTGTGTGGATCAATAAAGGATATATCTTCATCGCCATCTTCGCTTAATAAGCGATAATAAAACACCAAACCAAATGCTGAAATAGCAATGGGTAACCGAGTCATATCAGGTTGATCTTTCATTAACCATGACCAAAGCACATCTTGATAAAGCTCAGGGTTAATGATCTGTAACAAACCGTTACCATAGAAGCCAAAACCATGATTTTGCCAAAGCTCTAAGAGCGCTTCAGGTAAATATGCTTGATATTTTTTTACAGTTTCAGGGCTTACTGTGTTTCCCGCCTGATCTACTGAAAATTTATCGATAAATGCTTGTAATTGCATAGCTATCCCCTAGGCTCTGCTTATACTTTCCATTCAAATCCACTAAACGCATCATCTTCTTTTAACGTATTTTCTACAGCATTTGCCAATTGTTTAATCATACTCTGGGTTGCTATCTTCTTAAACCACGCTTGTTCTTCATCAGCATGGGCTGAAATTTCACAAGTTAATAATCCTTGATCATTTAAATGACAATTAACCCCCAAACCAATTGGATGATTTTCTACGCTGACAGCAAGGTCTTCATCGGAGTATGTTGTTTCCGCTTTGAAGCCATATTGAGACAGTTGTTTTAACAACAAAGTCGTCACATATTCCTGAGTGACATAACATGCATTTTCACCATGGTTGTGACTGTTAATATGATTCTCACAGTTTGCTGTAAATTGTAATGTTCTCATTGCTTCATCCAAAAGGCTTTATAGTTGTATGGTTTTAGAATAAGCAATATAAACAAAACAGCCAAGCATTTGCTTGGCTGTTTTTAATTAATTATACAAATATTAGACAAGGACTGATTTATTCCGTGACTTCAATCTGAAGCCCCGCCTGATTGGTGAGTTCAGTAAATGTGGGGAAACTTGTTGCTACTGTTTCAGTGCCAATAATCTTAATCTCGCCAGAGTTACGTAAACCCGCCATCGAAAAACTCATTGCAATACGATGGTCATGGTGCGATTCAATTTCACCGCCAGAGAAAATAGCAGACCAGTCGCCCGATTTACCTTTTCCTTCAATGATGATGCCATCATCAGTTGGCGTACAATCAATCCCCATGGTTTTTAAACCATCTGCCATCACTTGGATACGATCAGACTCTTTAACCCGTAATTCGGCAGCACCTGTCAACACCGTTTTCCCTTCAGCACATGCAGCAGCAATAAACAAAGATGGAAACTCATCAATTGCCAACGGTACTTGATCTTCAGGCATATGAATGCCTTTCAGTGTACGGGTACCACGGATACGTATATCAGCAATCGGCTCACCGCCTGCAATTCGTTCATTTTCAACAGTTAAGTCTGCACCCATTTGCTTAAGGATTTCGATTACACCTGTACGAGTTGGATTAATCCCAACAGCTTCAAGGGTAATATCTGAACCTTCAGTAATGGCAGCACCCACCATAAAAAATGCAGCAGAAGAAATATCAGAAGGCACTTGAATCTCTGTCCCAACCAACTTGCCACCACCTTGGAGTGAAATACGGTTACCTTCCGTTTTCACAGCATAACCAAAAGCACGTAACATACGCTCAGTATGGTCACGGGTTGGTTCAGGTTCAGTCACAGAGGTTTCTCCCTCTGCCCATAGACCTGCCAATAAAATTCCAGATTTGACTTGCGCAGATGCCATTGGCAAATCGTAATGAATCCCTTTCAGTGCTTGAGCGCCAGTGATAGAAACAGGCGGAGTACCACGTTCACCCGTGGTTTGAATTTGCGCACCCATTTCACGTAAAGGTTTTGCAATACGCTCCATTGGACGCTTAGACAAAGACGCATCACCCGTCATCACAGAGTCAAACTGTTGTGCTGAAAGCATGCCTGAAAGCAAACGCATCGATGTACCAGAATTACCCATGTACAGTGCCGTTTTGGGTGCTTTTAAACCATGAATACCCACACCATGTATGATCACTTCACCATTTTTAGGGCCTTCAATACTGACACCCATATCACGAAATGCTTGAAGTGTTGCTAAAGCATCTTCACCTTCTAGGAAACCTGTAACATGGGTTGTACCTTCAGCGATTGCACCAAACATGATGGAACGATGTGACACTGACTTGTCACCCGGCACGGTAAATTTACCTTTAAATGTCTTCTCACCCGGCAAAATGGTAAATTGTTGTGTCACCTTATTTTTCTCCATCAAAGGTTTATTGGCGAGCATATGATTGAAATGCTGTCGTGCCGCTTGTGCATGTCCTAGCAATCCCATCAGGGCTTGTGAATTCTCATCTTCAATCAGTTGACGTAATGTCGCAAGTTGCGTTTCAAAACCATCAACTGCTTTCAATATGGCTGTTTTATTGGCAAAAAATATATCATGCCACATCTGCGGATCACTGGCAGCAATACGTGAGAAGTCACGAAAACCTCCAGCGGCATAACGGAAAATATCTAGGTTATCTTCACGATTTGCAAGCTGTTCGACCAGATTAAATGCCATTAGATGCGGTAAATGACTGGTATGTGCCAACACTTCATCATGTTTGTCCACATCCATACAAATGACTTCAGCTTTTGCAGCCTGCCAAAGCTGAATCAGTTTTTCAACTGCCCAATCAGCACTAGTCGGCAACGGCGTTAGGATCACTTTATGATTTACAAACAAGTCAACTTTACCGGCATGGACACCTGTATGTTCTGCGCCAGCAATTGGATGACCAGGTACAAAACCTACAGGAAGATTTTCACCATAAACAGCATGTGCCGCAGCCACCACATTCCCTTTGGTACTTCCGACATCGGTAATGATGGCATTTTCAGAAACATAAGCTTGAATCGTTTCAAGTACTTTCTGTGTCGCGCGAACGGGTAAAGCCAGAACGATTAAATCTGCATCTTTTACAGCGTCTACAGGATCACTAAAACCCGCAGAAATAATTCCTAAAGCTTTTGCATCTTCCAATGTTTTTTTTGAGCGTGTTGATGCAACAACATTTTCAGCAAGATGTTCCGCTGCAATCACACGGGCTAGACTTGAACCAATCAATCCAAGTCCAATAAAAGCAACTTTTTTAAATAAAGGTTGTGACATAACGATTTTGAACTACCTATTTCACAACGACATCAAAGCACAGCAATCGGATATGAACCCAGTACACGTACTTCTTTAACCAGTGGGCGAATATCTTCAATCGCCGCTTTAACATTGTCCTGTTCCACATGACCTTCAAGATCAATGAAGAATACATAAGCCCATTTTTCAGGTAATGCTGGTCGGGTTTCAATACTGGTCAAACTAATGTTGTGTTTTGCAAATGGTGCAAGAATTTCCAATAAAGCCCCTGCACGGTCATGTGCTGAAATCAGTAATGAGGTTTTATCATTGCCACTTTGTGGTACTTTTTCACGACCAATGACCAAGAATCGTGTGGTATTTTCAGGATTATCTTCAATATTGCCGTGGAGAACCTCTAAGTCGTAAATACTTGCAGCCACATCAGATGCAATTGCTGCTGAATGCCATTCATTGCGTATACGGCGAGCAGCCTCTGCATTTGAGCTTAAAGCTACACGTTCTACACCCGGATAATGTGCATCCAACCACTTACGACATTGCGCAAGGGTTTGTTGATGTGCATAAATTTGTTTAATACTGTCTTTACGGGTATTTGAAGAAATCAGGAATTGGTGATGAATACGCAATTCAACTTCACCAATCACATTTAAATGTGATGCTTTAAAACAGTCTAAAGTATGGTTGACTACACCTTCAGATGAGTTTTCAACTGGAACTAAACCATAATGTGCACTGCTCGCTTCAACTTCACGAAACACTTCATCGATCGTTGGTAGTGGACGAACCACAGCATCCTGACCAAAATGTTTTAATACAGCAGAATGTGTATAAGTGCCGACTGGACCTAAAAATGCAATACTTTGTGGTGCTTCAAGTGCCAAACATGCAGACATAATTTCACGGAATAAACGTGCCATGGTTTGATCTGACAATGGCCCTTCATTGCGCTCCATAACTTGACGTAAAACCTGTGCTTCACGTTCAGGACGATAAAATAACGGATTCTCTTCTGCTGCAAATTTTGCTTTAGCAACTGATTCGGCCAGTTTTGCACGGCGATTGATAAGTTGTTGGATTTGCTGATCTACAGAGTCAATATCTTCACGGATTTGAGCAAGATCTAGAGAAGTCGTTTTTTGATCATCGTTGATCATTGTTATGTCGCCCTTTAAAGTCGAGAATTACGAGAAGTCTATGTTTTAGACCACTGACAGTATAACAATAGTTCAGTTTAATTTGTTGGGCAATAGTGCATTTTTCAATGTTTCACTTCCAACTTATATATTGAATAAAATGTCATCACTTTATAAATTTTCTGACCACAAAATGAATTACAAAGCAGCTATAGAATTTTAAACATTGCGCTCTATGATAAAAAGCATAAGCGCATTTCGAGTCATAGAATATGAATAAAAAAATCGCTGTTCTCATTACCCATGATTTCGAAGATGCGGAATATCATCATCCCGTTGAAGCTTTTCGAGCTGCAAGCCATTCTGTGCGCAATATTGAAAAGTCTGCGGGGAATATTGTGTATAGCAAACAAAGAAAATCTTCGGTCAGTATAGATTTAGGCATTGATGAAATCTCTGTTCGGGATTTTGATGCGCTGATGATTCCGGGTGGCTATTCCCCTTATCATCTTAAAGAAGATGAACGCTTTATTGATTTTTTACGTAATTTTGCCAATGCGCAAAAACCTATTTTTTTATGTTGTTACAGTAGCCATTTGCTTATCGATGCACAAATTGCCATTGGACGGCGCTTAACCTCAATTGAAGATATCCTCAAAGAACTTAAAGAAGCTGGCGCTGTGGTTTTTGATCGCGAAGTGGTAAACGACAACAATTTATATATTTCTTCACGTTCAACTTTTGAGTTACCTATCTTTATCAATGAATGTTTAAATGTATTAAGTGCTTAATCCCTAAACCTTGATAATAAAAAACCTTCTTTAAATAAAGAAGGTTTTTTATTTGAATACTTTATCGTTGCTATTTATTTATGCATTATCGACCAATGATGCCACGCGCCACGATTTCTTTCATGATTTCATTTGTTCCACCATAAATACGCTGAATACGTGCATCTACAAAGAAACGAGAAATTGGATATTCCGTCATATAGCCATAACCACCAAACAGTTGTAACAAGCTATCGATGATTTTCATCTGCATATCAGTACTAAAACTTTTTAAAGCCGCTGCTGTTTCAACATCCAATTTACTTTGTTTATATAAAGCTAAATTTTGGTTATAGAATGCTGCTGTTGCCAACTCATCAATTTTTGCTTGAGCCAAAACAAAACGCGTATTTTGGAAGCTGCCAATTTTCTGACCAAATGCTTGACGTTCCTGTACATACTGAGTGGTAATATCGATTGCACCACGAATTGCACCAAGTGCCGTTGCTGCAATTGCAGTACGTTCACGAGGTAACTCTTGCATCAAATAGGCAAAACCTTGACCTGCGCTACCTAACAATTGATTTGCTGGAACTTTAACATTATCAAAGAAAAGTTCTGAGGTATCTTGCGAATGCAAACCAATTTTATCGAGGTTGGTGCCCTTTTTAAATCCATCTAGATGTGTATCAACCAATAAAAGTGACACACCTTTTGCACGCGCTTGTGGATCAGTTTTTGCTGCCAATACCACTAAATCTGCATGCTGACCATTTGAAATAAACGTTTTAGAACCATTCAAAATATAATGGTCACCATTTAAAATTGCACTACTACGCATCCCTTGTAAGTCTGAACCCGCGCCCGGTTCCGTCATCCCTATTGCGCCCACCACTTCACCTGACACCATTTTCGGTAACCAGTATTGTTTTTGTTCTTCGTTGGCAATATGCAAAATATAAGGAGCTGCTATTTCTGAATGACATGAAATTGCGGTAGACAAGGCACCATAGCCTGCACGTGCAGACTCTTCAACTAACATCAATGAATATTCAGTTGGAACGCCGTAACCACCATACGCTTCAGGCACATCCACACAAAGATAGCCATTTTCACCCAATAATGACCATACTGAACGTGGCATTAAACCTTCTTTTTCCCATTGCTCATAAAATGGAGCAACGTGTTCACTCATAAAACGTTTAAAGTTATCACGAAAAAGTTCTAAATCTGCATCATATGCCAACATGTCTTGTATTCCTTTCAATCTGAGTTTTTGATTTTATGATCCCTAGCATGCTAATCATTTTTTACGGACTTGTCATGACCACATGAGGTCATTTTTTCTGAGCATTTTTGCGAATAAAGAAAAGACTTTTCTATAAAAAAAGAGTAATCAGCTTTCACCAATTACTCTTTAGGTTGTCAATAAACAATTAAAACTTAGAATTTATCGTCTTTAAACATCGGTAAAGAAGAATTTAGCTTGGTGATCTCACTCATCAATTTATTCACGACAGATGGAATTAAGGCATCTGCCATTTGTGCAGCCTGCAAACCTAACTTCTCGCCAAGTGTTGGCTTACGACGTGTTTGAATCACATATACATCATGTTGTGGCAGTAAGCTCAGCAAATATTCATCTGAAGTTTGCAATTTATCCACTAAATTTAAATTACGCGCATCTTCACCATACCAATGTTCACCTGTAGCAACTTTTTCCACATTGAGTTGTGGGCGATATTTTTCAACAAAATGCTTAAATAATTGATGTGTTTGTTGTAACTCTTCTTCAAATTTTGCTTTACCTTCTGGAGTGTTTTCACCAAACATCGTCACAGTACGTTTAAACTGACCAGCAGTATATAGCTCAAAATCAACATGATGCTCTTTCAACAGTCTATTAAAATTGGGCACTTGAGCAACAACACCAATCGAACCAACCACAGCAAAAGGTGCAGAGACGATTTCACTTGCGATACATGCCATCATATAACCGCCACTCGCAGCTACTTTATCCACACAAATCGTCAGATTAAAGCCTGCATCACGTAAACGAACTAATTGTGCAGCTGCAAGACCATAACCATGCACCATACCACCTGGGCTTTCTAAACGTACGATGACACGATCACGCCCTGCTTTTGCTGTCGCAAGAATTAAGGTAATTTCTTCTCGTAAATTCTCAACCGCTGAAGCTTGTACATCTCCTTTAAAATCCAATACATAGATTTTTTGATTATTCTTTTTACGTATACGAGCTTCTTTTACAAACTGTTGAGTCAGTTGAAACAGTTCCAATTTCGATGCAGTAGACTGAGCAATTCTTTTTCTTTGCTCATTAATTCGAGCATTTAAATGACTAATGCGAAGTTCTGCGGGTACTTTAGGTAAATGGAATAACATAGAATTTATAATCTCGAATATTTGAGGAAATGCTTTTCTAATAAGATGCGGACGGATCAGGTAAATTTCAATACACTTTTTGAAAAATTCGACAAAGCTAAACTCACTTAGGCTATATAAAGTATAAAAGTCGGTCTTATTAAGACTTTTGAAAATACAATAACCAAATTTAAGTTATGAATAATATAGCTTTTTTTTATACTTTAAAACGCATTAAAATTCGAGTAAAGATGCACATCGTGAATAAATTAAGATTTTATTAATAGTTTTTACATCTAAGTTAAGCTTTGATGATTTGATTATATTCAGCGACTTTATCTTGAAAATAAGCCAAATGCCACTTAGTAGAACTTTTGCTGGCTTTTCTTATGACAAATTCACATAAAAAAACATAGACATGTTTATATCAAACGAATAATACAAATAAACATATATCACACATTTTTAAAATTTATATTAGCTTATTTAGCAGCTCTTTTTATCTAAATAACATATTTGTTATTTTGATTAAACTATTTAAAATCAACACGTTAAAAAGAATAATTACATTTTTAAAATTTATGAACATTTGCGTGTCATTTCTTTAAAAAATGTTTAATTTTATCAACATCAAGGATAAGGATTGAGTATGGATATCTCCTCACACGATGAACACCTACCCCCTAAAAAACAAAAGTTTTATCAAATCCTCTATGTTCAGGTTATTTTTGCCATTGTACTTGGTATCCTTCTTGGACACTTTTGGCCAGATATTGGTGCAAGTTTAAAACCATTAGGTGATGCATTTATTAAACTGGTTAAAATGATTATTGCACCTGTTATTTTCTTGACGGTTGTCACTGGAATATCAGGCATGAAACATATGGGAACTGTAGGACGAGTAACCGGTAAAGCGATGCTTTATTTCCTAACATTCTCAACACTCGCATTAATCGTCGGGATGATTGTTGCCAATATTATTAAACCAGGACAAGGTTTAAATATTGACCCTACATCATTAAAATCAGAGAAAGTTGTTGAGTACGCTGAAAAAGCACATGACGCTTCGATTGTCGACTTCTTGCTGAATATTCTTCCAACAACCATCGTTAGCCCATTAACCAGTGGTGATATTCTACAAGTTCTATTTGTTGCCGTATTATTTGGTTTATCCTTAGCTGCGGTAGGCGAAAAAGGTCAACCGATTGTAGATTTCTTAAATAACCTTACAGCACCTGTATTCCATTTAGTTGGAATGCTGATGAAATTTGCTCCGATTGGTGCTTTTGGTGCAATGGCATTTACAATTGGTAAGTATGGTATTGAAAGTATTGGAAATCTTTTACTTTTAATTATGACGTTCTATATCACTGCCTTACTCTTTATTTTGGTTATTTTGGGTGCAGTGGCGCGCTACAATGGATTTAGAATTACAGATCTAATTCGCTATATCAAAGATGAATTATGGTTAGTTTTAGGGACCAGTTCATCTGAAGCCGCACTTCCATCATTGATGCGTAAAATGGAAAAAGCAGGCTGCGAAAAATCTGTAGTCGGCTTGGTTATTCCTACTGGTTATTCATTTAACCTAGATGGTACCAACATCTATATGACGATGGCGGCGCTCTTTATTGCACAAGCCTGCAATATCGATTTGAGTATTCAAGACCAAATCTTATTATTGCTCGTTGCAATGCTAAGCTCTAAAGGCGCTGCTGGTGTTACAGGTGCTGGATTTATTACCTTAGCAGCCACATTATCTGTTGTTCCAGCAGTTCCTGTTGCAGGTATGGCTTTGATTCTAGGTATTGACCGCTTTATGTCTGAATGCCGTGCACTGACCAATTTAGTCGGTAATGCGTGTGCAACGATTGTTGTGGCACGTTGGGACAATGCTTTAGACAAAGACAAACTGGCTACTGCATTCGCTCATCCGAGTAAAGCACACTATGACGCTAAAGCAGTTGAACAACATCGTGAAGATCCAATCGATTAAAAACATACTATAAGCAATCTTGGTAATAAGAAGGAGCTTTTGAGCTCCTTTTTTATATAAAGCAACTATGAATAGCTCAGAAAATTACAAATAACAATCAACTGCTATTCGCATATAAAATAAAGCCCTAACTGAAAAATATGTTTAATACACAAAGTTTAAAATGATGTATGTCTTAAAAAAGCCTTTGTCTAATTTCCCGCTCTTATAAGCTCAAATAATTAAGCATTTATTTCATGGCACTTATATTGAAATATGAACGCATAGCTCATCTATTCCTACCTCTTAAATTATTTAGCCTTACCCATTCTTATTAAATTGGTTTTATTAAAAAATACTAGACTTAACTAAAACTGCATTACATCCCTATTTCAGCACCCAACAAAGAAAAGATTTAGACAATCAATTTATTATTTGGCAGCTTAGGTTTTTAATTTTTTTATCTACCATTCTCATAAATTTAATTCATTGTCTCAAATTTTTATATGCTTTATCTATAGAAAAAGAGCCTTACGGCTCTTTAATTTCACAACTAAACTGGACTTAATCAGTGCTCGACTTAACCAAAACGACCAGTAATATAAGCTTCAGTCAATTGGTGATCTGGTTGAGTAAAGACTTTCTCTGTAGAGTTAACTTCGATTAAGTCTCCTAAATGAAAGTAGGCTGTACGGTCAGAGACACGTGCTGCTTGTTGCATGGAGTGGGTTACAATTGCGATTGTATATTGTGCAGAAAGCTCAGAGATTAACTCCTCAACTTTTGCTGTCGCAATCGGATCAAGTGCAGAACATGGTTCATCCATTAAAATCACGTCTGGGCTTACAGCAATTGTTCGCGCAATACACAAACGTTGTTGCTGACCACCAGAAAGACCTGTGCCTGGCTGACTTAAACGATCTTTAACTTCATCCCACAAACCTGCTTTACGCAAACTATTTTCAACAATCTCTTCTAAATCATACTTATCTTTGGCTAAACCATGTAGTTTAGGCCCATAAGCAACATTATCAAAAATTGATTTAGGAAACGGGTTTGGTTTTTGAAATACCATTCCGACTTGAGCACGAAGCAATACAACATCTAGATTTGGATCATAAATATCTTGATTATCTAAACGCACTTTACCTGTTACACGACAAGTATCAATCGTATCATTCATACGGTTTAAGGTGCGTAAAAATGTTGATTTACCACAACCTGATGGACCAATAAATGCAATCACTTCATTTTCATAAACTTGAAGATCAATACCCTTAATCGCTTCAGCTTCACCATAGTAAACATGCACATCTTCAGCACTAATTTTCACAGTTGTATTTTTTTCTTTCTTCGGCGTCGAAGACTCAAACTGGGATACAAAAGAAGTGCTTGCTTGCTTTTGCTTACTGTCAGTCGATGTAAATTGAGATTGTTCAGAATTCACGGTTGTATCCTGTCTTAAGGAATTTTTAGTTTCTACAGTATTCATCTCTATTCTGCCCTCTTTTACCAGCGAACTTCAAATTTCTTACGTAACCAAATTGCAAAGCTGTTTAGACCGACCATGAGTGCCAATAACACAATGATGGCTGCAGCCGTACGCCCTTCGAAGAAGTTACGTAATTCATTACCTTGCCATAAGTAAACTTGAACAGGTAAAGCCGTAGATTGGTCTAATGGAGATACTGGAATATTTGCAACGAAAGCACTCATACCAATTAAGAGTAATGGTGCTGTTTCACCCAATGCATGAGCAATACCAATAATCGCACCTGTCATAATCCCTGGCAGAGCCAAAGGCAATACATGGTGGAATACTGTTTGTAAACGAGAAGCACCTATACCTAACGCCGCTTGACGAATTGATGGAGGTACTGCTTTCAGTGATGCACGAGTGGTGATAATTACTGTAGGCAAGGTCATTAAACTTAATACCAAACCACCGACCAAAGGTGCGGATATAGGCAAATGCATCCAACCAATAAAAATGGCAGCGCCCAATAATCCAAATACAATCGATGGAACCGCTGCAAGGTTATTGATGTTTACCTCAATAATGTCTGTGATAAAGTTTTTTGGTGCAAACTCTTCGAGATAGATCGCACTTGCCACGCCCAATGGAATAGAAATCGCAATCACAATTAACATCATGAACAATGAACCCATAAATGCACCTGCTAAACCTGCTGTTGCAGGTGAACTTCGTGAATCAGGGTTAGTGAACATTTGTGTGTTAAAAGTTCGGTTAATAATCCCTTTTGCGGCCAAATCATCTGAAAGTTGACGTACTTCTGGGCTAAGTTGTTGTTGCTCATCAGGTAATGAACGATCGATATGACCTGCTAACCAAACATCAATATTAGCATCAGCAAGGAAGTTGAGTTCGACTGTTTTACCAATCAATGCAGGATCTTTGAAGACCATATCACGGATACGATAAGCTTCTGAGCTGGTGTAAACACCCGAAAGATCATCTCGACGGCTTTCAAGTGTAGGATCTTTTGCAATGATTGCATTTACAATCAAGGCATCCCAATCAACCATACCCATTTTAGTTTGCCAGTCTACATAACGCTCTTGAAAAACAGCAGGAGACTCCCCTACTTTTTGCGTTGGTTTTGGTCCTGCATCAATCATAGCGGGATCAAAATATACAGGTACAGTCATGCTTGCTTGCCAAAATGCTGGCAACCCTTTGTATAAAATACTTCCAAATAAGATTGCTACAAATGCCAAGCCAGTAATCACTGCTGAAAAGCCAGCAATACGGAAGGTCTTTTCTTTACGATGGCGTTTTGACAATGAGCTAGCAATTTTAGCTTTACGTTTTTCTCGCAACTCAGCAGCGGCTTGAGGATCAAATACATTTTGATCCACAGGAGATGTATTTGATGTACTCATTCGTATTGCTCACGATATTTACGCACAATATAAAGTGCGACAATGTTTAAACACAATGTAATGGTAAATAAAGTTAAACCCAGTGCAAATGCAACTAATGCCTGCGGACTTGCAAAGTCTGTATCACCTGTTAATTGTTTTACAATCGTTACTGTTACTGTGGAAACAGCTTCAAGTGGATTGATATGTAACAATGGACTATTACCAGCAGCGAGTACTACAATCATGGTTTCACCTACCGCACGAGATACTGCGAGTAAGAATGCACCAGTAATACCTGGTAAGGCAGCTGGGAGAACCACTTGGCGAATAGTTTCAGATTTGGTTGCACCTAAACCTAAAGAACCATCACGCAAAGCTCGCGGCACTTGAGTAATAATGTCATCTGATAAAGAAGATACAAATGGGATAATCATAATCCCCATTGCAAAACCCGCTGTTAGTGCGCTAGTCGCATTGACTTCAACGCCAATAGAATCACCAATTGATTTGAAGATTGGACCAAGCACCATCATGGCAAAAACACCATAAACAATGGTTGGAATACCCGCTAAAACTTCAATTGTTGGCTTTGCCCATGAACGGAATCGAGGTGAAGCATATTCAGCAAGATAAATTGCAATCATTAGACCCAGTGGAACAGCAACCAGTAGTGCAATACCACTGACCATGAGTGTTCCCCAGAGTAATGGTAGCAAACCATAACTTCCTTCGGCATTTCCTGAAGTACTAAACCCAGGATTCCACTCTGTACCAAAGAAGAAGTCGATTGGACTTACAAACTGGAAAAAGTGCATCGCTTCACTGAACATCGACATCACAATACCCACAGTTGTGAGAATCGCGACACCAGAACAGAGGATCAAAACAACATTAATAGTTTTTTCAACTTCGTTACGTGCACGAAATTGTTGACTAATTCTTTTTCTTGCCCAAATCAATCCAAGGATCGCAGCACACGTTACCACAGCAAACTTTGCAAACGAGCCAATTCTTTCAAATTTTGAGAGTTGTTCTGCAGCTGCAACCTCATAAGCTGCTGGCGTATCTGTCACACCAAAGCCAGAGGCAATTGCTTTAATACGATCTACCAGTACATCTACCCCAGCTGTATCTAGCGATGAAGCAACAGTTGCTGGAACATTTTTTAAAATTAGATGTTGTAAAACACTTGGTTCTACCAAATTCCAAACAATCAAAATTAAAAAAGCTGGGATTCCACACCACAACGCCACCAAAGAGCCATAGTAGCCAGGACGCGAATGTAAAATTGCAGTGTTATTTCCCTTACCTGCTAGGCTTCGGCTTTTTCGTAGCCCGATTTGATATGCGATAGCGATTAAAGCCAATAACACGCCAATGAGTAGCAGATTCATGTATTCTCCACCGTTTTTTCAATTTCAATGCTTTGAAAAAACTCTACTTAGCAAGGAAAGCCGATGGTAGTCACCCACCATCAGCTCCATTATTGCGGTTTTATTATTTACCAGCTTTAAAACCAGCTAATACTTTTGCACGTTCAGCATCTGACAATGAAATCAAACCAGCTTTGTCTAACTTAGAACCTTTACCAGATACCTTCTTGTTAAGGAAGTATTCAGTATATTCTTTTAAGCCTTTGATTGACTGTAAGTGTTCACCTTTTACATAGAAGTATAAAGGACGAGATACAGGGTAAGTACCATTTAAAACAGTTTGCTCAGAAGGAACAACGTTGTTCACTGTCGCAACACGTAATTTATCTTTGTTTTGGTCATAGAAACCTAAGCCAAATACACCTACCGCACTTGGAGATGTTTTTAAACGTGCTAGAGTTTCAGTATAATCACCAGCAATTTCAATTACTTTACCGTCTTTACGGAAGTTAGAACATGCTTTTTTCTGTGCATCTTTGTCTAACTTTTTGAAGTAATCGTAAGTTTCGCAACCCGCTTCAACCATTTTCTCTTGGAACACTTCACGTGTACCGTGGTTAGAAGCTGGAACAACTAAAGTAATTGGCTCATTTGGAAGCGATTTATCAATTTGGTTCCAACGTGTATATGGGTTTGGTACCAATTTACCATTTGATGGTAATTCAGCTGCTAGGGCTGCAAATACGTGTTGTGGACGTAATTTATAAGCTGCTTTACTTGCATTTGAAGCAAAAACGATACCGTCATAACCGATTTTTATTTCTTGGACTTTGTTTACGCCAGCTTTTTTACACGCTGCGATTTCAGTATCTTTAATTTTACGTGAAGCATTTGCGATATCAATTGTGTTATCGCCTACACCTGAACAGAACTGTTTAAGACCAGCAGAACTACCGCCTGAGCCAACTACAGGTGCCTTAAATTGAGGGAAAGTGTTACCAAATTCTTCAGCAACAATACTCGCATAAGGAAGTACAGTAGAAGAACCAGCGATTTGGATGGTATCACGAGCATTTGCTGCTACTGCTGCCCCTGAAACTGCTAATGCAAGTGCGATGTGATTAATGCGCATTCTTTTCTCTCTTAAATAAACTGCAATTTTGAAGTACACCACTTCTTGTTGTGTAGTACTTTTCGGATAATTGCATTTTGATTTTAAAATATGACAAATAAGTTACAGCTTTATGACGCTTTTATGATATTTGATAATTCACATTTGATTTTATTAAAAATCTTTTAAATTCAATATGTAATCAACTGTGTGCTATTTTTTAAATTTGAGGATATTACAATTCAAATTGTAATATTTCATGTGTATGTCACAAAAACTGTATTAACGTTTACATACTTAAAGCGACAATATACGTCGTATCAACCTTATTTACTCATCTAAAAACCTTTAAAATAAATAAAAAAGAGCAATTTAAATAATGAGATTAAATCGTAAAGAATGGCATGAAACTTTTCTAAAAATGGTAGCCTCAGCTAGCATGATTACATTCATTATCTATATGAGCTGTTGGATCATTTACTTTTTATTGGCACAAATTAGTCAATACAATCTGATCCAAAATATTGTTATTAGTTTTAGCTTCATCAGTTTATTTATATTAACCATGCAAACCTTACGCTCAATGTATCAAGTCTACTATTTGCCTTTAATGAATAGTTGCAGGTTAAATTATCAAAAAATTATTTTCTTTTGCAGCAGTTTCTCCATCGCACTTATTGTACTCAGTTCTTTTTTATTAAATTTTGGAAAAATGTTAAAAGATTATTACAGCTAAGCCTATATATGGAAATCCACCGCTTATCATACTTAGTAGTCAATCATGTGTTCTCTTTTTTTCCATCATTACGCATAATAATTGAAATTTCAAAGAACACAGCATTGTTTTATATTCAAATGAGCATTCCATAAAAGATTTGAATATGAATAGCAAAACGCTGAACAGCTTTAACCCAGACCTCCCCGTTCATATGAGCTTCTCCGAACATGACTGGCAACTCTTAGCCCAATATTGGTATCCAATTGCATTAGCAAGAGATATTACTGAGCAACCACTCGGAACCATGTTGCTGGATATGCCATTGGTCATTTATAAAATAGGTGCTGAAATTATTGTTGCCAAAGATGCCTGCCCACATCGCGGTGTTCCGTTAAGCATCGGAACAAATGATGGTCAAGGTATCGTTTGCCGTTATCATGGTTTACGCTTTGGTGAAAATGGTAAATGTAATCGAATCCCAGCTCATCCCAATCATAAAATTTCGGACCGTTTCCACCTAAAAACCTATGCTGCTGTTGAACGTTATGGATTAATCTGGTGTTCACTTTTAGCAAAAGAACAGGATATAGCCAATATTCCAAATATGCCGCATTGGGATGAGACCGCGTACCAACAACTGGTTTGTCCTCAAGTCGATTTAAAATGCTTTGCTGGTCGACAATTGGAAGGCTTTATCGATGTTGCCCATTTTGCATGGGTACATCCAGAAACTTTTGGTGACCCAGAAAATACAGAAGTGCCTGATTACACTACGCAAGAAACAGACTATGGTTTTAGTGCTGATTATATCAGTAGTGTAGGTCGTTACCCGATTGGTCTAGATCAATTAGGACAAGCGGATTTTCAATGGTTACGCCATTTTGAAATTCATTTGCCTTTTACCGCAACATTAACCATTCATTTCCCCAATCAAGCGAAACAGGTCATTATGAATGCTGCCTCGCCCATGACAGCACGTAGTACTCGATTATTTGCCCCCATTTGTCGTAACTATGATCAAGATTTACCAATAGAAGATGCTTATGAATACAACCTTAAAATCTTTGAAGAAGACCGTTTGATCGTTGAGACACAAAAACCAGAATATCTACCTTTAGATTTATCCATTGAGACGCACTTCCCTGCTGATCGCAGTTCAAGTATGTATCGCCGTTTATTAAAAAAAATTGGATTTAGCCCATTCTTCGCTGCATAAATCAGTTTCATCACCATGTTTTATAGAAGTTGATCTGGCTTCTTTAAAACAATAAAACCTGAATGTATCGTTCTATATATTTATTATTTTTCAAGTTGATTAAATTTAACTCAAAAGTTTCTATTAAAATTGCACTCTTCGTTTAAAAGATTAAAATGCAAATTACATAAACGAAGTGACTCCAATTAGGTGGTATAACATGCAACAAATGTGGTCAGACATCGATACCTATATCGAATCACATTTAATTCCTGAAGACCCAATCCTCATACAAACATTAAAAAACACTGAGGATAAAGGATTTCCAGACCACCTTGCTGTTGCCGCAAATCAGGGCATGTTATTGCAAATGTTGATTCAAATGAACAAGTGCAAACGTGTTTTAGAATTAGGTACTTTTGCAGCGTATAGCACCATGTGGTTAGCCCGTGCGTTACCTGAAGATGGCTATATTTTAACGATTGAAGGTCGTGATACACATGCTGCTTTAGGTCAAGAAAATATAGATCGTGCTAATCTAAAGCAAACCGTTGAATTAAAATGTGGTCGCGCAGCTGATATTTTAAAGAATTTGCCTGAAAGTACTAAAGCTTTCGACTTTATTTTTGTCGATGCAGATAAACAAAGTTATCCTGAATATTTAGAGCTAAGCTTAAACCTTTCACATTCTGGAACAGTCATTGTTTTGGACAACGTGATTCGTGCTGGTGATATTCTTGACCCAGCGAATATTAAACCAAGTATTGAAGGGATTCGTGACATGTATAAAGCTATGCAAAACCATCCTAAAATTCTGTCATGTACTGCTTTACAAACAGTTGGCAGCAAAGGACATGATGGTTTTGCCATTGCAATTGTGAAATAAACCATTGTAACCTAAATTTAAAAGCTGCTATTTATGTAGCAGCTTTTTTGTAGCTATGATTTTAACAAATCTATTCAAGCTTAGATCATCTTCCTTAGAGTTATCCCCTGAACTTGTTTGTAGAATTGTGGATAACTCAATAATGATTTAATAAGCCTATGAAAATAAAATATTTTTAATTGTCGATTAATTTTCAACCAGTTAAATTCATAGTTCATTAAAAAGCTATTGCATTTCAAAATGCAATATTTTTATTAAATTTTTTAATCAAAAAAAATGCCACAAATCCCATTATTTGTGGCATTCCATTTCTTCTGTTTCATCCATCTTTTGACTTAATATCGACGGTGAAGTTGCTTTTTTTTCCTAAGATAAAACTTATTTTGCGACTAACAATGGAACAGAGGCATTTCTAAAGATTGAGGTTGTCACACTACCTAAAAAGAACTGATGAATCTTACTATGACTAAAAGCACCTAGCACAATCAATTGAATTTGATGTTGATTTTGATAATCCAAAATATTTTCAGCAACATCACCATAACGATATTCTACTACTACATCCAGACCCGCATCTTTTAAACGTTGCGCAGGCTCATTGAGAATTTCAGGATGATCACCGACATAAAGTAAATGACATTGTAAAAGTTTAAGTAAATCACTTTTTTCAACACGTTTTAGCATTTTTTGACATGTTTCAGAAAGCTCATAAGCAAAAATAAAACGGGTTGGGGGTTTAAATGTTTGCCCAACAGTTAATACAGTACTTTTCGTTCCACGAATAAAGTTTTCAACATTACTGCCCAATATTTTATTCTTCTCAGCTGAACGCTCACCAACTCGACCGATTACAGCGATATCATCTTCAGTCAACTCATTAAAGCTTTGTTCTAGAAAATCACCTTTGGCTTGAATTTGAATAGGTCTGATATTGTATTTTTCTTGAATCATTTCTGAAATATGCTTAAGTAAATTATTGCTGTAATCCAGTGCTAATTCACTTTGCTTTTGTTCAAGCTCAGCCAGCTCTTTAAGCAACATCGCATTACTTTCGAAGCCAATTACCCCACTAATTTCCCCTAAATGATAACTTGCAGGGTAATAATCCAATACTTGCAATAAAACCAGTTCACGACCAGTTTTTTGAGCAATCCATGCGGCTGCTTCTGCCAATGCATTGATGCACGGAGAAGAGTCAATACAAGCCACTACTCTGTTCATTTTAACCTCGCTTTAGCTTTACAGCTTTGGGTCTATATTATTTAAATTAGCACAAGTTTTTATAAGTTTGGACAACTTTATGTAATTAATTCCATAATTTAATTATGTATTTGTACAAACTGTGCATTCATTCACGATAACGAATAAAACGTGCTGGGTTTCCAGCCACAATTTCTCTTTCAGCCACATTTTTAGTGACCATACTATTCATTCCAATTATGGCATGTGAAGCAATTTTTACCCCATCTTTTACACCAACGTGTGCCCCCAACCAAACATCTTGACCAATTTCAATGCCTTGGGAAGTCACAGCTTGTTGATAAACAGGAATACTCAAATCCATACCATGATCAAAAGCATAAAGATGACAATAGGCGGCTATACGGACTTGATCATGTAATTTAATACCGACTTTACCCCCATCTAAAATACAATGATGGTTGATCGCAACTTCATTACCAATCTCTAACGGCCCATGCAACGTACAATCCGCTGCAATAAAAGTATTATCCCCAATGAGAATTTTCCGACCAGGCTCAGCAAAAATATGAGCCAAAGGTGAAATAAAACAATTTTTACCTATTTCAACAGTTTCCATTGCCATCAAATACGCTTGGTACTGCTGCTGCCACTGCTCCGCCCAAACTCGATTTTTCGGTTTAAGTGAATAATACAGCCATGGCATATAATTTAAGCGATGCTTATGTTGTTCACGATATTTTAGTAATGGATCTTGCTCATTCATCAATGTCTTCCAACAATTTAAGTTGCTCACGCCCACGCGTTACATCTTGAACTTTTAACTTAAGTGGATCAATTTGATGTATTTGTAATAATGCTTCAACTTCAACACCATCAGCGGTATATTGTTCTTTATACTCAATGTCTTGGGTATTTAATTCATACTGAAAAATCGACCATTCGCTGAAGTGGCATTGAAAATAAATTTTCTTCTTTTCAATCAGTTCTATTTTCTCAGCCAAAAGCAAACATTGCCCTGAACAGCCGCCATAAGCCCGAACTAAACCACCTGTACCTAATTTGATGCCACCATACCAGCGATTGACCAATACAATTGTGTTGGTTAAATCATTACCCTCAATGGTTGCAAGGATTGGTCGGCCTGCTGTACCTGAAGGTTCACCATCGTCATTAAAACGAACATTATGACCTATTTTCCATGCCCAGCATTGATGTGTTGTTGTTAGATCTAAATGTTTTTCCAGAAATATTTTAACTTGCTGCTCATTTTCAACAGATGCTGCAATGGCTTGAAATCGACTCTTTTTAATGTCTTCCTCAAAAATCGTTTCAGATACAAGTGTATAAACCATAATGAAAATAAAGCATTCAAACTCAATATATTGTCATTATAACGTGCTTTTAAAATACATGGGACAATAAAAAACCCTAAGCGAACTTAGGGTTTTTCAATTTACTGACTAAATTATAGAACAAGCTGATGATTTTGAAGCAAGAGTTTCAAGATATCATCTTCAGTTTTGCCATTAAATGCAGCACCTGATTGCGCTAAATTATCCAATTGGAGTAAATCGGTTTTGCCAGTGTACGTAGTTCCTGCACCATCACGATCTAGGGTGAGAGTGACATTATTACCATCAACTCTTACTCCAAGATAGTTTTTCAGATAGTTTGCCGATGCTGTTAAATCGGTTGTGATATTTGCACTATTAAAACCAATCAGTAAATCAGAAATATCTATGATGTCTGCATTCGTATCAGTGTTCACATTTCCTGAATGGAAGTCTGTCCAATGATCGACGCCATTTCCACCACTTGCACTCGCACTTTCTAATACATGATATACAAGCACATCTGAACCTCCATTACCCGTAAAGGTATCATTCAGTTCACCACTAATCAGTGTATTGCGGAGAGCATCACCAGTGGTTAGTGCATCAACTGTTACTGTAAGAGATGCTGTATGATCTTGACCAAAAACAGAGAGTTTATAATCGAATACTTCTTGACGACCGATTACTCCCGCACTTGGTGTATAAACATAGCTTCCATCACTTTTCACGAACAGACTGCCATACTCACCTTGCACTGTCACACCATTATATCCAACCTCTACAAACTGACCATTACCCGTATCAATACTAAATTTAGCATAAGATGGATTATAGGTATCGTCTGTCAACATGTTGCCAATAATTGGAGCTGCGGTTACTGGGCCAATTTCATTATAGTGAGTAATATCTTGCGCTAAGCTCACTGTAGCATTAAATCCTAAACCTATATTACCCGATGCAGATGCTGTAATTGTATAGGTTCCTGGCCCTAAATTAGGCATGTCGACAGTTATTGAACTTCCAAGTGCATTGAGAAGAGGCTTACCGGTTATCGTCCCAACAACTGTACCATTTTGATCTTTGATTGTAAGAACAATCGTTGGCAATAGAGAAACTGAAAGTGCTGGGATATTTACTTTAACTACAACATGAGAAGAGTCTGTATTCGCCACACTAAATGTCGTCGGAGTATAAGTACCAGCACCACCACCTAATGAACCTGCCACTGCAAAACTAGCACCTTGATTCGCTTCACTTACTGTTTGTACCACATTCGTTACAGCACCAATAGCGACATGCTCTGCATTGTCTAAAATAATTGGAGCTGGAAGAGATATATCATTTTGAGGGTTTGCATTATCCCAAACCACGCCAGAGTTATCACCATCAATACGAATATTTAAATTCGCTGTTGCTTCACTGCCATTAAAGTCCCTGATCGTGTAAGTAAATGTATCTACCTTGCCAATATCTGCAGCATCACCATTACTCACATATTTATAATGTCCGTTTGGAGAAATATAAAGTGTTCCGTAAGCACCTACAACAACCGTGTTTGCACCTGATAATGTGACTGCAGGATCACCCACTTCATTGGCCACTTTAGTAACAAATGTTGTTGTATTTACTTCATCTGCACCATCCACACTTGAAATTACATTTCCTTCAATGGTACTTGAACCCAAATATTTATTGGTTTGATCTTGCATGGTTAATTCAACACCACCAAATAACTGGGCAGATGCTGTCGAATCCAATAAATTCAAAATTTGTTGTAATAAACCAGAATCCGTTGGTTTCTCTTGTAGCGCGATTGTATAAACGCCGGGTGGTAAATTATCTATATTAATCTGACCAGAATAATTAAAGATAATGCCCAACAATCCAGGTGGCGTTAGTTTTACAGCATCTTCCACAATGAAGTGCTCTTTTTGTATAACGCCGTTTTCATCTACATATTGACGTTCAAGTACAGCATTGAAAAACTTATCAGCTGTTCCTAATAAAGCACCAATAAGTCCACCTATCGCAGCACTTACAACGCTACCGCTCACATTGACATGAATACTTGACGTGCTGTTTTCTTCAACTTCAAAATTAAATGGTACGGTATTACCTAAAGAGATATTTAGTCCGAGTAAATTTACACCTAATAATTGAGAAGCTCGTCCTTGTTCACCAACATCATCACCTACAGATTCATGATAATTTTTAACAGTTGCAAGGTCATCATTTGCCACAACTTGATCTACATGATCTGGTGGAGTCAACTCTCCAGGATCTGCTGGTGTTCCTGCAATATTAATAATGATTTGAGCAATATCCGATGTTGTTCCATTAGACAGTTTATAATCAAATATTTCAGTTTTTCCTAAAGCCGCCTCTCCAGCTGTCACAGTATAAGTAAAGACTCCTGTTAGAGTATTAATTTCAAGGTTGCCATACTCTCCTTGAATCGTAACAGTACCTGATGCAACAGATGAACCATCTATTTCAATAATCGAACCACCACTGACTACATCTTGCCCATTGCCATTATCAGCAAAAACATTACCTGTTAATTCATAGTTAGCAAAAACTTCTTCAGTTCCAGTTACACTGATATTTGTTTTTTCATAAATCGTTAACAAGTTTGACAATAGAGGAGCAACAGCAGCATCAACAATGTAATCAATTACTCCAATTGGTAATACGTCCAGTAGCTGGTTAACTACGCTTGAAAGTGGTAAGCCAATTGTATTAACAGGGATTAAAATTGTATTGACTAAAGCAAGTATTGGAGCACCCAAAACCGGGCCGAGTACTGCAGTAATTGCTGCCCCGATAGCTGCAGCATTTGAAGCCCCCAGAATTTCCCCTTCACCACCAAGATCACTAATAGCAACATCTTTGAGTAAGGTTGTTAGAGCACTATCATCTGCCTGAACGGCTACCGTATAATTACCTTCTGGTAAATTAGTAAAATCAAGCTTAATTGAATCGTTGCTATTTACGACACCAATGATTCCAATACCACCAACAGTGACAATACCACCTTGACTCGTACCACGTGCAACCTCCACTGGTCCATTGGTAGTTTGCTGATAAATAACAATCTGAACAGCCTCACCGACCGAAATCAGATCTTGTTGCGAAACCGTGACAGAAATATTACCAGTCGACCCCTTACCTGCATTGCCTGTTGTTTGTGGAATTGAAAAATCTAGACCGGTAGCATTATTCCCCAAGATATCAACCACTGCGATATCTGAACCAGCAACTTCTGTACGATCAATACGAGTTTCCTGACCTAGATCCAATGCAAATTCATCATTTACAGCATTAAGTGGCGGAATAATAACCGAACCATTGGTCACTGAAGTTGGTGGAAGGGTTACTGCATCATTGCCCGCAATGTCTTGAATCGCATTTGGATCATTACCTGCTGTTGGATCGGTATAACCCACTTGCACCGCTTGACCTAAGGTCACTGGAGCACCCAAGGTTAACACCACGCTACTACCCACCACTAACACACCCGTGATCGCAACCACTTGACCATCCGCTGTCACTGCGAAGTCGCCTGCAACTGGTGGATTTAATGGATCAAGTGCTTCATTGTAGTTCAGCGTTAAGGTCGTACCCAATGGATCAACTGTCGCATTGACAAATGTTGGTGCTGTAGTATCGCTCGGAATAACCGAACCATTGGTCACTGAAGTTGGTGGAAGGGTTACTGCATCATTGCCCGCAATGTCTTGAATCGCATTTGGATCATTACCTGCTGTTGGA